>JACQAP010000021.1:0-300000 GCA_016194905.1 Betaproteobacteria bacterium
AATGTCTACTTCGGGCCACTCAAGCTTGGAAGATTGCTTGAGCGCCACATGCGCATCGAGGATGCTTACGGACGCTTAAAGCGACACAATGTGTAACCCATGTCCCCGGACTATTTTGTTACCGATGTCCCCGGCCGCTCACTCTACGCCGCTACCACAATGGTTGTGGCGCACGTGCTGCAACGCCAAATGTTGGCAGATGCGACGGTAGCTACCGGATGCACCGTCTGGTTGCCACAGGACCTGCACTTGTAGCCTTTCCGTTGTGTGCCCGCCGAGGGTTGGTCAAATGCAGACCACCAAACTGCGTGACATGTAGCCGTGGAGCAGTGGTAAGCACCCTTTGAGTATTTGCCCGTGGAGTTGCCGCACTCCGGACACTTGTAACCCTTTGCCATTTTCTACCTCCCTTGTTGTGTTGATGCCCAACGTGCAAGCTCAGCGGACGGCGACGAGGCGCGCAGCGGCGAGTTGACGTTCCGCTGGAGCGCCGGGTTGGGCCGCATTAACTCTCTCCCGGAACAGCGTTGCGTAACAGCATACGACCACCGCGAACCAACAGCACAAGCGCAACAAGCAGCAGCGTGACCAGAGAGACCGCAACGAAAAGATGATGCGTCTGGACTGCTGCAGTCACTGCTACCGCGCCATTGCCGATGAGGATGATGGTGAGAATGACCACGCCAGCGACGGCTTGCTTTGGACTCAACCTGGAACCACGCGAATTAATGCTCATATTTCTGCGGCCCAACGTTTGACTTAAGCGGACCGCCGTAGGCGGGTCCGCTTGAAGGAAGGGTTAGGGCGCTCGCGAAATTGAAGCCGAGTGACAACCACTGTGCCGAACTCGTGCTCTTTGTATTCTTGGTTTTTGGTCTTGTATTTCAAGTCGGGCTCGCTCGAACGAAGACTGATTCTGTGCTCTTCAGGAGCAGACCTGCTTCCGAGAAGCGCTGCCTCTTTGCTTTTGGCCATGTGTGCGAGGCTGGAACGGAGAGGCGACGCATTTGGCTGGCGAAGCGAGAAGGATTCAGAGCTACAGCCGAAGCATGCCAGAACCTGAAACGAAGCGGCAGACGAATAACTCCGACCGTGCGCTTGCCGCAAAGAAACCGACGACTTGCATTGCAACACTTCTTGGACCTGCCTGATTGAAGAGGAAAGCGCCCTAACGTTGCTGGTAACCGGCCCGCGAAAGGAGGCGAAGCCGACTGTAGCGGGTCCGGTTGACCAGCGGGTTAGGCGGCACTCTGGCGGTGTCTGAGCGCGCGTATGTACTCGGCGCAGAAAACTCGTAGCTCGTCATGATGAATCTCCTGAAGGCGAGTCGCAATCGGTTGAAGCTTTGGTGGGATGGAAGACAGGTCGTCGTCTCGCACACAGCTGTAGAGCCAGAAGACCAAGCCTTCGGGAGCAAGTTGGTCCTTGAACAGGTCTGTGTACGCCCCGACGCATTGCATTAGAAGATTCGCGTTGTCGACATCGGTCGCAGCGAGAGTCGCGCTAGGGTCCTTGTCGGCATGCTTGAGAAAGTTTGCCGTCTTGTTTCGATTCCGCCAGTATCGTTGAGCAGACTCCGCGTCGATGGAGACCTTCACATCCTTGATGCTCGAATCCGCTTCGATTGGAAGAACCGCCGCCAGCTCGGCAATTTGGGCCATCAGCTCGGGCCTGCTGGTCATGTGTTTGGGTAAGGTGCCACGCTTGTAGCTCCTAACGGCGTAGAAGATCGATGTCAGATGTGTATCGGCGGCTTCGTCCATGCCACGATCATCCTTAAGATCGGAAAGAAGCCGATAGGCGGCGGATGCAACTGTATGGATGGCGAGCTCGTCCTCCTCCTCGAAGAACAGGCGAATGGCCGCCCGCAACTGGCGCTCTGCAGCGGCAAACTTCGTGACGTGGATAGAGGCGGCCATATTGGGCAAGGTACGGCGGTAATTGTGCTGCCTAACGTGAAGTAGCAATCCCATTGACGGAAAATATCCCGTCAAATTGACGGATAAACTGGCGGCGCACGTGATAACTACTGGATAGTTGAACCAACTCCATTTCGGAAGACCTCCCATACGTCATGATCGTGCCCGATACCAACAGGTCGACGGAAAGCCTACTCTTGGACAGCATCGGGGACAAGATTCCCCTGAAGCGCTACAGCAATAGGACGGGGACCGCTTATGTGGATTGGGTACACCCCCTCTCCCTGCCCTCTCCCGCAAGGGGAGAGGGAACTTGAAAATACACTGCACCTCAAGGATCTTCTTCGCTCAGACCTTCTTCTCGATAGATCGAGAACGGAAAAAACGGATGACCAGTTTGTCGCCCGCTAAAGCGCATCCAAGATCCCTTCTCCCCTTGCGGGAGAGGGCCAGGGAGAGGGGGATGTTAGAATCGTCCCGGGTTCTATTTCTGGAGGGAGCATGAAACGCGTGCTCGTCGCATTGCTGCTGACCGCCTGTAGTTCGCTGTTCGCCGGATCTGCTTTCACCCAGGCCAATCCCGAAGATGCCATGAATGAGGGACTAGGGGCTAGGGATTAGGGGCTAGGGAAGTGCAATGCATCTCTGAACGCGTACGCGCAAAAACACAAAACTCTTTTGGATAAATTCGGAAACTGAACTCGGGATACTCACTCTTAATCCTAGCCCCTAGCCCCTAGCCCCTATGGATCTTCTCTCCGATCGCACCAAACTCGACCGCTATCCGGCGCGCGGCAAGCACGACTTCGCCACCGTTGCCGCGATCCTCGACGAGGGTTTCTTCTGTCACGTCGGTTTCGTGAAGAACGGCCAGCCGTTCGTGATTCCGACCGGCTATGGCCGCAAGGACCGCATGCTCTACATCCACGGCTCCGCTGCCAGCCGCATGCTGACCGAAGCGGGGAAGGGCATAGCGTTGTGCGTGACGGTCACGCTGGTCGACGGACTGGTCCTAGCGCGCGCGGCGTTTCACTCTTCGGTGAACTATCGCTCGGTGGTGATCCTCGGAACGGCCGAGCCGGTCGCCGCCGATGAAAAGGTCGCGGCGCTGAAAACCATCTCCGACCATATCGTGCCCGGCCGTTGGGAAAGCCTGCGTCCCGTGAAGCAGGAGGAGATCGATCAGACCTTGGTGTTGAAGCTCGACATCGTCGAAGCCTCGGCCAAGGTCAGAACCGGCCCGCCGGTCGACGACGAGGAGGACTATGCGTTGCCGATCTGGGCGGGTACGCTCGATCTCGCGGCCCCGGTTGCCACGCCCAACCCCGACGAACGTTTGCAGCCAGGCGTAGCTGTGCCCGCGCACGTGATGCGCTACCGGCGCATCAAATCCTGACCACGAAGTAAACGGTTGCGGCGCCGCAGCCGAGCAGCAACGCGGCGAGCCATAGTTTGCCGTAGCGCGCGGATGCATCCGCCGTTGCGGATGGAATTCAGGCGCCGAGCTGGTCCGCCAGGTCGAGAAAATCGTCGCTGTTGTAGTCGAAAGCGCGATCGGATGCGAGATCCTGTTTCACATGCGGTCCTTTTTCCTTCGGCCGTCGCACGAATGCGGTACGCAGTCCGCAGCGCCTGGCGGCGCGCAGATCATCCTTGTGTGCCGCGACCATCATTACCTCGCCGGGTTTGAAGCCGAGCATCTTCGCGGCGCCGAGATAACTTTCCGGATCGGGTTTGTAGTGATGGAACAGTTCCGCCGACAGAACGCAGTCCCACGGCAATCCGGCGTTCTTGGCCATGTTGGTGAGCAGCGACACGTTGCCGTTGGAAAGCGTGGAAATCACGAACTTCTTCTTCAGGCGTTTGAGTCCGCGTACCGAATCGGGCCACGGGGCGAGCCGGTGCCAGGCGCGATTGAGCTGGTCTTTTTCGGCCTCCTTGAGTCCGCGCATGTCGAACTGCTGCAACAGATCGTCGAGGATCAGCCGATGCAACTGGTCGATGTTCATCCACGGCAACTGACCGGTGCGTACCTTCTGCATGGCGGGCTGGTAGCCGCCTCGCCACGCGTCGGCGAATGCGGCCCAGTCGACGTCCAGACGCTTTTTCGCGCCGAGCGCGCGCCCTTCGCGAATGAGACTGCCGCGCCAGTCGACTACGGTGCCGAATACGTCGAACACCAGCGCGCGTACCTGAGGGGTCTTCATTGTTGTGTTTTTGTCCGTGGTGAGAATGCGCCGGATTATAAACGGCGGTGCGGAACGGACAAAAACCCCCGCGGACGAAGCCGCGGGCCGACTGGGTGAACGTAAGAAAACGGATCAGCGGATGGCGACGCCCCAGGGCAGTTCGCCCACTTTTATTTCAGTGATCGGCTTCAGCGTCTCGGCGTCGATCACGGAAACCGAGTTCGAACGGCCGTTGGCCACATAGAGCTTCCTGCCGTCGGGCGTGATCGCCATGTTCCAGGGGCGCTTGCCGACCGGAATGGTTTCGATGATCTGGTCGGTCGCGGTATCGATCGCCGAAACCGTGGCGTCCTTGCCGTTGGAGATGAACACGCGCTTGCCGTCGGGCCGCACCGCCACGCCATTGGAAAAGTTACCGCCGGGAAGCACGGTCTTGACTTCCTGCTTCGCCATGTCGATCACGTAGATCTTGCTGACGTATTCGGAAGCGACGTAAGCCTTGCTGCCGTCGGGCAGGAAGCCGATGCCGCGCGGGCGCTTGCCCACGGGAATGGCCTTGACCTGCCTGCGCTCGGCGACGCTGATCACGTCGATCTGTTCGGCTTCCTCGGCGCTGACCAGCAGCCACTTGCTGTCCGGGCTGAATACGGCATGCTCCGGGTTCTTGCCTTCGGTCTTGACGCTGAATTCCTTCTTGCCGGTGATCGTGTTGAAGAAGGTGATCGCATTGGTGACTTCGCTGGCCACGACCACCCACTCTCCATCCGGCGAGATGCCCACGCCTTCAGGCGATTCGCCGAGGTCGATCTTGCCGGCGGCTTCGCCCTTGACCAGGTCGATGACGACCAGCGCGTTGTGCGGCTGGTCGCTGACATAGAGCTTGGTACCGTCCTTGCTGACCGCCGATCCCCGTGGCTTCTTGCCCGCGGGAATGGTCTTGATCACCTTGTCGGTCGACGTGTCGATCACGCTGATGGTGCCGCTGCCCTCGTTGGGAACATAGGCATTCGGTCCCGCGACGGCGAGCGAGGCCGCGAGCAGCGGCAATATCGAACAAAAGCTTCTCAACATTTTCATTCAGGTTTCCTTAAGGTTTCTGGCCCATCGTGTACTTGACACCGACCCAGAACGCACGCGGCGCACCGGTCGAGCGGAATTGCTCACCCGTCACATTACTGGCATCAAAAGTCCGCCCCGGACCGTTGAAAAAGTTCTCCCCGAGAACGCCCAGCGTTTCGTAGTCCTTGTCGAAAACATTGTTGATCCGGCCAAAAAACATGAGTTGCTTGGTGTACTGAACCCGCGCGTCCAGATTGACGAGGGTATAGCCCGGCACTTTGCCATTGGCATCCTGGTTATTCTCGTCGCCGCGGGCATACTGGGAAGAGAAAAACATGATATTGGTCCCCATCGAAACGGTTTCGGTAAAATCGACCTCCGCGCGCAGCTTGACAGAATGTACCGGAATGCCGGGAATCTTGTTGCCGGGAGAAACCTGGATATCGCCATTGGCGTCTGCCGAGGAGTTGCTGGGACTGTTCAGCGTCAGCGCGGAAACGAATTTCGCGTCGATGTACCCGTAGTTCATGGCCAGGCTCAGCTTTTGGACGCGTCCGTGAATGCCAAGTTCCAACCCTTGCCGGCGGGTTTTGCCGGCGTTCTGGAAAAAGCCGGCATTCACAGCGCCCCCGCTGGAGATGAAGATGATGTCGTTGTTCAGGTCGGTGCGATAGGCCGCCGCGCTCCATCCAAAGCTTTCAGCCCAACGGCCGCGCGCGCCGATTTCAGTGGTCTTGGCCACCACCTTTTCCAGCGGCGGGTCGGCGAGGAAGTTATTGGGCAAACGGCACGGGGCGGCTGGGTCGGCGCAGGTCAGCTCGATCGGCGTCGGCGCGCGCATGCCCTCGCTATAGGAAACATAGGTGGTCAACGCCGCGCTCGGGTTGAAGTTCAGACCTGCAGCGGGATTGAAGCGCTTGAAGGTATGATCGCCGTTGAGTGGGGCGTCCAGTCCAGTCCTGTCCTTGATCGTGACATTTGCCCAGTTGTATCGGCCTGACAGGGTCAGATGCCACCGCTCGCTGAACGAGTACACGTCCGTGAAATAAAGCCCGTAGTAGTCGTTGGTGGTATCGACATCGGTCTGGAGGGTGGTTACCCCGGAGCCCACTGTCCCGCGATCAGACGTGAAGTCCGCCTCTTCTTCGGTCTGCGAAAAACGGGTCCGGCCGAGATCGGCGCTGGCACCGACGGTGAGATTGTTCTTCTTGCCGCCGAGATCGCCGAGCAAACTCACCTGCAATGAGCCGCCGTAGCCGTTCGTCTCGATCTTGCTGCGATCGTTGAAGGCCTGCGGCTCTCCGGAAGCGAAGCCACCTGCGCATGCAAATGGATTCAGCAAAAGCTTCTCACAGTCGTTGTTGACGTTGCTGCTGAAGTTGTCGTTCGTGTAGCGCCGGTAATAGACATTCCCGGCAAGCAGCCTGTCGGCGGTCAGAAAGTGACTTGCGCGGGCATTCAGAAAGGCGACCTGGTTTTCGTTGCGGTCCGGCCAGGTATAAGCCTGTTTGCGCGTATCCAGCCAGCCGATCGGCAGCGCCTGCGTGCCTTCCAATTTGTTGTCGGCGAGCATCAGCGAGACATCGACATCGGTATCCTCCCGCTCCCATCCCACCTTGCCGAATACGGTCTTGATGCGGCTCGGCGAATGCTCCCGCCAACCATCTTCGTCGAGAAAATTGCCGGCAAGAAACAGGTCTGCCTTCTCGCTGTGAGCGCCATATTCGACTTCGGCAGCCTTCCTGCCCCACGAGCCCCCGGACAATGAAACCGATGCACCCGGGTACTGAAAACCCGACTTCGTGCTCACGGACAGCGCGGCACCCAGCGTGTTGAGGCCGAATACCGGATTGGATCCGGGAATCAGGGTGACGGTGGAAATTGCGTTCTGAGGAATCAGGTCCCAGTTCACCACGTCGCCGAACGGCTCGTTCACGCGCACGCCATCGACGAACACCGACAGGCCTTGTGGCGTGCCGAGCAGCGGGGAAGCGGTGAGACCGCGGAAGTTGACGTCCGGCTGAAACGGGTTGTTCTGCCCATGATTGAGCGTGACACCGCCGAGGTTGTTATCCAGATATTCGGAGAGGTCCAGCGTTTTCTGCTTCTGAATATCGGCGCCGGTGGTGGTTTGTACATTCGCCGGCACTTGGCTGACCGGTACCCCGATTCCCTGGATCGGCGTCGTACCGATGACTTCGACCGTCGGTGCTTCCAGTTCGGCTGCCGGATTGTCAGCGGCGCCGGCCAATCCGAAGGCAAAGGCGAGGGCAACGGAAAGTGCGAAACATGCCCGTGATTTCGGGCAAGTGTGAACGACCATCTTGATTCCTCTCTATTATTATGTTTTGTTACCTGGCGGTAGCTTACCGCTCTCCCCCCGTAACGGCGGACTCGCATGCCTGGCCCGCCTGGCAGGGTAACCCAACGGGCAGGTGAGAGAATCTAAGTGCCGGAGCATGACCCTCGTCAGGGACGGCTTCCCAAGCGCATTGGGAAAAATTCCCAACGTGTGGCTCGGCGGGGTGCCGCAGCGCCATCGGAATGCTCGTGATGCGGGCTGCAAAGTCGTTGCGCGTGGAATTTCCCGGACGGCGTCTGACTTTGGGAATATTTCCCTTGTTGGCCCGGGGAGCTTCCGCTATATAGCTTCTACAGTCCGCTTCGTGCTTCCGGCTTCCTTTCATGAGACCCTTTCGGAACGGCCCGCAAGGGTCCCCGGCCAGCGTAGTGCACCCTTCCCTGCGTCGGGACCTGTTCGTGGTCGGTGCCGTGACGCTGTTGACGTTCGTGTTGTCCAGCGCGTTCGAGTTGAACGAATGGGTCGAGAAACTCACCGGGCCGCATGAGGCCTACCAGGTCGACGAGCTTCCGCTGACGGTCCTGGCAATGGCGATGGCACTGGCCTGGTTCTCCTGGCGCCGATCAAGACAGGTGTTGGAACAAGTGGCATTGCGCCTGGGCAGCGAAGAGCAGTATCGGATGCTGTTCATGGAGAACCTCGCCGGCAATCTGCTGGCGTCGATCGACGGAAAGATCAAGCTTGCCAATCCGGCGGCGGCCGCATTGCTTGGATTCAATGACGCGGGCGAATTGAACGGCCGTTCGCTCGAAGAGTTTTACGTCGAGCGCGAACAATGGGGGATGCATTGCAGCACGCTGCTGCGCGGCGGGAAGATTGAATTGCCGCTGCTGCAACTGAGGCGGAACGATGGCAAGTTTGTACAGGCGGTGGCGAAATTGTCGGCGCGGCTTTCGCCCACGCGTGAACCCGAACTGCACATGTACGTCGCGGATATCACCGACGTAACGCTGATGCAGACCGAGCTTGCGAGTGCGCTGGAAGACAACCGCCGGCTGTCGCAGCGCTCGATGCAGGTGCAGGAAGAGGAGCGCCGCAACCTGGCGCGCGAGCTGCACGACGAATTGGGCCAGAGCCTGAATGCGATCAAGGTCGACGCGGTGACGATTCGCGATCGCAGCGAGAACGCGGTCGAAGTGCGGCGCGGCGCCAAGGCGATCATCGAAGTGTCGGGGCAGGTCTACGACGTGGTTCGCAGCTTGATGCAACGCCTGCGCCCGGTCGCCCTGGACGAACTGGGTTTGCGCTCGGCCGTGGAGTACGGCGTGGAACAGTGGCAGCGCCGCCATCCAGCGGTGCGTTGCAGTTTTGCGGCGCAGGGCGAACTGGACGACCTGAGCGAACAGATGAACATTACTTTGTATCGGCTGGCGCAGGAATGCCTGACCAACGTCGCCAAGCATGCGCAGGCAACGCGTGTGACGATTTCGCTTTCGCGTCCTATCTGCGGCGATCGGAGCGGCGAGGAAGTCCGTTTCGACTTCGAAGACAACGGATGCGGCTTCGATCCGGGCCTGCGCAACCAGGGGCTGGGGCTGGTGGGCCTGCGCGAGCGGGTGGAGGCGTTGGGTGGAAATTTCGATCTGCAAAGCGCGCCGGGTCAGGGTGTCCGCGTAAGTGCATCGATACCTGTGAAAGGCAAGCAATGAACGAATCAAGGGTTACGCCGGTGCGCGTGGTGCTGGTCGACGATCATGCGGTGGTGCGCGAGGGTTATCGCCGCCTGCTTGAACGCACCGACGATATCTCGGTGATCGCCGAGGTGGCCAGCGGCGAGGAGGCTTACCGCGTCGTCTGCGACATGCAGCCGGACGTAACGGTCATGGACATCAATCTACCCGGGATGGGCGGCATCGAAGTGGTACGCCGCGTCGTCGCGCGGCTGCCTGAAGCGAAGATTCTGATGTTCAGCATGCACGAGGACACCGTGTTCTCTTCGCGCGCGTTGCAGGCCGGCGCGCGCGGCTACGTCACCAAGTCGGCTGCGCCGGAAGTGCTGGTCGAAGCCGTGCGCCTGGTGGCGCAGGGCAAGCTCTATATCAGCCACGCGATGGCGCAGGAACTGGCGGTGCAGATGCTGCCCGGCCGGGACAATCCGATCGACGCGCTGTCGGCGCGCGAATTCGAAGTGTTCCGCCTGCTGGTGGCGGGACATTCCCTGCAGGAAATTTCGAGGATCCTGTGCCTGTCCTACAAGACGGTGGCGAACTATCAATCCAACATCAAGCACAAGCTCGACGTCAGCAATACGGCACAAGTCGTGCGCATAGCCCTGAGCCACGGCCTGATCGCGAGCGGTTCCGAATCCGAGGCGTTGCGCAACGAGACCGGTTGAGGTGGGGGGAAAGATCCCCGCCGATGTCCGGCAAGAGTCCCTGTAACCCACGTCTGGCGGCGCATAGTCCTCGTTCCAGGGCTTGTTGACGGGGCATGATGCGCCGCAACGCGCGGGCGGGATTCCCCCAAACGCAATCCCTCGCGCTAAACTCCAATCATGAATCGTACGCTGATACTCAACGTGGTCGGCATGACGCCCGCCCTGCTGGCTCATGCACCGAATCTTGCCGCGCTGGCGAAGCAGGGCGCCGTGCGGCCGTTGCGGACGGTTATGCCGGCCGTGACCACGACGGTGCAATCCACCTTCGTTACCGGCACGCTGCCGCGCGATCATGGCATCGTCGGCAACGGCTGGTATTTCCGCGATCTGTCGGAGATCTGGCTGTGGCGCCAATCCAACCGCCTGGTCGGCGGCGAAAAGTTATGGGACGCCGCCCGCCGGCGCGATCCATCCTTCACCTGCGCCAAGCTGTTCTGGTGGTACAACATGTATTCGACCGCGGACATCGCGGTTACGCCGCGGCCGATGTACCCGGCCGATGGACGCAAGCTTCCCGACATCTATACGCATCCGCCCGGGTTGCGCGACGAATTGCAGCGCTCGCTCGGCCAGTTTCCGCTGTTCCGTTTCTGGGGGCCCGCAGCCGACATCGTTTCCACGCGCTGGATCGGCCAGTCGGCATTGCAGGTGCTGGAGAAGAATCATCCGACCCTGACGCTGGCGTACCTTCCGCATCTCGATTACAACCTGCAGCGCCTCGGCCCGAACCACCCAGCGATCGCACGCGACGTTGCGCAGGTAGACGAGGTCTGCGGCGAGTTGATCGCAGCGGCGCAGCGCGCCGGGATGCACGTCGTCGCGCTCTCCGAGTACGGCATCACCGAAGTATCGAAGCCGGTGCACATCAACCGCGCACTGCGCCAGGCCGGCTGGCTGCGCGTGCGCGACGAACTCGGGCGCGACCAGCTCGATGCCGGCGCATCCGACGCGTTCGCGCTCGCCGATCACCAGATCGCGCATGTCTACGTGGCGCGGCCGGAACTGGTCGACAAGGTTGCCGACCTGCTGCGCTCGCTGCCCGGCGTGGAACGCGTTCTCGACGAAGAGGGCAAGCGCGAGTTCGGCCTGGATCATCCGCGTTCCGGGGAATTGGTGGCGATCTCGCGGGCCGACAGTTGGTTCACGTATTACCATTTCCTGGATGACGCGCGTGCGCCGGACTATGCGCGCACCGTGGATATCCATCGCAAACCGGGCTACGACCCGGTCGAGCTGTTTCTCGATCCCGGGCAGCCGCTGGTCAAGGCGCGCATTGCGTGGAAACTGGTGCAGAAAAAACTTGGGCTTCGTTATCTGATGGACGTGATCTCGCTGGATGCGACGCTCGTCAAAGGCTCGCACGGCCGCCCGACCGACAGTCCGGACGAGGGCCCGCTCTTCATCACGTCGGCGCCGGAACTACTGCAGGAAGGTCCGGTGGCAGCCACCGACGTGAAACGCCTGCTGCTCGAACATGTGTTCTCCGCACGCAGTATGCTGAGGAGGGTGGCATGAGCAGGAAGCAGGGTCTGCCGAAGCGCGGAAGAGGGGCCCGGTACTTGTATGGGGATCTGACCGCGGAGGCAGACATGGGCGGGCCGGCAGCCCCATGCGTCCGTCTCAGGTCGCATCCCCATCAAAAGCGATGTGGCCCCTGCTCCACCTCGTCGGCCGCCCCATCGTTTTTTGATGGGGATGCGACCGCCCGCGATTGCCACCGGCCACCGACACGATGACCTTTGCGATGCGTAGATTCTTAAAAGAGGTGGCGGCATGACGCCCGAACTTCTGCTGAAGCAATGGCTGGAGTCCAGGCTGCCGGCCGATGCCCAAACCTGGCTTGCCGATGCCGCGGCAAAACTGCGCAATGGCAGCGACACCGAGCTATACCGGTCCATCAGCCTGGTTACCCGCAAGATCGGCAAAGCCGACCTCGCGCCCACCACCGCGGAACTGAAACAGGCTGGCGTGGCTCGCGAAGGCTGGAATCCGTCGGACTGGAGCCTGGATCAGGCGGCACGCATTTATCTGCTGCTCATGTCCGGCACGGATGGCGCGACTTTCCTGCGCCGCCTGGACCAGCTCTGCAACACGGCCGACGTCGGCGAGCTCGTGGCCTTTTATCGCGGTCTGCCGCTGTATCCGGATCAATCCCGTTACGTGTTGCGTGCCGCGGAAGGGATACGCACCAACATGAAGGCGGTGTTCGAGGCCGTGGCGCACCGCAATCCGTATCCCGCAGAGCAACTATCCGAGCCTGCCTGGAACCAGATGGTGCTCAAGACATTGTTCATCGGCAGTACGCTGCATCCGATCGTCGATCTGGACCGGCGCGCCAATCCCGTCCTGGCACGCATGCTCTGCGACTATGCCCACGAGCGCTGGGCGGCCGGGCGTCCGATCAGTCCCGAATTGTGGCGCTGCGTCGGGCCACATGCCACCGGCGATATGCTGCGCGACCTCGGGCGCGTTCTCGAAAAGGGCACGGCTCCCGAACGTAATGCGGCGGCGCTGGCGCTGGCGAGTTCGCCCGATCCGGCTGCGACGGGGTTATTGTGGGCGTATCCTGAACTGTCGATTGCCGTAAGCGAAAACAAAGTGAGCTGGCAGACGCTGGCCGGCTCCGCCTGACCTGGTTCGTTTATCTGGAGACTAAACATGCGATTCATCGATCCCCACATTCACATGAGCGCGCGTACCACCGACGATTACGAGCGCATGGCCGCCGCCGGCATCGTTGCCCTGATCGAACCGGCTTTCTGGCTCGGTCAGCCGCGTACCCAGGTCGGCAGCTACATCGATTACCTGTCCAGCCTGGTGGGTTGGGAACGCTTCCGCGCCGCACAATTCGGCATTCACCATTACTGCACCATCGGACTCAACAGCAAGGAAGCCAACAACGAGGCACTGGCGGAACAGGTGCTGGAAGTGCTGCCACGTTATCTGGTGAAGGAGGGCGTGGTGGCGGTCGGAGAGATCGGCTACGACGACCAGACCCCGGTCGAAGACAAGTACTACCGCGCCCAGCTCGCGCTCGCCAAGGAATTCGACATGCTGGTGCAGGTGCATACGCCGCATCGCGACAAGAAGAGCGGTACCATTCGCAGCATGGAAGTCGCCGTGGAGATGGGTGTCAAACCGGAACATGTTGTGATCGACCACAACAATGAAGAGACGGTAAAGGACGTTCTCGACCGCGGCTTCTGGGCGGCGTTCACCATCTATCCGAACACCAAGATGGGCAACGAGCGCATGGTGGAGGTGGCGCGCAAGTATGGCTCCAACCGCATATTCATCGATTCCAGCGCGGACTGGGGCGTATCGGATCCGCTGGCGGTGCCGAAGACCGCACGGCTGATGCTGGATCGGGGCATCGCCGCCAAGGACGTCGAGGCGATCTGCTATGGCAATGCACTCAAGGCGTTCGGCCAGAGCGGGCAGATGAGAGAGGAGCATTGGCTTAATCCGGCGCCGATCGACCAGCGCATGCTGTTCGAGGGAAACTCCGTGCTGCGCGGACAAACACCGCGCGTGGGAGAGCCGGCGATCGTCGAGCGCACCGATTCGGTTGTATTCAAATAGGCCACCACCGCCAATCGCAACAAGAGGAAGCCAATGAGCGTCGAACTGGTCAAGCCAACCGCCGAGCCCGGTATGGAGGCGGTCTACACCCAAGAATTCTCGGTTCGTTACGACTATCCGGTGCATTTCACGGAGCATTTGTTCGCGCGCGGCAATCCGGTGTTCGTGCAATCGATCGTGCGCCGCGAACCGGCCAAGCGCCACCGCATCGTGGTCTTCGTGGATGCCAATGTCGCGGCGAGCTGGCCGACTCTGGTACATGACATCGCCGCCTATGCCGAAGTGCACGCGGAGTCGCTCGAACTGGTCGGCCACCCGGAAGTGGTGGCGGGCGGCGAGCATGTGAAAAACGACCCCGCGTTCGTGACCAGCCTGCAGCGCCGTCTGGTCGAACTCAACCTGGATCGCCACGCTTTCGTGGTCGGAATCGGCGGCGGGGCCTTCCTGGACATGGTCGGCTTCGTTGCGGCCACTACGCATCGCGGCATCCGCCACATCCGTGTGCCCACCACGGTGCTCGGCCAGAACGATTCGGGCGTCGGCGTGAAAAACGGCATCAATGCGTTCGGCATGAAGAATCTGCTTGGTGTGTTCGCCCCGCCGTTCGCGGTGCTGAACGACACCGACTTCCTGCGCACGCTGCACCCGCGCGACAAGATCGCCGGCATTGCCGAGGCGGTGAAAGTCTCGCTGATTCGCGACGGGTTGTTTTTCGAATGGCTGGAAGGAAACGCGGAAGCGTTGCGCGAATGCGCGCCGGCGGCGATGGCCCGCATGATCCGGCGCTGCGCGGAACTTCACATGCGCCAGATCGCGCACGGCGGCGACCCGTTCGAAACCGGCAGCGCGCGGCCGCTCGACTATGGCCACTGGTCGGCGCACAAACTGGAAGGGCTGACCGCCCATGAATTGCGCCATGGTGAAGCGGTGGCGATCGGCCTGGCGCTCGACACGCGCTATTCGGTACAGATCGGCATGCTGGCGGCAGGCGGTGAAGAGCGCGTGTACAAGCTGCTCAAGCGCCTTGGCTTCTACCTGTGGCATCCGGCGATGGAGACCCGCGACGAGCAGAGCCGTCTGATCATCCTGCGCGGCATCGAAGAATTCCGCGAGCATCTCGGCGGCGAACTGACCATCACGCTGCTGCGCGATATCGGCCGCGGCGAAGAAGTGCATGCCATGGACAACAACGAAATCC
The DNA here is from genome assembly GCA_016194905.1 of Betaproteobacteria bacterium. Lineage (NCBI taxonomy): Bacteria > Pseudomonadati > Pseudomonadota > Betaproteobacteria > Betaproteobacteria bacterium. The sequence goes on from JACQAP010000021.1 coordinate 14,687, forward strand.
TGCATGCGATGACGTGGCTGCGCCGGAAAGAGACCGGACAGTGAAGATCGGCGCGGACGGCGCTCACCTGACGTACTGCAGCAACATCCATCCCGGCGAATCGTGGGCCGACGTGCGTGCCAACATCGAACGCTACTTTCCCGCGGTGCGCGACCGCGTGGCGCCGGAAGTAATGTTCGGCATAGGCCTGCGCCTGTCGGCGCGCGCCGCGCGCGAACTGAGCAGCGGCAATGCGCTCGCCGAGTTCCGCGAATTCCTGGCCCGCAAAAAACTCTACGTCTTTACCATCAACGGTTTTCCCTACGGACCTTTCCACGGCACGCGGGTCAAGGAGGAGGTTTATCTTCCCGACTGGCGCGACGAAGAGAGGTTGCGTTACACCGACGAACTGGCGGAACTGCTGGTGCAACTGTTGCCCGACGGCGTCGAAGGCAGCATCAGTACCGTGCCGGGTGCGTTCAAGCCGGCCATGCAAGGCGGCGCGGACATCGAGCGCATTGCCGCCAACATGGTGCGGCATGTCGCGAAGCTGGTGGAGATCAAACGCCGCAGCGGCCGGCACATCGCGCTGGCGATCGAGCCGGAACCGCATTGTTTCCTGGAAACGGTCGACGAAAGCGTCCGTTTTTTCCAGGGGCATCTGTTCGGTGCGGACGCGGTACGCCGCCTGGGCGAACTCACCGGCCTGGATCGCCAGGCCGCCGCGACGGCGCTGCGCGACCATGTCGGCCTGTGTCTGGACCTGTGTCACGCAGCGGTCGAGTTCGAAGACCCGGCCGGCTGTATTCGCGATCTGCGGGACGCCGGCATTCGCGTGACCAAACTGCAGATCAGCGCCGGCCTGCGCCTGCCGGAATTGACGCAGGAAGCGGTGACGGCATTGAAGCAGTTCGACGACCCGGTCTATCTGCACCAGGTTGTGGAAGAAGGCCCTGACGGCATCAGGCGCTACGCCGACCTGCCGGAAGCGCTGGCGACCGCAACGGGCAAGGCGGACGGACGCGAATGGCGCGTGCACTGCCATGTGCCGATTTTCATGGACAACCTTGGCGCATTCTCATCGACGCGCTCCTTCATCAGCGAAGTGCTCGGTATCCATCGCCTGCATCCGGTGTCTGCGCATCTGGAAGTGGAGACCTATACCTGGAATGTCCTTCCCGAACATCTGCGCGCCGGCGACATGGAGCAGGCCATCGCGCGTGAGCTGAACTGGGTTAAAGAGGTTCTAGCGGCATGAGCAGGAAGCAGGGTCTGCCGGAGCGCGGAGGAGGGTTCGGCAAAGCGCGGAGCAGGGGCCCGCTTGCGGGATGCGACCGTGGAGCCGAACATTGGGCGCGCCAATTTTTTTGCCGAACCCTGTGCGCGCCTCCCGGGTCGGATCCCCGCAAGCGGGGCCCCTCCTCCGCCGTACGGTGCGCCCCATGCGTTTATGGGGATCTGACCGCGGAGGCAGACATTAGCGGCCGGCAGCCCCATGCGTCCGTCTCAGGTCGCATCCCCATCAAAATCGATGTGGCCCCTGCTCCACCTCGTCGGCCGCCCCGCGTACCGTTGCGGGGATGCGACCGCCCGCGATTGCCGCCAGCCACCGACAGGAAAGCCTGCGCGATACTCCGATCATAAAAGAGGTGGCCGCATGAAGCTGTCCGTCGCGCTGAAACTTGGGCGCGTGTCCAATCTGCCGACGGTCTGGTCGAACGTTCTCACCGGCATGGCGCTGGCGGGCACCGCAACGGCGGACCGCCGTCTGCTGCTGCTGGTCATCTCTCTCTCGTTGTTCTACGTCGGCGGCATGTTCCTCAACGACGCGTTCGATCACGGCTTCGATGCGAAGGCGCGGCCGGAGCGTCCCATTCCTTCCGGCGAGGTCAGCGCGGCGCAGGTCCATGCTTTCGGCTTCGGCATGATGGCTGCGGGACTTGCCCTGCTTGCCTGGGTGGGCTATGACCATGAACCGTTTACGCAATGGCGACCGGTCGCGGCGGGGTTTGCGCTGGCTGCGGCCATCGTGTTCTACAACTGGCATCACAAGAACAATCCGCTGAGCCCGCTGATCATGGGTGTGTGCCGGATGTTGGTGTACCTGACAGCCGCGTTAGCCGTAACCGCGATCGTTCCCCGGCAAGTGATCGTCGCTGCCGTGGTCCTGCTCTGCTATCTGATCGGGCTGACCTACGCGGCGAAGAAAGAACATCTCGGTCGTCTGGAGAATAGTTGGCCGCTCGCTTTTCTGGCCGTGCCGGCGATCTATGGAATTTATCTCGCGCCGGCACAGCCGGTCGTCGCATTGCCCCTGTTGTTGCTGGCTGCATGGATGTTTTACGCGCTGTGGCTCCTGCGCCGGCGCAAGCCAGGCGACGTACCGCGTGCCGTGGTGAGCCTGATCGCCGGCATCTCTCTGCTCGACGCGATGCTGCTGGCCGGGGCCGGCCACATTCCGTTCGCGTGTCTGGCGGTCGCGGCGTTCGTCATCACGCTCGCGCTGCAACGCTGGATTTCCGGCACTTGAGTTTTGTATCCAGTTCAAGAGCGTTGACGCAACAGCTTCAGCTCCAAGTGTTCCCTTGAGTGTTTGACCTCAAGGGCGCAGAGGGGTAAAGAGAGGGCGCAAAGAAAAGCAAACACGCGCAACTATTAAAAAACACACTTTTCTAGCCCCTTGTAACGGACAAAATCATGGTCGACGAGAAAATCAAGGTACGTGTCACCGAAACGGGTCAGATCCTCGACGTGGTTGTGCTGAACAAGCGCGCCGAACGCATACAGATCGTTCTCGGCGAAGGCATCCATAACGTCAAATGCGATCTTTCCCCTACCCGTAACGGGATGGGCTACGCCGGCAGTGCGATGGGGCGCGAGCTCATTTACGAGCGCAGCCGCGATCAGGTTCAGGCCGACATCGACCGGCTCAACCCGGCCCTGCGTAAATCGCGTTGAAACCCATCAACCGGCGGGCTGCAAGCCGCTGAGGTCGTCATGCTCATAGTCCTTGCCATTGTGTTGATCGCGACATTTGCATTTCTGGCGTCGGTCCATGTGTACTGGGCGTTCGGCGGGCGGTTTGCCAAGGTGGCGGCCATTCCCGAGTTGCGCGGCGCGCCCTCGTTCGTTCCCGGCCGCATAGCGACGCTGCTCGTCGCGTGTTGTTTATTCGTCTGCGCCGCACTCATCGGCGCAGCCACCGGATTCATCGATGCTCCCGTCCCGGCGATGGTTATCCAGTGGGGCTGCTTCGGACTGGCGCTGCTGCTGCTGTTGCGGGCGATCGGCGACTTCCGCCTGGTGGGCTTCTTCAAGACTGTCCGTGGCAGCCGGTTCGCCTGGCTAGACTCCGCGTTGTATTCCCCGTTGTGCCTGGCGTTGGCTCTGGGTGTGTTTCTTGTTGCCTGGAAGGCTGCTGCCTGAAGAGCGACCGCGCATCCTGACTGGATCGTCGGGGATCGGAAAACGCGACCTCGGACCGACGTCCGCGGACGATTCAGTTATGCTTTGCGCAAAGGGCGATTTCCAGACCCAGAGGGAGTTTTCCCGGGAGGAGCATTTCGTGACGAAGGCGGTTGGGTTCGGCGGCCTCGGGTCGATGGGTGCGTCCTTTGCGGTGAAAAGATTTTCCGCCATCGTGCGGCTCGTCGCATCGATGGCGTTTGTTCTTCACTGCGGTGTCGCGATATCCGCCGAGCCGATCAGGGTCGCGTTTTTCGGCTCGCTCAGCGGCCCTTTCGCGCTGCAGGGCGAGGAGACGCTGAAGAATCTCCAGGCCGCCGCGGATTTTGTCAACGCGCGGGGAGGGGCGCTCGACGGGCGCAAGCTGGAGATCGTGCCCTTCGACAACAAGGGTAATCCGCAGGAATCCCTGATCGTCCTGAAACAGGCTATCGACCGGGACATCCGCTTAGTCGTTTCGGGGGTGTCGAATGTCGCGCACGCGCTCAGCGACGCGCTGGAAAAACACAATCAGCGCAACCCGGAAAAAGCGGTATTGTTCCTCGACTACGGCGCGCTCGACCCGGCGCTCACCGAAGGCAAGTGCAGCTTCTGGCATTTCCGCTTCGAATCGCATGCCGAGATGCAGGTCGGCGTGCTTACCGACTACGTCGCGAAGCTGGCTTCGGTGAAGAAGGTCTACCTCATCAACCAGGACTACGCCCACGGCCAGGCGGTGAGCCGCGCCTCGGTCGAAATGCTGGCGAAAAAGCGGCCAGACATCGAGGTCGTTGCGAACGACTTCGTGCCGCTTGGAAAGGTGAAGGACTTCGCGCCCTACGTCGCCAAGATCCGTGCTTCCGGCGCGGACAGCGTGATGACCGGAAGCTGGGGCAATGACCTGTCGTTGTTGATCAAGGCGGGCAACGAAGCGGGATTGAACGTCAACTACTACACGCTGCTCGCGGCTTTCTTTGGCACGCCTTCCGCGATCGGGCCGTCCGGCGTGGGCAGGGTGAAGACCATTTACGCCTGGAACATCAATGCCGCCGATCCGGCATGGGAGAAAGCCCTCCTGGAGTACAAGGCGAAGTACCACAGCGTCACGAATATGGATTACCTGCCGGTGTTCCGGGCCATGGAGATGCTGGCCTCGGCCATGAAGAAGGCAGGCACGGACGATCCGATGAAAGTGGCTTACGCGATGGAAGGGCTGGAGTACGCCGGCCCGAGCGGGGAATCCTGGATGCGTACCGAGGACCATCAATTGATCGCGCCGATCTATGTGCTGGGCCTCGCCAAGTCCGGTGCGCCGGGCGTGAAGCACGATTCGGAAGGAACCGGACTGGGGTGGAAGGCCGAGGCGCTGATCCATGCGCGGGACACCATCCCGCCGATACGCTGCAAGATGGAGCGGCCGCCGATGTAAGGTGTTTCGCCGGACAATCCGAAGATGGTAGTGGATGCGGTGCTGAGCATGATTGCCCAGGCAAGGACGAAAGGCAACTAAGCCGTTTTCCCCGGGGGCGAGCCTCGGTTAGAATTACTCCGCACCCGTGACCATCAAACGACCGGGACTTTCGAACCCGGCGTTCCGAGGAGAAGAAAACTATGGCAAGTAAAATCAAAAAAGATCCCGCAAAGCTGCGTTCCCGCAAATGGTTCGCCAATGCGGACAACCCCAATATGACGGCGCTGTACCTCGAGCGCTACATGAACTGGGGGCTGAAGCGCGAGGAACTGCAAGCCGGCAAGCCGATCATCGGCATTGCACAGTCGGGTTCGGACCTGTCTCCCTGTAACCGTCATCATCTCGAACTCGCCCATCGCGTGCGTGAGGGCATTCGCGAAGCCGGCGGCATCGCCTTCGAGTTTCCGGTGCACCCGATCCAGGAAACCGGCAAGCGCCCGACCGCCTCGCTCGACCGCAACCTCTGCTACCTCGGACTGGTGGAGACGCTGTACGGTTATTTCATCGACGGCGTCGTGCTGACGACCGGTTGCGACAAGACCACCCCGGCACAGTTGATGGCGGCGTCGACCGTGGACATCCCGGCCATCGTGCTCTCCGGCGGGCCGATGCTGAACGGCTGGTTCCGCGGCGAGCGCACCGGCTCCGGCACCATCGTCTGGAAGGCGCGCGAATTGCTGGCAACGGGCGAAATCAACGACGAGGAATTCATCGAGCTGATCGCCTCCTCCGCGCCGTCGACGGGCCACTGCAACACCATGGGCACGGCGTCGACCATGAACTCGCTGGCGGAGGCGCTCGGCATGTCACTGCCCGGCGGCGCCGCGATTCCGGCCCCGCACAAGGATCGCGCGGTGAACGCCTACGAAAGCGGCAAGCGCATCGTCGAGATGGTGTGGGAAGACCTGCGCCCGTCCAAGATCATGACGCGCGAAGCTTTCGAGAACGTCATCGTCGTCAACTCCGCGATCGGCGGTTCGACCAATGCGCCGATCCATTTCAACGCCATCGCGCGCCACATCGGCGTCAAGCTCGACAACAACGACTGGGAAAAGATCGGCTACGACATCCCGCTGCTGGTGAACGTGCAACCCGCGGGGGAGTACCTGGGCGAGGAATACCATCGCGCCGGCGGCGTGCCCGCGGTGGTCAACGAACTGATCAAGGCCGGCAAGATCCGCAAGAACGCGCTGACCGTCAACGGCAAGACGTTGTACGAGAACTGCAGGAAGACCCCGGTCCAGGACGAGCTGGTGATCTGGCCTTACAAGAAGCCGATGAAGCAGAAAGCCGGCTTCCTCAACCTCAAAGGCAACCTGTTCGACAGCGCGATCATGAAGACCAGCGTGATCTCCGAGGCCTTCCGCAAGCGCTACCTGTCCAACAAGAAAGACCCGAATGCATGGGAAGGCCGCGCCATCGTGTTCGACGGCCCCGAGGACTACCACCACCGCATCGACGACCCGAAGCTGAAGATCGACGACAACTGCATGCTGTTCGTGCGTGGCACCGGTCCGAAGGGTTATCCCGGCGCCGCCGAAGTGGTGAACATGCAACCGCCCGCGAAACTGATCAAGCAGGGCATCACCGAACTGCCGTGCATCGGCGACGGCCGTCAGTCGGGCACCTCCGGATCGCCTTCGATCCTGAATGCCTCGCCGGAAGCGGCCAGCATGGGCGGCCTCGCCATTCTGAAAACAGGTGACCGTGTGCGTATTGACCTGAACAAACGCACGGCGAACATCCTCATCAGCAAGGCGGAGTACTCGCGGCGCATGAAGGCGCTGGAGAAACAGGGCGGCTTCAAGAGCCCGGCCAGCCAGACGCCATGGCAGGAAATCCAGCGCGGCATGGTCGACGAACTCTCGTTGGGAATGGTGCTCAAGCCGGCGGTGAAGTATCAGCGGATTTCCACGAGCAAGGGCGTGCCGCGGGACAATCACTAGCGTTAGGGGCTAGGGGAGAGGGACTAGGGGCTAGGGACGAGGGGTTACGGCCGACCGATGGCCGGCCATAAACGCGTTCAACGCAAAGGACGCAAAGAGAAAGGAAAGGTACGCGAAGGAAAACTCGCGTTGGGTAGATCAAAGTGCGGCTATAAAGTATATGCCCGACCCTCGCGCTTGCGCTGTACCTAGGAGAGAGGCGAACTGTGTTCTCGCACGTTTCTGCCCTCTTTATCAAGAATAGAGGCAGGCGCAGGCGCGCCGCTGCGGGCGCATCCAGCGCCTCGCTCTCACTACTGGCAATAATTTGCATGACGACTCCATGCGTTTATGGGCCGAATGGAGCCATGGGAAAGGATTGCTAGCCAGGCCTCAGTCGGTCACGGATCAGTGACAAGTGTTGTCATTTTCACGACCTCACAATGGGCTAGGCACTCTGGCCTAAACAACCCTGCTATGGGGCATGCGTTATCCCCGACTAAATGCTATTGTCAATTTTCTAGCCAAGACTTTGTTAGACTTGGCGTGCCTCCATTCCACTGTCACATTCCATAATCTTCCACAACATGCCTATGTAATCCAAACCCAAATATGGCAAAGCCTCAGATTTCGTTTGCAGTACTTGCGGACGCTCACAAGGACGCGGGCAACGGTAAGATCGATTGCTTTGGAATCTTTGACAACGTAGGCCTCTGGGCCGCGCCGGCGACCCGCGAGTGCTCCGTAGTATTCGGAATAAGAGATATTCCCGCCGGTCCACTGGAAGTCTCGCATTGGCTTCGCGTGCAGCACGCAGGACGGAAAGCAATAAAAATTCTGCAAGGCCACCTCAACTTAGAATCGGCCACGCGATCCGTAATAGTTGCGACCCGCATCCCCCTCTCAATCGAGAGAGTCGTTCCATATGAGCTAGGAGTGGCCATCGGCGAAGAACTCCGAGGCCAGAACGCATTATGGATACCACTAGAGACTAAACTTTTCCCGTGGCCAGCGCCATTGGGGAAAGAAGAACTGGCCAAAGTTCTGGCTGATCCAAAGTCCATCAAGTCGGCCCGTGCATTGCTGATATGCAGTAGTTGCAAGAATCAGTACATATTCCAGATCAATCTAGATTCCGCAAGCCCGATCCCCGCCGACGCGCGCTCATTCCCAGAAACGGGGGAGTTTCGCTGCCCAGAGTGCAGCACCGTTCATCACTTGAAAGACATCGAAGGCCAACTCAGAGCTCAACTCGGGAAACAGAGCCCCTCCTCTGAGGGCCGCCAATGAACTTTGTTCCCTACCATGCCTTCCGCGACTGCGAAGTGTTGGAGGAAACGATCCAGAATCTACGCGCCAACGGCGCCATTCCCGGCAACGTATGCGCTAGTTACGATACATATCATTTTTCATTGCTACACAAACTTCGCTCGGCGAAATATCACGCAGACACTCTCCGCGAGTACCTCGAGACGCAAGCCACTGCAACGCACCAAGTGAGTCCCTTTGACCTAATCTACCGTGTCAATTTTCACTTCGATGGATTTGGGTACTGCATTGGAAGCGCCCTAGATATTTTTTCCCGGGAAATCCTAACTTATTTCGGTATACCGCTACCCCAGCTTGTCTATTTCGATACTGCGGAGAACCAGCTACTAGCTCAGCGAGCCGGCGATCCGGTTATTGCGCTGATTCAATCGCCAGCATGGCGACAAGAGTTTTCGGATTACCGCAATACGGCGACACACGAAAGCGTCGTTGGAACGGAGTACCAAATTGCGGTAAGCGTAGTCGGGTCTACGGAGAAAAAGCGCTTGGTATTTCCTCTCCCGGACGATCCTCGAGTCTTACCTCGCACCTATCGCCGTAACCCTGACATAGTCGAGTATTGCCGATTGACAATGTTCCGTGTCTTATCAATTTTCAATCAAACATACGCGCACGTTAACGGGCGCATTCAAAATGCTGGTACGTTGCCAATCTAGTGCCGCGATCCGGGTCGGACCACGGCAACGCATTGATCGAAAGAGAAGAGGGCCAAAAAAAGTGCTGCTTATAGCGCTTAGAGGCGCGTTTTTGGCAGGCAAAAGGGCGCTTTAAAGATCGCGGTGCTCAGCTCAATCTGCCCCCGTTTGTTCCGGGCCTTCGATCTCAGCGCGAAAGCGATTCCAGCGCCACTTTGGCCGCCCGCTGGATGTGACGAAGCGATGCCCCGTAGTGTAGGCTGATCCTGGTCGGACCACCGCGACTTGGTGGTGCTGACGTTTGACTAACAAAAAAGGAAGATTTATCGATGAAGCAAGCGCTCGCGATTGCAAGTTTTCTGTTGGTATCTGGTGGTTCAAGCTACGCTGCAGATCCCCTGGTTACCGACGCCGACAAGTACAAACTCCGGATCGAGAACGAACGGGTGCGCGTTCTCGAGTACCACGACAAGCCCGGTGAGAAGACCAATACGCACGAGCACCCGGATTTTGTGCTCTATGCGCTGAGCGCCTTCAAGCGCAAGCTGACTTTCCCCGATGGAAAGACGGTAAATCGCGAGTTCAAGGCCGGCGACGTGATATTCATGAAGGGACAAACCCACATCGGCGAAAACATCGGTGATACGGATACCGATGTAGTGATCGTCGAATTGAAGCAGCCGGCGAAGTAATGCACCGATGCCAGGATCAGAAAAAGGACTGATCCTGGTGATCCTGGTCGGACCACGGCAACGCATTGATCGAATGAGAAGAGGGTCAGAAAAAGTGCCGCTTCCAGCGCTTAGAGGCGCGTTTTTGGCAGGCAAAAAGACCCTTTAAGGATCGCTCGTGCACAGCTCAATCTGACCCTATTCGTTCCCGGTCCGGTCGACCGCGTACCACGAACACGCGAAGTCGCCGTTGATCTTCTCGCAGAAGACCTCAGCGGGATTTCGCGTGTCCCCGGAGCAACTCCGTTGGCGCCGACGCGATTCGCGAAAGTGGGTCTCGCGAAAAACTTCTATCTACTTGTGGCAACATCCCACTGGGTTAGCGCTTCATTGTCAGCAAAAACGCGCGTCTCCTTTGCGCCATCCTTCAGGACGATTTCACCAAACTGACTCATGCCTTCGACTTGTTGGAACAGGCTCACGGCGATGAGCCAGACTTTGGTAATCCGCTTTGGCATCGTTCCTCCCACGGCCTTCTTGTAATTGTCGAAGACATTATATTGTTCGCTGATCCACTTGCCCAGGTCCCCCGTCCCGGACCGGGCCACGATATGGGTTTCCCTGAAGTCCCATCCGGGAAGCGGACAGCGAAAGCTCTGGCCGACCGGCAGGTCGTGGCTCCAGATGAACGTGATGTCCTGTCCGTTGTCGAACTCGACCGCGATACTCATGTAGTCATGAGTCGGTAGCGAGTTCTCAGATACCGATGCCGGAATCTTGTCCACTTTCCACTTCCACGCAAGCGTAGTAGTTGGCGTCAGCGCGACGGATACGTCGGTTTTCACGATCGCGACATCGTTCTTCATATGCAGATCGATTGCCCGTTTCGGCGCGTCATCGCCGGCCGGTTCGGCCACTTCCCCGAAAATCTGCGACGGACCCAGCTCCCAGGTGTAATACCAACCGGCAGGAAGTTTTCTCTCTGGCGTGATCTGGCGTTTGATTTCCGCCGTTGCCCACTGTGCGGTGGCGTCCTTGTCCGCAATTCGTTGTAATTGCTCCGGCACATTGGCGTCTCGACTCCAGAGCAGTATGGCAACGCTCGCTCCGCCGCCGCTGTCGGGGTTGACGGGTGCAGGCTCTCCAGCGTATCGGCCCGAAGTATCGAGCCATCGTTGGCCAGGATAAGTCTTCAACTGAAGCGTGCCGGTCTCCTTCGCGACAAATGTGTTGGTTTCCGTCCCTCTGAAGAGAGGTCCACGCTCGCCCACTCTGGCCCACACTGCTATCTGGGATTCAAACGAGAGGTTGTAGGCGCGCGACAGCCACATCTTCCCGTTGAGGATCATCGTGACTTTGTCTCCGGGCTTGAGCGCAAGACCGGTATCCAGCCACGGCCCTATATCACTGCTCAGATACAGGACTTTCAACCCCGCAATCTCCTTCCCCGCCAGTGGCGCAACGCTCGCCCTGATCTGTTGATCGAATTGCTGGTGAGGTAGCTCGGATGCAAATGAAACAGAGGGCGCTGCAGAGGCAAGCAAAAGCATGGCGGTCAAGACCATCGATTTCATAACTATGTTCCTCCGAAATATTGACGATGTGTGCGTCGCGCTTGAGCTCGAACCCGGTTTGGTTCGGCTGGCGCGTGCGTGCAATCAGTCACGCGAATCGATAATCGCCGACCGATGTACCGCTGCAAAGAGAGAAAGGCCGTGCCGGGATGTAACCTGGGCGTTACAGGGAAAATTGCCTGACTGGACTGCTCCCGATCAGCAGGGACAGGTCACCTGTGCATTACCGGCAGCGCTGGCTTGGTATGGGATTTCCCGTTCCCGATCTTCCGTGCGAATTCAATCAGGAATGTCCTGATCAGGATGGCGGGGTTGCGGTTCAGGCGTGCTTCGTAAGCTCCAGCAGATCGACGACGTTCATGCGCAGCGCAAGCCGGACCAATTCAATGTCGGTTGCGACGCCCAGCTTCTTCTTGATCTGGTAGTGGCAGTTGGACACGGTCTTCGGGCTGATGTGCAATGCGCGGGCAATTTCATCCGTGGCCTGCGCCTCCACCAGCATTCTCAAAATCTCGAACTCGCGCACGGTCAGCTCGGCCAGCGCCTCGTGCTCACCGCCCAGCTTGCTGAGCGCCAACGCCTGGGCGATGTCGGGGCTTAGCGCGTGCCGTCCGCGGTAAATATCGTAGACGGCGCGAATAAGCGTGTCCGGGTTACTGCTCTTGGTCACATATCCTTTGGCACCGGCTTGCGTCGCCTGAATGGCGAAGGTCGGGTTCTGGTGCATGCTGAACACCAGGATGCGGGCGCTCGGGAGACGTTTGCAGATGCGGACGATCGCTTCCAGTCCCCCTTGCCCCGGCATGGACAGATCCATGATGACGACGTCGGGCGAAGTTTCCTGGAAACGCGCGTAGGCCGCGTCGCCGTCCGCGGCCTCGGCCACCACCTGCATACCCGGTTGCTTTTCGAGCAACGAGCGATAACCCTCCCGCACGATCGCGTGATCGTCTACAAGCAATATCCTGATCGACTGCGAGTTCATGTCCTCTCAGCCTCTCGTGTGACGGAAGTGACGGGGAGCAACGCGCGTACCGTCAGCCCGTTGGATTGGCGGGCTTGAAGCATCAACTGCCCGCCGAGTGCCGCGACGCGCTCGCGCATCCCGAGCAATCCCAGCTTCGGGCTAAGCGAGAGTCCCGCCGCATCGGCCACTCCGTTGTCCTCGACGAGAACATCGATGCTGCCTTCCGATCGCCCAGCGGGCGGCTCGCATCGTTCGAGCTTTACCCTGACCTTTGTCGCGCCGGCATGCTTCGACACATTCGTCAGACACTCTTGAACGAGCCGATAGACGGCGATCGTAATCGCTTCGGGGAGATCATCGAAGTTGCCCTTGACTTCCAGCTCGATCCGCGCACTGCCGCCTTTCCACTGAGCAACCAGGCCTTTGATGCTGTCGACGAGCCCCAGCTCCTCGATACCGACTGGGCGCAGCCGCAGAAGCATACTGCGCAGCACCTCCATCATATGTGCGCCGGTCCGCGCCAGCCTGTCTCCCTCACCGACGAGTTCGGGACAGCGCTGCTCGGCGGTCTGGATCAATCCAGAGGCGATCGCGTTGACGGCCGCGAGACACTGTCCGAACTCGTCATGCAATTCGCGCGCGAGGAATCGCCGCTCCTCTTCCTGCAGGTTGACGAGCTTGCGCATCAGCTCGGTGCGCTCCAGGATAGTCTGCTCGAGACTGCCGGCCAGCCGATTGAAGCCGGCACTCATCTTCTGCAACTCGATCAGCTCGAACTGCGGCAGACGAGCCGACAAGTCGCCGCGTTCCAGGCGTTCGATGCCTAGGACAATTTCGCGCGTTGGTCGCAGGGCCCCTGGCCATCGCGAAATACACGAGCAGGCACAGCGCCAGGACCGTCATTGCCGTCAGTCCGAGCAAAGCACTTACATTTCGCCAGGCTTCGGCGATCTGGCCTTCGGCATCCGCCACGGCGCTGATCCTGCCGTAGGCCTTGTCGCGCCAGTAGAGATCCCGGACGATTTCCTGCCCGGGATTGAAGCTCGCGCGATATGCCGCGGCGAACCAGGCCGGGACCCGTTGCGCCTTGTCCGAGCCCCTGCAGCTACTTTGCTTGAGTTCTCCCTCGGGACCAACGTATTTGATGCAAAAGCCGGCCAGCAGTCCCGACTCCAGGAGCGGATCGAGGTACGGAAAGCGATCGGGGCGGTCGAACCCGGCGGCGATCTTGGTGAGCTGTGCGTGAAGCTGCCTGGCGACCACGTCCAGGGTCCGGTTCGAGTTGCGCTGCGACTCGCGCTCCCCCGCCCACAGGACGTAACCGGTAGTCACGACCAGACACAGTGCGGCAATCAGCACGATTCGGGTCATCAGGTACGTCTTGAGGTTCATGGATCACCTTGCGAGCTGCCGGCAACCGGGCGCGCGGCTTCGTCGGGATCATTCTAAATGCCGCTCCGGGTTCCGGGTAAGCCGTCCCGGCTTTGCCGGGAAATTTGCCCGTCGTTTCCGGGCAAGGGTCGGGTGCAGCCCGCTTTCGCGCTACGTAGCATCCCCTGGAAGACATGAGTTCATGTTCGTTCAACAAACCCGCTTTTATCAATCGATGGAGGAGCATATGAATTCAATTCTTCGAAAAGCAGGCATCGCATCCACTGGCGTCATCGTGATGGCGGGCGTGCTCGTTGCGGCAACCGGGATGGCGATAGCCGAGACGACCCAAGTGACATTGAGCGGCGCCCAGGAAGTGCCGTCGGTGCAAACGTCCGCCTCGGGTAGCGGCAGCATCACGGTAGGCGAAGACAAGTCCGTGAGCGGCAGCGTAACCACGAAAGGCGTCAATGGCACGATGGCGCACATCCACGAGGCAGCGCCGGGACAGAACGGCGGAGTAGCAGTTCCCCTGATCAAAAAAGGCGACAACGAGTGGGTCGTGCCGGCGGGCGCCAAACTTACCGACGACCAGTACAAGGCCTTCAAGGCGGGCAACCTCTACGTCAATGTCCACAGCGACGCGAACAAGGGCGGGGAAATCCGCGGGCAATTGAAGCCATAAGACGGTCTTCAGTCGTGAAGACCCGTTCGGTTCATTTCTCGATTTCTTGTTTTCGATCCATTGATGGAGCAGCAGAGCCCATGGTTCCGGAATCTTTGCGTCTTCCGTTTCTCGTCCGCGGCTCGCGGTTATTCCGGATGCTCTGCCTGATCGTAGTCTTCGCAACGCCATCGGTGCTGCTGGCGGATACCGAGGAGAAGCTGCGCGGCGCGGCGGCGAACGATGCCGATTGGCTCACGTACGGTCACGGCTACGCGAACCAGCGCCACTCCGGATTGAAACAGATCCATCGGGGGAACGTGTCGCGGCTCGTTCCGAAGTGGATATACCAGACCGGCGTGGACGGCACGTTCCAGACCAGTCCGATCGTGCGCGATGGCGTGGTGTATCTGACGACACCGCGCAACCATATCGTGGCGCTGGATGGTGCCACCGGCGAGGTACGCTGGAAGTACACGCACAAGATGGAAACGGACAAGCTGTGCTGCGGGACGCACAACCGGGGCGTGGCGATCGGCTACGGACGAGTCTACGAGATCACCGCCGACGCGCGGCTGATCGCGGTGGATCGCGACACCGGCAAGCTGGTGTGGGACGTGCCGGTGCTCGACCCGGCGACGGGTTTGCCGGACGCGCCACAGCAAGTGCGCAACATGCGCAATCTTTCCAAAGATGAGATTTCCAAGTGGACGCGCCTCATGGGCAATATGGCGCCGTTGGTCTACGACGGATTGGTCATTGTCGGCACGACGGGCGCGGGATACACGAGTTTTTTTGGGGACGAGGACGAAAAGGCGCTGGCGGCCATTGGCCGATCCGGTACGCGGGCCGGACTGCGCGCTTTTATCTCGGCCTATGAGGCGGACTCGGGCCGGCTTGCGTGGCGCTGGTATTCGACGAAGGATCACGGCTGGGAGGGCGAATTCGTAGCTAAGACATTGATGGGCGATGTGCTGAATCGTGATCTGGCCGCCGAGCGGGCGAATACGGAGAAATTCCGCGACGCGTGGAAAAGTGGCGGTGGTTCGATCATTGCCTCGCCCGCGCTCGATCCGCAACTGGGGCTGCTTTACTTCGGCACGGGCAACGCGGCGCCTTACGCCGATCTGTACCGACCGGGCGACAATCTTTATACCGCGTCGCTGATCGCGCTGGACATCAGGACCGGCGAGATGCGCTGGTGCCATCAAGTCACGCCGCACGACATCTGGGGCTACGATCTGGCCTCGTCGCCGATGCTGATTGACGTGCCGGTGAATGGAAAGATGGTACCTGGCATTGCCCAGGCGACCAAATCGGGGTGGATGTACTTTTTCAACCGGATCACCGGTGAGGTGATCCGCCGTTCGGAAGGTTTCGTGCCGCAGTCCAACCTGTTCCAGCGCGCGAAGGATGCCAAAGGTGTGATGGCGGTGCCCGGCGAAGCGGGTGGTGCGAACTGGCCGCCGATATCGTTCAGCCCCGAGACCGGGTGGGCGTATGTCGCGGGCAGCCATTTTCCGAGCCAGTTTACGCTGGAGCCCGACGCGAAGGGAAACCTGGTCAACGTGCTCAGTTTTCCGAAGGGCGTGGAAACCTACGGCACCGTGAGCGCAATCGATCCGGCAACAGGCAAGCTGGTGTGGCAGGACCGCATGAGCAAGCCCTTCACGGGCGGCATCACGACCACTGCCGGCGGGCTGTTGTTCATGGGCGAAGCGGACGGATACTTCACGGCACGCGACTCCCGCACCGGCGAGCTGCTGTGGCGCTTCCAGACCGGAGCGGGCGTGAACGCGCCGCCGGTGGTCTACGAGGCCGGCGGCAAGGAGCACGTGGTCGTCGCCGCGGGCGGGAACAAACTGTTCAACCTGCCGGCGGGCAACGCGGTGATCGGGTTCGGCTTATATGAATAAGACGCCGCGCAAGAGCTCCCCCGGCAGGTTCGTCGGCGGACGTGTAGTCGGCATGGCGCTCGCCTGCATGGTGGCATTCGCATCGATCCATTGCGACGCGCAGGAAAAGCCGATCGAGAAGCTCGATACGGAAATCGTCGTCGGTGGTCAACACGGGCAGGCGGCCGGCTTCAACCCGATGCACGATCGCTACTGGCTCGGCGGCTACAAGGAAAGCTTCACTTCGGAAATTCCGGAAGAACTCAGGAACGTAGATGCCCTGACGCGGGCCACGAAACTCAAGCGTCTCGTCGCCTGCGCCGACGCCTGGTTCTATCCGTTCTCGGAGCGGGTCGAGAACGGGGCCAGCGGCATCGACCTCGACATCGCCCGCGCCATCGCCTCGCGGCAGGGCTGGCGCGTGGAGGTCGTGTGGGCCAATACCGGATCGTTCGCCGGCATCGGGCGCGAGTTCCGCAGGGGCATCGACAAGGGGTATTGCGACTTCTTCACCGGCCTGGTCATCACCGGGGACGACGACCAGGTCGAGAAGCACAAGCTGACGTTCACGCGCCCTTATCTCGGCCTCGGGTTCGTTCTCGTCGTGCAGGGCAACGCGGTGCACGTGAGGACGCTGGACGAAATCAAACGGCAGAAAATCAAGATCGGCGTGCTGATGTTCAGCCCGATGGAGGAGTACATCCGGGTCAACGCCATAGACCACGAACTCTACTACCAGAACCAGCGGCTCATCGACGGCCTGGTCCAGGGAGAGGTGCAGGCGGCGATATTGTGGACAGGCGCCCTCGCCACCCTCAAGCGCGACTATCAGACGGAGTTCAACATGGTGCCCGGCTATGTTCCGGCGAAGGGACAGCGCTGGAACGGCGCGTGGGCGATCCAGAAGAAAGAGCCCGAACTCAAGCGCTTCCTGGATGAACAATTCGAAGCGCTGCTCAAGGACGGCGAGATGAAACGCATCGTCGAGCGTTACGGCATGCCGTTCTACCCGCCCTTTGATCAATAGGCCGGTCGTCTTCCTCGGCAAGCCTCTTGACCATTTTCGTGGAGTGAGTGGTTTCCCCGAGGCATTCCGGGAAATTTCCCCGTCGTTTCCGGGCAGGGATCGGGTTTAACCCGCATCGACGCCCAGTAGCATGCCGTCAGGAGAGTTCACCAAAGTCCCTCGCTTTGGGTGTGCTCCGGACGGAGGCTTCGAATGCGCATGAAAGCGCTTGCACAGGTCGCAACGGAATTGAACGTCGTTTCGAGGCTAACCGGGCGTGCGGTCGCGCGCCGCCTCCGGCCCGAACATACCGACGCGAACCAGGAGTTCGAGCGCGCGCAGTTCAGGTACGGCCTCACAGGTCTCCTTCGCAGCGCGCCCGACGGCCTGGTCCGAGGCTGCTTCTTCGTGGATCTCGCCGCGACCCAGCCGCCGTGGACGGATACCGGAATCGAGCTTGCTCCAGGCGACTGGGTGACGACACTGGCGGTCGGCCGCACGTACCTGTCGCGTACGTTCGATATCTGGGCCGGGGCGCACTTTCAGTTATGGATGCGGGTGGGGCTCAAAGGCACGATTTTCCGCGGCACCCGGGACACCCATTCATTTTTTGCCTTCGAGTCGGGGCGACTGTATCTCGCGAGCTACCTGCCTGGCGAATGGGCGGACCAGACCGGAACCCTGGCGACACCACTCGATGCCTACGCTCGCGTCAGCGGCCGGTTGTCGGTTGCCGTGATCTTATGGAATGGCCCGACTTTGAAGGGCCTGAAGCAAATTGCCGCGCGCGGTGATGTACAAGGGCTCATCGACTCGGAGATCGACCGAATCCGCACCGCAGCCGAACCTCCTGACGGATGGCGGTACCACTGGATGCTGGGCCCGGCGGAGGCCTATCGCTCCTGCAGTGATCACGGCAGGGCAAACGGCATCTGTTGCACGACCCGCGAAGACGTCGCCGTGTTGCAAAAGGATGCACGCATTGCGTTGACGGCCGATACCCGCCTGCGCTGGGAGTGGCGGGTCGACCAGCTGCCTTCCGATCTGCGCGAAGACACCGCCGTCACGCACGACTACCTGGGCATCGCGGTCGAGTTCGACAACGGCCAGGACATCAGTTACATCTGGAGCGCCGCCTTGCCCCTCGAAACGACGTTCCGCTGCCCACTGGCGAGCTGGCACGTGCGGCAGACGCATATCGTCGTCCAGTCCGGCGCGAAACGCCTCGGACAATGGCTTGCCGAGGCGCGCAACGTGTTCGAAGACTGCACCCGGACAATGGCCGGCCCGCCGCCTCGCCATATCGTGCGTGTATGGCTCGTCGCTGCAAGCCTGTTCCAGCGTCAAGAGGGCAAGGCGCACTTCGCCAATATCGCCTTGGTGAGCGCAGATACCGAGCTGCAAGTGAAGTAAGCGAAAGCTCAGGTGACTTCAGCACAGGCTGCAACGCACGCTCGTACCGCCCTCGACGCCGTGACGCAATACGAGTTCCTGCCGGAGGGCAAGACCTTCCAGGCCGACCAGGAGATCATTTTCGAGATGGGAGAAGACGAATGAAACTGCATGCCGCGATCGCATGGCACCTGTTGCTCGTAGCGCTCGCATTGTGCCCGTTGCCGGGGCGCCCCGAGTCGGTCGACATTGGCGACGCACGTTTACTCGCCGCGGGCTCCGATTCTGGCAACTGGCTCTTGTATGGCCGCGACTACGCGAACCAGCGGTTCTCTCCGCTGAAGCAGGTCACAGCGGCCAACGTCAGGCACCTCGCGCCTCGTTGGATCTACCAGACTGGTGTATCGGCGACCTTTCAAGCCAGCCCCGTCGTGGTCGACGGCGTGATGTATCTGTCGATGCCCTACAATCACGTCGCGGCGATCGATGCGCGCACAGGCCGTGAGCTGTGGCGCTATGAACATAAGCGCCGCACCGACAAGATGTGCTGCGGGCCGGCAAATCGCGGCGTTGCGGTGGCGTATGGAAAGGTGTTCGTCGGCACGGTCGACGGTCGCCTGATCGCGCTCGATCAGAAGACCGGCAAGCTGGTGTGGGACAAGCCGCTGGTCGGAGAGCTAGCCGGAAAGGCAGAGACGACCGACCAGTTTGCTGCGGACGATCCCCTGCGCAAGCAGCACGTGTCCGGCACGACGGGGGTGGGCGCCAATATGGCGCCGCTGGTTTACAAAGGTAAAGTCATCATGGGTATCACCGGCGTTGGGTACGGCCTGCATCTCGACTCCGATCGCCCCGGCGCTCCGGTCGGCACCGTGGTCGGGTTTGCCGGGGAAAGTCAGCGCGCCGGTTTCTACGCCGCCTACGACGCGGTCACCGGGGAGCGTATCTGGCAGTTCGACACCACACCGGCGAGTGGTTGGGAAGGGCAGTTTCGCACCACGACCGCTGACGGTGCGCCGCTCGATCGCGACATCGCCCGGGAGAAGGCCACACTCGCCGAGTATCCGGAAGCGGCGAAACGCGGGGGTGGATCGGCATGGACGACTCCGGCCGTGGATCCAGAGCTCGGATTGATTTATCTTGGTACCGGCAATCCATCTCCCCAGATGGACGATGTCACGCGGCCCGGAGATAACCTGTACACGGTATCGCTGGTCGCGCTGGACGTGGCAACCGGGAAGCTGCGCTGGTACTACCAGCAAGTGCCTCACGACATGTGGGGCATGGACGTCGCCAGCCCGCCCGTCCTGTTCGATGCCGATGTCGATGGACAACGCGTTCCCGCAGTGGCAGAGGCGGGCAAGACCGGCTGGCTGTATGTGCTCGACCGGCGCGATGGCAAGCTGCTCTACAAATCTGAAGCCTTCGTTCCGCAGCTCAACCTGTTCCAGCGACCCACGCCCGAAGGGGTGGTGATGGCACCGGGTGCTGCCGGAGGGGCAAGCTGGTCGCCCGTCGCCTACGACTTCCGCACAGGTCTGGCGTATGTGGCAGCCCTGCACGTGCCGGTCCGATACACGGTTCACGAGCTCCCAGCGACCGTCGACAAGCCAGCCGTGCGTTACACGGCGCTTGACATCAATGGCGGCCCCAGCTGGGGCACGCTGACTGCCCTCGATACGCGCACGCGCGGCAAGATTCGCTGGCAAGTGAAGACTCCACAACCGCTGGTCGGCGGGGTGCTCGCCACCGCTGGGGATCTGGTCTTCACCGGCGAGGGCGATGGCAATTTCGCGGCGTACGATTCGCGGACCGGCGCGCGGCTTTGGCAGTTCAACTGCGGTGCCGGGGTGAATGCACCGCCCATCAGCTTTGAAATCGATGGCACCCAGTACATCGCGGTGGCCGCCGGTGGCAACCAACTGTTCGGCTTTCGACAGGGCGATGCGCTGGTGGCTTTTGCGCTGCCCAGGCAGCAGCCCTGATGGCATCTTCGATGCACCGGCTCGCCTGTCTCGTGATTGGACTTGCCCTGTCCAGCTTCACGAAAGCCGACGTGAGCCTGGACAGAGCCGCATCCAACCCGGACAACTGGGCGATGCCGGCTGGCGATGAGCTCAATCACCGCTTTAGTGCGCTGACGCAGATTAACGTTCGCAACGTCGGCAAGCTGCAGGTCGCGTGGACCTTCTCGACCGGTGTGCTGCGCGGTCACGAAGGCAACCCTCTGGTGATTGGCCATCTGATGTACATCCACTCGCCGTTTCCGAACAGGGTGGTCGCGTTGGATCTGGGCACGCAAAGGATCGTATGGCGATACGAGCCGAAGCAGGACCCCGCCATCCCGGGGCAGATGTGCTGCGATACCGTCTCCCGCGGGCTCGCCTACGGCGACGGAAAGATTCTGCTCCAGCAGGCGGACACGACGTTGGTCGCGCTCGATGCCCGGACCGGCCGGCTGATGTGGTCGATCATCAACGGCGATCCCTCGCTCGGGGCGGTCAACACCAACGCTCCGCACGTCTTCAAGGACAAGGTCATCACGGGCATCTCCGGCGGAGGATGGGGCGTGCGCGGCTACATCAGCGCGTACGACCTCAAGAGCGGCCGCCTGGTCTGGCGTGGCTACAGCACGGGGCCGGACGAGGAGATGCTGATCGATCCGGCGCGTACCACAACCTGGGCCGATGGCAAGGCTCAACCCGTGGGCAAGGACTCTTCCCTTCGAAGCTGGGCAGGCGAGCAGTGGAAGATCGGCGGAGGCACTACCTGGGGCTGGTACAGCTACGACAGAGAGTCGAACCTCATCTACTACGGCACCGGCAACCCGGGCACCTTCAATCCCCGGCAGCGCCCCGGCGACAACCGATGGTCCGCGAGTATCTGGGCACGCGATCTTGACACCGGGCAAGCCAAATGGGTGTTTCAAATGACACCGCACGACGAGTGGGACTACGGCGGAACCAACGAGATGATCCTCGCCGACATTCAGGTTAAGAAGCGGAAGGTGAAAGCGCTCGTCCATTTCGACCGCAGCGGCTTCGCCTACACGCTCGATCGCACGGATGGTGCATTGCTCCTGGCCGAGAAGTACGATTCGCAGGTCAACTGGGCGCAGCGCATCGACATGAGATCGGGGCGACCGCAGGTCTCGGCAAAGTATTCGACCGATCTCAACGGCCCCGACGTCGTCACCAAAGGGATCTGTCCGGCGGCACTGGGGACGAAGAATCAGCAGCCGGCCGCATTCAATCCTTTGAACGGTCTGTTCTACGTGCCGACCAGCCATCTGTGCATGGACTATGAGCCGTTCCACACCGACTACACGCCGGGCATGCCCTACCTCGGCGGAAAGCTCTCCATGTTTGCCGCACCGAGCGGCCCTTACATGGGCAGCTTCATCACCTGGGATCCCGCCGCCGGCAGGATCGTGCGGTCCAAACCCGAAACATTCCCGATCTGGAGCGGCGTGCTGGTCACCGCCGGTGGCATCGCCTGCTATGGCACGCTCGAGGGATATCTCAAGTGCGTCGACGCCAACAACATCAACCGGGAGCTTTGCAAGTTCAAAACGCCCTCCGGGATCATCGGCAACGTATTTACCTACCTGTACAAGGGCAGGCAATACATCGGGGTTTACTCCGGGGTCGGCGGCGGGTGGGCTGGTACGGGGCTCACGGCTCGAGGCGCTGCCCGGGGCGAGCGTCCTGGCACGGCCAACGAATATCCGGAATTCTCCCAATACACCAATCTGGGCGGAAGCCTGACGGTGTTCGCGCTACCCGGGTAACCGGAATATTCGCGATCGGCGCCTTGGCGAGTCATGCCGTGGGGCGGATGTTCCCGGGAAATTTGCCCGCCATCGCTGGGCACATATCAGGCGCTCCGGTCTGCCATGGCCGTTAGCATGCATGACAGAGTTGTTCGCACACGTCATCAACGGGCTAAATGTTGGATCGAAATTGAGTGCTCGGGCCTTCGGAAGCAAGCTCTCGCAACGGCGTATCGGCATCGAACCCGAGCTCACGCATGAGGAGTTCAGGAATCGCTTGACCCGACTGTTTAAGAAAGCACCGGACGGCGTTGTCAAGGAATGCTGCTTCCTGGACTTCCCGGCCAGCCGGCCTCCTTGGTATCAGACCGATATGGGGGTGCAGGCGGGCGACCGGGTGACCACGATGGCGATTGCCCGTACCTACCTGTCACGGGCGCCCGATGCTTGGATCGGATCCCATTTTCAACTCTGGATGCGAGTTGGCGCGAAAGGAGCGATCTTGCGCGGCACCGGCAATACGCACTCCTTCGTCGCCATGGAATCGGGGGAACTCCGTCTGGCGAGCTATTTCCCGGACGAATCGTCCGACCAGGCCGGGCGTCTTGCTACACTGCTCGAAATTTGCAGTCAGGTCACCGGAGACCTTTCGATTGTGGTGGTTCGCTGGAATGGTTCGTCGCTCAGAGGTCTGAGAGCCCTCGCGAATTTCGGCGACGTGCAAGGACTTGTGCGGACGGAAATCAACCGGCTTTGCAATCCGGTCGACCTGCCGGACTGATCGAAGGAGAGTCGCTTGGCGCGCTGCGGAAGAATGACGATGTCAGGCGCATCGTTGGGAGCCATGGTGCTCTTTGTTGTCGTCCATTCAAAAATCAGGTGCTTCCGCCGCGACCTCGGCGGGCCCTCACCGAGCGGCTGACGTGAGCGCGGGCGACTTCCAACTGAAGACAGCCGCGGTCGCCGAGGTCAACAACGTCGCCGTGATGGGGCAGCTTTCCAGGCGTCGGTTGAGTCGTGCGATGGAGTACATACACGCCAATCTGGCTGAGGGCGTTCGTACCGAAGATGTCGCGAGTGCCGCCGGATTGAGTGCATTCCATTTCGCGCGGGCGTTCAAGAGGACGACCGGAATGACGCCGTATCGCTTTCTGGTCATGGCCCGTGTCGAGCGGGTCAAGAAGCTGTTGCGCAAAAGCGAGACATGTCTTGCGGAAATTGCGGTGGAGGCAGGGTTTGTGGATCAGAGCCACATGACCAACGTCTTCAGGCGCTCGACCGGGATGACGCCCCATGCTTTCAGAAATGCCTGGACCCGGTACCTCTGACCGCGTGACGGGAACTTCTCTGCGTTCGATGCCAAGGACGGACGGCTTCTATGGCAGTTTCAAGGCGGCGCGGGTGTGAATGCGCCGCCGATCAGCTTCGAGATCGATGGCACGCAGTACGTCGCAGTGGCGGCCGGCGGGAACCAGTTGTTTGGCTTTCGGCAAGGAGGTGCCCTGATCGTGTTCGCGCTACCAGAGTAGATTTCTCTCCCTTGCGTGCTGCACCGAGTCTGATCCCTGCTTTTTGCTGCAAACCGAAATTATGAACACAGGAGGAAGTGCGATGAACTACAAAGCCGTATTTTTTGCCGGGTCGTTGCTGGTACCGGCCGTGGTTTGGATATCGGCGCCGCTCGGCGCGGAGATGCTCAGGGAAGGGCGCTTCGACTTCAACATCTGCAAGTTCGGCAAGGCCGATTATCCAAGGCACGCCAAGGACCTTGTCAGCGGCTCATTCGACCGCATCGTGGCTTCCATGTACGACAGCGGCGGTTCGAAAAACATCGACCAACAAGGTTCACGCTGCGTGGGCACCTACGAGATTGTCGGCGGCGGATATCGAGACTACGGCGTTTGCACCCAGGTGGATGCCGACGGAGACCAGTGGCGCATGCGCTATGAGACCGGTGCGGACCTAAGCGGGACCTGGGTGGCGGTGGGCGGTTCGGGCAAGTACGAGGGCATGACAGCCAAAGGCGAGTACAGGCCTATCGGTAACGTGCCGGGCCTGGTGCCAAATGGCTTCAAAAGTTGCAACCACTATACGGGCACCTACAAATTGAAGTGACGTTCACGGAGGACTGGGGATAGGCCGGTACCTTCCTAGCGCGACTGATCCGGGCCTTCGAGCTCAGCGTGAAAGCGATTCCAGCGCCACTTTGGCCGCCCGCTGGATGTGACGAAGCGATGCTTCGTAGGCGGCTTCGGGATCCCGCCGCTTGATGGCCTTCAATACGGCACGAATTTCCCTGATACTCGAAGGCCAGCGTTCGGGCGAAGCCAGCGAGACCCTGCGCAACATCGTGATCCGCGCGTTCATTGTGTTCAGGACCGACGCGATCATGCTGTTTCCCGAGCCGTTGATCAGCACGTCGTAGAAGCGCCGTTTTGCCTCCACGATACGTTCCACATCCCGGCCTCTGTAGGCCAGCTCCAGAGTCTCGACCGCGGCCTCGAGTTCTTTGACCTGATGGTCGCCGGCGTGAGTTGCGAACAACTGGGCGGCCAGTGCTTCAAGGGCGCCGCGAATCTGGTAAATGCTCGCCGCATCCTGCGGGGAGAGGCGGGAGACCGACGGGCCGCGGTTGGGGACGGTATGTATGAGGCCTTCCGTTTCCAGTTGCCGCAGCGCCTCGCGGACTGACGCGCGGCTTACGCCGGTCAACTCGCACAGGTCTTTTTCGACCAGTCTCTGCCCGGCTTGAAATCGTCCGCTGGTAATGGCCGAGCGCAAGACTTCAGCAACCTGTTGCCGCACCGGAGCGGCAATCGGAGCTATACGCATGGAAAGGTCGGTCATATACGAAGCCGGGCTGTCGAAGCCATTCAGTCTCTCATATCTGCCCGTGCACTGAAAACAGCCGCCGTCCGTGCGGCTGCTGCGGGCCCTGCGCTCCGGATGAACGCCGCGGCTTTTCGCGGAACGTGCCGCATCGGACAGGCGGCGGGTTGACCGCCAAATAATATTAGAATATTGTCAGACAAGAAGACAATCAGCCAATCATAGGATTTATTCCCGGGCGCACCGGGAGCCAGTCCGTGGGTCGTCGGCCAACGTCTTCCTTATCTTGTGGCAGCGGGGATCTGCGCCGCATTCGCGCATCGTCCCCGTTTGGCCGCCGCATCCGCAGCGCGGCCGCCATCAATGAAAACAACGTGGGAGGAGATTCGAAATGACCACTCAGTTTCATGCGAAGTTGGCCGGTATTGCCGCGGTTTTCGCGGTGAGCCTGGCCCCGGCCGGCGCCGGCGCGGCCGGCGTCCCGGAGATCGAGAACGCGAAGCCCGGCGACTGGCCGAGCTATCACCGTACTTACGATGCGCACCGGTACAGTCCGCTGGATCAGATCAACAAGCGCAACGTCGGCAAGCTGACCGTCGCCTGGGTTCACCAGGTGGGGGAAATTACGCAGGGCCTGCAGGCCACCCCGCTGGCGGTCGACGGTGTCGTTTACTACTCCGGCTCGTACAACCGCGTGTTCGCGGTGGACGGAAAAACCGGCAGCGAAATCTGGCACTACTTCCCCAAGCTGAAGGAAGGTACGGACAGGATTCCGACCGCGCCCTATAACCGCGGTGTGTCTCTTGGCAACGGCATGGTGTACGTCGGCACGATGGACGGCCGCGCGATCGCGCTCGATCAGAAGACGGGCAAGTTCATATGGGAAACCCAATTGGTCGATGCCTTGCAATGTGGATGCCTGTTCACCTCTCCGCCGCTGGTCGTGAAGGACAAGCTGATCTACGGTTCGACCCAGGGCGGCATCCCGGCCCGCGGCGGCGGCATCTTCGGTCTGGATCAGAAGACCGGCAAACAGCTCTGGTATTTCGACCCGGTACTGGAAGGCGATGAACACTGGGGCACGAACAGCTTCGGCGAATCGAGCGCCAAGTACGCGGGCGTCGGCGCCTGGCATGTCGGCAGCTATGACCCGGAACTGGATCTGCTCTACTACGGCACGTCCAATCCTTCTCCATGGTTCGACTGGGTTGCGCCGGGCGACGGCCCGAAAGGCTACTTGCGCAAGAACGGCGAGGGCGCCCGCCCGGGCGACAACCTCTATAGCTCCTCGGTGCTGGCGCTGCGCCCGGATACCGGCGAACTGGTCTGGTATCACCAGGAGCATCCGCACGACGAATGGGATTACGACTCGACGCTTGGAGAGTTTGTGCTGGTCAACGAAGGCGGCAAGAAGCTGATGGTCCATCAGGCGAAGAGCGGCTTCGTCTTCGTCTATGACCGTACCAACGGCAAGATTCAGAACGTGTGGTCCATCAACGAGCACCATACCTCCATGAAGTCGGTGGATCCGAAAACCGGCGAGCTCATAGGGCGAAGCCCGCCGGTGACCGCCGAGAACAACATGTTTTGTCCTTCCTTTCTCGGCGGCCGCAGCTGGAACCCAGGCTCCTACAACCCGGAAACCAAGGTCTGGTACAACTCGCGCATTGAGATGTGCATGATCGTGAAGACGAGGCCGGAGAAGCCCACGGTTGCGCCGGCTCTGGGCTGGTACATCGGCGGCGACATGTCGTTTTCGCATCCGCCGGGAGACAAGACCCACGGCGCGCTCGATGCATGGGATCCGCTGACCGGCAAGAAGAAGTGGTCGGTGCCCGACAAGTACCCGCGCATCTCCGGCGTGATGTCCACCAAGGGCGGCCTGGTCTTCAGCGGCGACATGAAAGGCGCGATCTACGCCTATGACGCCGACAACGGCAAGGAGCTGTGGAAGTTCAACATGGGCTCTGCTTCGCGCGGCGGCATCATCAGCTACATGGCCGGCGGCGAGCAGTACATCGTCGTGCCGAGCGGCATCGGCGGGGGCGTGCCGGCGGTGCTGTCGGCCATCTACCCGGAGATCGCTGAATTCCCGACCGGCGCAACGCTGTTCGCGTTCAAGGTTTCCAAGTAATAGCGTCAGGGTCGGCGAGGGGCCAATGTCCCTCGCCGGATCGGCGCAATATCAGTGCATCACGATATGAAAAAGATTCTTTTTGCCCTGCTTGTTTTGTTTTTTCCGGTTGCAATGCTCGTCGCCGCGGAAAGCGATCCGGACGTTCCGCCGCCGGACAAGGCGGCCGGCGTGGATCTGCGCGATTCCGAAGTCGTTCAGAAGGGGATGAACATTCTGTCCAGTATCTGCGGCGGCTATTGCCACGGCACCGAAGGCAGAGGATTCAAGGCGCCGTCCCTGCGCAACCGCACGGACCTGAACGTCGATTCATTACGCACGATAATCCTGAACGGCCGCAAACGCGCAGGAAAGTTGATGCCTCCATGGAACGGGGTCCTGTCCGAGCAGGAGGTCTGGACCGTCATTGCCGCGATCGTGTCCCTGCGGCATGTCGAATCCGACGCCGGCGCCGATGGAAAGTCAGGCGCGCATTAGATAACGGGCAGGCTGTTTACCAATGAATGCCGGGCACCCAGCCCGGCTTTTTTTGCCTCGCGGTCGCCGTCGTTACTGCGTTCACGATATCGGCCATAACCGGGTCAGACCAGCGCATTACGTTTTTGAACTTGGAACCTATACACTGCGCGGCGGGAAGCGAGCGGACGTTACGCGCCTGATTTCGACGCCAAAATTGATACTCCAAGGCTGGATAACTCAATTCCGTGGCAGGAAAACCTAGAAGCCGTCGAGACTTAGCGTGGTCCGACCCGCGGTTCCCTGCCCGCACAAGGGCTTGATGCAACGCCGCAAGAACGCGGAGCATTCCTGAGCTTAGCGCTGTCTTTTCGAGGCTAAAATGCGTGCTGTATGCTGGCCGAAAGGCACGACTGCATGGATGACGTGGAAAAATGGACCAACGCCGATCTCAGGAGAAAGAACACCGGATGGAACGTCGGAACGACTACGACGTAACGAACCTCGTCAATACCACCGACCCGGCGGCGGTCAATCGCGAAGTCAATCGCATTTTTGCCGAACTCTATCCGGCGGCGTCGACCCACGTTCTGAACCGCGCATTCAAGGATCTCGCCCGCCTGCACCACGGTAAGTACCCTGGCTACCGGGCCTGCGACACCACTTACCACAACCTGCAGCACACGCTCGACGTAACCTTGGCGATGGCTCGATTGATGGACGGCTACGAACGTTCGCCCGAACGCGCCGACGCGCTCGGTGCCAGGCTGTTCGGTCTGGGTACCGTCACGGCCTTGTTTCACGATATCGGTTACCTGCGTCGCGAAACCGACACCCGGCACAAGAACGGCGCGGAATACACCCTCAAGCATGTGGGCCGCGGCGCCAGGTTTCTGGAGGGTTACCTTGGCAAGTTGGGCATGGCAAAGCTGGCCAATGTCGCCGCGCGGATCGTCCACTTCACCGGCTATGAGCGATCGATCAACACGATCCGGCTGCCCAATCCCATCTTCCGCATGGTGGGCAATCTGCTGGGCACAGCGGACATCATCGCCCAGATGTCGGACCGCTGTTATCTGGAGAAATGTCGCGACCGTCTGTTCCCGGAGTTCGTTGAAGGCGGGCTGGCGGCCCGAGACGAGACCGACCACCGGGCCGGGGTGCAATTCAAATCGGCGGAAGAGCTGGTGGTGAAGACGCCAGGCTTCTACAGTACAGCCATGGATCGGCTCAACAATCAGCTTGGCGGCGTTTATCGCTTTGCGGAGACGCACTTCAAAGGCAGGAACCTTTACATTGAGACGATCGAAAGGAACATCCGGTTCGCAACCGAAATTGGCAAGCTGCGTGACTTTTCCCTGCTGCGTCGTTTGCCACCTCCTCCTGGCGCAGCCGAACCCGACGTTGCCTGAGTACTGAGTCTTCGCCGGGAGGCTCATGCAGTCGTCGTCAATTTGCGTGGACAAGGCCATCGAGGCAGAAAAGTCGCGCGGGGACAAATGATGCTTTCCAGGTTGGGACGGTTGGCGGCGAGTGCGATTCTCGCTGTTCAACTGGGCGGGGCGGTTGCGGCGGACACGATCAAACTCGCCGTGCTGGGGCCGATGAGCGGTCCGTTCGCGCTACAGGGCGAGGAGCGGCTGAAAATATTCCAGGCGAGTGCCGACATCGTCAATGCCCGGGGCGGCGTGCTTGGCGGGAAGAAAATCGAGATCGTCGGCTTCGACAACAAGTCGAACCCGCAGGAGTCCCTGATCGTCCTCAAGCAGGCGATCGACCAGGACATTCGTTTCATCGCCTCGTCCGCGTCGAATGTCGCGCACGCAATCAGCGACGCGCTGGTCAAGCACAATGCCCGCAATCCGGATCAACCGGTCCTGTTCTTCGATTTCAATGCGCTCGATCCCGCATTGACCGAATCCAAGTGCAATTTCTGGCACTTCCGCTTCGAAGTGCATTCGGACACCCAGGTCAACGTGCTCACCGACTACATGATCAAGCAGCCTTCGATCCGGAAGGTTTATCTGATCAACCAGGACTATGCCTTCGGACAGGCGGTGAGCAAGGCGGCGAAGGAAATGCTGGCGGCGAAGCGCCCGGACATCCAGATCGTTGGCGACGATTTCGTCGCCCTCGGCAAAGTCAAAGACTTCGCCCCTTACATCGCCAAGATCCACGCAGCGGGGGCCGACAGCGTTCTGACCGGAAACTGGGGAAACGACCTGTCATTGCTCGTCAAGGCAGGCAACGAGGCGGGATTGAAGGCGACTTTCTACGCCATCCTCGCCGGCTATCCCGGCACCTGGGCGGCGATCGGCGCCGCCGGGGCGGATCGCGTGAAGACACTGGACGCATGGCATATCAACGCTGCCGATATGGTCTGGCAGAAGACGTTGCTCGAATACAAGACCAAATACAACACGGTCTCGAATGTTGCCTACCTCCCGGCATTTCGTGTTGTCGAGATGCTTGCCGGTGCGCTGGATAAGGCAGGCACGGGTAATCCGATCAAGGTTGCATACGCCCTCGAAGGATTGAAGTACGCGGGACCCAGTGGGACTTCATTCATGCGAACCGAAGATCATCAGATGATCGCGCCGCTATTCATTCTGAGTCTCGTCAAAGCCGGGCAGCCTGGCGTCAGGTATGACGAAGAAAAGACCGGCTACGGCTGGAAGACCGAAGCCTTCATCGAAGCGAAGGATACTGTCCCGCCGGTGAAATGCCGGATGGAGCGACCGCCGATTTGAGCGATTCACTCGGCTTCTACCTCCTCACAATGACTGAGACTGGGCGTTCGGGGACATAGGTAACAAGGAAGTCCAAGGTGACTTCGCTCATGGGATCGCGTCGGTCGCCACCGCCGCTTTCGCATTCGCGCGGGATGTGCCTATCGAGTGTCGGTGTTGCGGCGCATGAATTCGGGAGTCCCATCATGGCGAGGAACCAAGTGCTAGCATGGGTAGGTCGGAGGGATTTATCGGGGGGTGCGCGGCATGGCTATCTCCATTCGCACGAAGGACGAGAAGCGGGGTAAGCCGCTGAGCTGTTGCGTAGCACGTGATGCGCCAGTGGTCTTGTGTAGTCGCAGGCGATGCTGACAGGACAAAAAGAAGTGCTAGAAATGATTGCGTCCGGAGCCCTGCTCTCTGAGACGTTGGACGCGATTACGCAGTTTGTAGAGAATCAATTCCCCGAGATTCTGTGTTCGATCCTGCTTATCGACGAATCCGGCAAGCGGCTCCTGCGCGGAGCCACTTCAAGGTTGCCTGA
This sequence comes from Betaproteobacteria bacterium, assembly GCA_016194905.1. Taxonomy (NCBI): domain Bacteria; kingdom Pseudomonadati; phylum Pseudomonadota; class Betaproteobacteria; species Betaproteobacteria bacterium. Next base: position 45,474 of record JACQAP010000021.1, read on the forward strand.
GGAATACAGCGCGGCGATCGACGGCGTTGCCATTGGACCCGGCGTGGGCTCCTGCGGGGCAGCGGCTTACCGAAAAGAGCTGGTGATCGTCGGAGATATCGGTAGTGATCCGTTATGGGCGGATTTCCGCGATCTGGCGTTGCGCAACAATCTGAGAGCCTGCTGGTCGCATCCGGTCGTTTCCCCCGGCGGGCAGGTGCTGGGCACGCTGGCCATGTATTACCGCGAGCCGCGCGAGCCGAATGCGCGCGAACTGGATACGATCAAAGCGGCCGCATCGCTTGCCGGTATCGCGATCGAGCGCACGGAGAGTCAGGAAGCACTGCTCCGCAATATCGAACGATTTCAAACCGTCGCCCGGGCGACGAACGACGCCGTCTGGGATTGGGATCTCGTCACCAACGACGTCTGGTGGAACGAGGGATATCAGACGCTGTTCGGTTATCCGCATGAACATATCAAACCGGGAATCGATTCCTGGTACGACCCGATTCATCCGGACGACCGCGAGCGCGTTCTCGAAGGCATTCATGCACTGATCGATTCTGGCGCGCAGGCGTGGACCGACGAATATCGTTTTCGCCGCGGCGACGGAACCTACGCGTACGTTCACGATCGCGGATTCGTGATTCACGACAAGGACGGGAAGGCCGTTCGGATGATCGGCGCGATGCAGGACGTTACCGGACGCAAGGAGGCGGAAGTTGCATTGCGGGAGGCCGAAGACCGCTATCGCCGCCTGGTCGAACTCTCGCCGGAGCCGGTTTTCGTGCATCAGGATTTGAAATACGTGTATGTCAATCGCGCTTGTGTTGCGCTTCTCGGGGCGACGCGTCCGGAGGAGCTGCTGGGGCGCTCGGTCATGGACTTCGTCCATCCTGATTTCCGGGAGGCCGTCCGGGAGCGCGTTCGCCTCCAGATCGAGGAGGGCAGGACGCCGCCCGTGGTGGAACATGTCTATGTGCGGCTGGATGGTTCCACGGTCGAAGTGGAAGTGTCTTCTGCGCCGTTCATGTTCCGTGGAAAACCCGCCGTCCAGGTCATCGCGCGTGACATCACCGGGCGCAAGCGCGCCGAGCTTTCGCTGGCAGAGATGCAGGCGCGCTATCGGCAACTGGTGGAATTGTCCCCGGACGCAATCCATATTCATCAGGACGGCAAGTTCGTGTTCGTCAACAGCGCCTGCCTTCGGCTGTTCGGCGCCACGTCGCCGGATCAGCTGATCGGGCGTCCGTTGCTCGAAATTATTCACCCTGACCACCGCGAGACGGTTCGGGAGCGCATGCGCATCCAGTACGAAGAGGGGAAGTTGATACCGGGTATGGAGCAGAAGGTGCTTCGCCTGGATGGTTCGACGGTGGATGTCGAAATCAAATCCGCGCCGTTCATCGTCGACGGTCGACCCGCCATCCAGACCGTCGTGCGCGACATCACCGAACGCAAGCGCGCCGAAGAAGCGCTGCGCCAGTTTCGTGCGGCGATGGACATTTCACCGGATCTGATATTTCTCATCGACCGCGCCAGCATGCGGTTTGTCGACGTCAACACTACCACCTGCAGATTGCTGGGCTATAGCCGCGAGGAGTTGCTGGCGCTCGGACCGCATGACATCGCTCCCGTGTCGCGCGAGGAACTTGCCCGGCTCTACGACAGGGTAATCGCGGGTGATACCGGCGTGGCGGCGCTCGAGATGAACCACCGCCGCAAGGACGGATCGCTACTGCCTGTCGAATTGTTCCGTCGTGCGGTGCCTTCCCGCGAGGGACATATCATCGTGGTAATCGCACGCGATATTACCGAACGCCAACTGGTGGAAGCGGAGCTGCGGAACAGCCACGAACGCTTTCGGCAGATTGCGGAAAATATCAGGGAAGTATTCTGGATCACCGATCCTGCCAAGCATACGATGCTCTACATCAGCCCTGCATATGAGGAAATCTGGGGGCGCAGTCGCGAAAGCCTGTATGCGGCGCCATGGACATGGCTGGACGCAATTCATGCCGATGATCGCGACAGGATCTTGCAAGCCATCGAGCTAAGGCAATTGCAGGGACAATATGACGAAGAGTATCGCGTTGTGCGTCCCGATGGCTCGATCCGTTGGGTGCACGACAAGGCATTCCTCGTTGCCGACGAAACGGGTGCGGTGTATCGCGTCGTGGGAGTGGCCGACGACATAACCGAACGAAAGCAAGGCGAGGAGCAGGGTCGCAAGGCAGCCGAACAAACGCAACGCATCCTTTCGAGCATTACCGATGCTTTCTTCGCCGTGGACGACCAATGGCGATTTACCTTTCTGAACGCCACCGCGGAACGGCTGCTGCGCAGGGACAAGGCGGCACTGCTCGGGCGCAATGTGTGGGAGGAATTTCCGGAGGCGGTTAATTCAGCTTTCCAGGTAAATTACCAGAAAGCCGTAACCGAGCAGGTTCCCGTCGAATTCGAGGAATTCTATCCGCCGCTGGAAACCTGGTTCGAAGTGCACGCCTATCCATACGAAAGCGGGCTATCGGTTTACTTTCGGGATGTCACTGAGCGCAAACGCTCTGAAGAGCGGCTTTCCTACCTGGCACAGTACGACCCTCTCACGGGACTTCCCAACCGTACGCTTTTCCGCGACCGGCTGAATCTGGCAATGGCGCGTGCAAAGCGGGAAGAATATCTTGTTGCGGTCATGTTCCTGGACGTCGATCGGTTCAAGGATATCAACGATACCCTGGGACACTTGGTTGGGGACGGCATCCTGCAAGGCGTGGCGAGCAGGCTCAAGGAAAACCTGCGAGGTGTCGACACCATATCCAGATTCGGGGGCGATGAATTCACGATTATTATCGAAAACATCTTGAACGTAGACCAGGTCACCGCTGTTGCCGACAAGCTTCTGAATGTATTTTCACAACCGATGGCCGCCGGCGGGCACGAAGTTTATGTCACCACGAGTATCGGCATTGCAGTCTGCCCTCGGGGTCTGGAGGACGTCGATGAACTTCTCAAGAGCGCGGATATCGCGATGTACCACGCGAAACAGGAGGGCCGCAACAATTACCAGTTCTATTCCGCAGACATCCATGGGAAGTCGCCGGAACAACTGAGCCTGGAGAGCAAGCTGCGGCGTGCGATGGAGCGGCACGAGTTCGTTCTGATGTATCAGCCGCAAGTAAATATAAAAACCGGCCGGATTGTCGCGGTCGAAGCCCTGATCCGGTGGCAAAGTCCGGAATTGGGGCTGGTTGCGCCCAATCGCTTCATTCCTCTGGCGGAGGAAACCGGGCTGATCGTTCCGATCGGGGAATGGGTGCTGCAGACTGCGTGCGCACAGAATAAGGCCTGGCAGGAAGCAGGACTTGCACCGATTGTGGTCTCCGTGAACTTGTCTCCTCGCCAGTTCAGGCAAAAGAACCTGCTGGACACCATCGTCGGGCTGATTCGGGACTCTCGTCTTGAATCGCGCTTTCTCGAACTCGAGATCACCGAAAGCACGGTCATGCATAGGGCGGAGGAAATAATAGTCACCCTATCGCGGCTGGACGACATAGGCGTTCGATTGTCCATCGACGATTTCGGCACCGGGTACTCCAGCCTCAGTTACCTGAAGCGCTTTCCGGTGCATAAACTTAAGATCGACCAGTCCTTCGTCCGTGACATCACGACCGACCGGGACGACGCGGCCATTGTCAGCGCTGTGGTTGCGATGGCGCGCAGCCTTGAACTGCTCGTCGTTGCGGAGGGGGTGGAAACCCGGGAACAGCTGGCCTTCCTGGAAAAGCTCGACTGCGACGAATACCAGGGATACTTCTTCAGTAAACCCGTACCTGCCGATGAATTGGCAAAAATGCTTGCGCAAGATGCCGCAATAAAATAAGTAAAGGCCGAACCTGAAGGAAAGAGTCCGGCCTTTTCACTTCCGGCGCAAGAAGCCTTACGCCGCAGCGCCTCGATCGACCTGAAACGGCCCGAAGGACTGGCTGACCGGCATCAATTCCAGGCGATTGATGTTCATGTGCGGCGGAAGGGTCGCGACCCAGAACAGCGTTTCCGCGATGTCTTCCGACTTCATCGGATTCGCGCCTTTGTAGACATTGTCCGAGGCGGCCTGGTTTCCGCTGGTGCGCACCAGCGTGAACTCGGTTTCGGCCATGCCCGGTTCGATGGAAGTCACGCGCACACCCGTTCCGTGCAGATCCGAGCGCAACCCCAGCGAAAACTGCTTCACGAACGCCTTGGTACCACCGTACACGTTGCCGCCCGAATAAGGGTAAGTGGCCGCGACCGAACTGATGTTGATGATCGCACCTTTTTGCGCGATCAGGATCGGCAGCAAGCGGTGCGTGATCGTGACCAGGCCGGTGACGTTGGTCTCGATCATCTGGTTCCACTGTTCGAGGCTGGCTTTTTGCGCCGGCGCGGTACCGAGTGCCAATCCTGCGTTATTGATCAACAGATCGATGTTCCGGAACGATTCGGGCAGGGCTGCCAGCGCTGCTTCGATAGCATCCGGTTTGCGCATGTCGAAAGACGCGGTGAATACTTTCTCTTTGCCGAATTCGTCGATCAGCTTCTGCAGCCGGTCGGCGCGGCGGCCCGTCGCCACGACACGCCAGCCCGCATTCGCGAAACGCCGCACGGCGGCGGCCCCGAATCCGGCGGTCGCGCCGGTGATCATTGCGGTCTTTGTCATGACAGCCTTTCGTCCAGGATATTGATCCAATGCCTGACCTGTAGCGACGTCCCGCTCTGGATGTGAGTCAGGCAACCGATGTTCGCCGTGGCCAGCATCGCCGGCTTGCCCGATTCCAGGGCCTCAACTTTGTTCTTCAGCAATCGCTGCGACAGTTCGGGTTGAAGAATCGAATACGTACCCGCCGATCCGCAGCACAAGTGCGAATCCTGAACCACGGTCAACTCGAACCCGGCCGAGGTCAGGAGAGCTTCCACCATGCCGCGAATCTGGAGGCCGTGTTGCAATGAGCAGGGGGAGTGGAAGGCTACGCGCGGCTTCGCCGCGCTCGCAGGGGCTAGGGGCGAGGGACGAGGGACGAGAAGAACCTTTAGGGCCTCTTCCAACTTCTCTTTCTCCGCGAAGATCACTTCGCTGATGTCTTTCGACAGTTCGGAAATCCTCGCGGCCTTTTCTGCGTATTGCGGATCGCGGGCAAGCAGATGGCCGTATTCCCTGACCATGGTGCCGCAACCGCTTGCGGTTATCACGACCGCTTCCACGCCGGCCTGGACATGTGGCCACCAGGCATCGATGTTGCGGCGCATGTAGTCGAGCGCTTCGTCCTGGCGGTTCAGATGGAAAGTCACGGCGCCGCAGCAGCCAGCCGCTTCGGCCTCGACCAGCGAGACGCCCAGGCGATCCAGCACGCGTGCCGTCGCGGCATTGATGTCCGGCGCCAGGGAAGGTTGCACACAGCCGTCGAGCACCAGCATCTTCCGTGCATGGCGCGGCGCCGGCCATTCGGTGTTGCTTGCGCCGGTCTTCGGGATTTTCTTTTTCAGGGCTCTGGGCAGTAGCGGGCGCAGGGACTGGCCGATCCTGAGCAACGGATTGAACAGCGCGGGCCGAGGCAACACGATACGCAATGCGGTGCGCATGATCGATTCCAGCAGCGGGCGGTTTACATGCTGGTCGACGATGTTGCGGCCGATGTCCACCAGCCTGCCGTATTGCACGCCCGAAGGACAGGTGGTTTCGCAGGCGCGGCAGGTCAGGCAGCGGTCCAGGTGCATTTGCGTCTTGGCGGTGACCGCATGGCCTTCCAGCACTTCCTTCATCAGGTAGATGCGTCCGCGCGGGCTGTCGAGTTCGTCGCCCAGCAATTGATAGGTCGGGCAGGTGGCGGTGCAGAATCCGCAATGCACGCAGGCGCGCAGGATGCTGTCCGCCTCCTGGCCCTCCGGCGTGCTCTTGATGAATTCCGCCAAGTTCGTTTTCATTTAGGGCAACTTCTCGACGCAAAGACGCAAAGGACGCAAAGAACGCAAAGGAAAACAAAAGATTAAATGATCAGGATATGGACTCCATATGTCGGGTCTCGGCTCACAAAGCGAGTAATGGCAAATGGCGGTTTTTCTCCCCGTTTGGTTTCCTTTCATTGTTTCCTTTGCGCCCTTTGCGCCTTTGCGTTGAGGTGTGGTGTTATCAAAAATCGGCGTGTATACGCCCCGGCCCTAGAATTCCGTGGGGATCGAATGCGCGCTTCAGCTTCTTGTGGACGGCGAGCAGGCCTGACGAGAATTGCTGGATACCGTGACGCTTGTTGCCGTCGCGGAACAGGGTCGCGTGCCCGCCGGCCTTGTGCGCCAAATCGAAAGACTTCGACGGATCGAGATCCGCCGCGATCCAGCGCAGGCCGCCGTTCCATTCGATCAGTTGTGTGCCCAGATCGAGCGGTGCAGCCGTCGGCTTGATCGAAAAACGCCATAGTGCCGGCGCGCCTTTGAACAGCGGATGGGTCTGTTCACGGATCGACCTCCAGAACGCGGCGCCGTCTTCGACGATGTCTCCGCCGAGTCTCTTCTGTGAAGCCGTGACCGCGGCGGCAGCGCCGGACAATCGCACGTACAACGTACCCTCCACGTGACACGTCGCGGAGATCGACAGCGGTTTTGCCGCCCATTTGTTCATGGACTCGATTGCCACTGCTTCGTCCAGCGTAAAGCGCAGCGTGCGCTCTTCCTGTGGCAACGGCAGCACTTTTACCGATGCCTCGGTGAGCAGTCCGAGCGTGCCGAATGATCCGGTCAGCAACCGCGACAAGTCATAGCCCGCAACATTTTTCATGACCTGCCCGCCGAAATGCAGGTCTTCGCCGAGGCCGTTGACAATGCGCACGCCGAGCACGAAATCGCGCGCGGAGCCCATCGCGGCGCGGCGCGGTCCGGAAAAACCGGATGCAATGCAGCCACCGAACGTGGCATCCGGTCCGAAGTGGGGCGGTTCGAAGGCCAGCATCTGGCCTTTGTCCGTGAGCGCCTCTTCGACCTCGCGTAAAGGCGTTCCGGCACGCGCGGTAATCACCAGTTCGGTAGGTTCATAGTCGACGATGCCGCAGAGGGCGCGCGTGTCGAGCGCGTCGCCGATCAGCACTAGGCCGTAGAAATCTTTGCTGCCGCTGCCGCGGATGCGCAATAGCGTTTCCTCGGCGGCCGCCTTGCGGATGGTTTCTGAAAACTGTCTGATTACTTCCTGCATGGAAAGTCTCAACGCAAAGGCGCAAAGGACGCAAAGGGACGCAAAGGTAGAAACAACACGATAGAGAGATAGCTATTGGTTTTCGACAGGCCAGCAAGTGTATCGCGTGTGAGAAACCAGCAAAATTTGGCAAGGAACAGCGCTACCCTGACTTTGATCTGTTTCCCGCCCTCTTTGCGACTTTTGCGTCCTTTGCGCCTTTGCGTTGAGATTGAGCGGTTGAAAAATTAGAAACGCGGCAGGTCGGGAAATTTTTCCTTCCCTATATGTACGTGCATCGCGCCGAACTCGGCGCAGCGCTGGAGCGTCGGCACCGCTTTGCCGGGATTCAACAGACCGTGTTCGTCGAACACTTTTTTCACCGCGTGGAAGGTTTTCAGCTCGTCGGTGTTGAACTGCACGCACATCTGGTTGATTTTTTCGATGCCGACACCGTGCTCGCCTGTAATGGTGCCGCCGACCTCGACGCATAATTCCAGAATCGCCGCGCCGTAAGCCTCCGCGCGCTCATTCTGGTCACCCTCGTTGGCATCGAACATGATCAGCGGATGCAGGTTGCCGTCACCCGCATGGAACACGTTGGCGCATTGGAGATTGAATTGTCCCGACAGCTCGTCGATGCGCTTGAGCACGTAAGGCAGTTGCTTCTTCGGAATGGTGCCGTCCATGCAGTAGTAATCCGGCAAGATGCGTCCTACCGCGGGGAACGCGGCCTTGCGCCCTGCCCAGAATTTGAGCCGCTCGGTTTCGTCGCGCGAAGTACGGATCTCGGTTGCGCCGGCCTTCTTCATGACGTCCTTGACGCGCGCGATCTCGTCGGCGACTTCCTCGGTGGTGCCGTCGGATTCGCACAGCAGGATCGCCGCCGCGTCCAGCGGATAACCGGCGCGCACGAACTGTTCGACCGCCGCGGTGGCCTTCTTGTCCATCATCTCCAGTCCGGCCGGAATGATGCCCGCGCCGATCACGTCCGCCACCGCCTGGCCGGCCTTGACGACGTCGTCGAATGCGGCGAGCACGACCTGGGCCTTTTCCGGTGTCGGCAACAGCTTGACCGTGACTTCGGTTACCACGCCGAGCATGCCCTCGGATCCGGTGATCAGCGCCATAAGATCGTAGCCCGGCGAATCCAGGCCCTCGGAGCCGATCTCGAGCAATTCGCCTTCGATGGTGACGAAGCGCAGCTTGAGAATGTTGTGGACCGTCAGGCCATACTTCAGGCAATGCACGCCGCCGGAATTTTCCGCGACGTTGCCGCCGATCGAACAGGCGATCTGGCTGGATGGATCGGGTGCGTAATAGAGGCCGTAGGGTGCGGTCGCTTCCGAGATCGCCGCGTTGCGCACGCCCGGTTGCACGCGCGCCATGCGCGCGACGGGATCGATGTGGACGATCTGCTTCATCTTTGCCATCACCAGCAGCAAACCCTGTGCATAAGGCAGGGCACCGCCGGAAAGTCCGGTGCCGGCACCGCGGAATACGACCGGCACGCGCCCCTTGTGGCAGATTCGCAGCACGTTGCGAACCTGGTCTTCGTTCTCCGGCAGCGCCACCATCAGGGGCACGCGCTGGTATGCGGTCATGCCATCGCATTCGAAGGGCTTGAGGTCCTCGCGCTCGTGCAGCAGCGACGCCGGCGGTAGCACGGCCACCAGCTGTGCGATGAGCTCGGCTTGGGCAACGCGGGGTTGCAGCGTTTCGGACGACAGCAGTTCGGGCATGCCCATGGTCAGGTAATCAGAATTGCGCGGAAATCGTTGACGTTGGTGAGCGTAGGGCCGGTAACGACCAGATCGCCGAGACTGGAAAAGAAACTATAGCCGTCATTATCGGCGAGCATCTTCTTCGCGTCCACATTGCGTTGCGCCGCTCTCGCCAGGGAATCAGGAGTCACCACTGCACCGGCGTTGTCTTCGGTGCCGTCGACGCCGTCGGTATCGCCGGCGAGCGCATGGATGTCCGGCTCGCCGCCGAGGGCAACCGCCAACGCGAGCAGGAACTCCGCATTGCGGCCGCCGCGGCCCTTCCCGCGCACGGTGACGGTGGTTTCTCCTCCCGACAGCAGCACGCAGGGTGTCTTGGCCGGCTGGCCGTGGCGTTTGATCTGGCGGGCGATGCCGGCATGCACCATCGCGACTTCGCGTGCTTCCCCTTCGATCGCGTCGCCGAGGATGACCGGCGTGATGCCGGCCTTGCGCGCAATGGCCGCAGCCGCTTCGAGCGACATTTGCGGCGCCGCGACCATGTGCAGTTCGGTTTTCGCGAGCCGCGGGTCACCGGGCTTCGGTGTCTCCTCCCTTGCGGCGCGCAGGTGCTCGACGACTGCTTTCGGTTCGGTGATGCCGTACTTTTCCAGGATCGCTACGGCATCGGCAAATGTAGTCGCGTCAGCCACCGTCGGGCCGGAAGCGATCACGGCAGGATCGTCGCCGGGGATGTCGGAAATCGCGAGCGTGATCACCTTGGCCGGCGCGCAGGCGGCGGCGAGCCGCCCTCCTTTCACTGCCGAAAGATGCTTGCGCACGCAGTTCATTTCGGTGATGTTCGCGCCGCTCTTCAGCAATGCCTTGTTGATCGTCTGTTTGTCCGCGAGCGTCAGGCCCGGCGCCGGCAATGACAGCAGCGCGGAACCGCCGCCGGACACCAGGAAGAGCACCAGATCGTCGGCCGACAACCCTTGCACCATTTTCAGCATGCGCTCGGCTGCTTCGCGTCCCGCCTCGTCGGGTACTGGATGCGCGGCTTCGACGACTTCGATTCTTTTCGTCGGCACGTTATAACCGTAACGGGTCACCACCATTCCGGACAAATCGGCCGGCCAGTGATCCTCGACGGCTTTCGCCATGCTTCCCGCGGCCTTGCCGCAACCGACGACGAGCGTGCGGCCCTTCGGCGGTTTAGGCAGATAGCCGGGCAGCGTCTTGTCCGGCAGCGCCGCAGCAATCGCCGCGTTGAACATGGCTCTTAGCAGGGTACGCGGATCTTGGTTCATCATTTTCTAAGCGCTAACCGCAAAGGACGCGGAGGACACAGAGTAAACCGAAGGACTCAAAGTAAGTTCCAAGAAATTGCTCAGGCTTAAATTTTTTTGCCCATTGGTTCTTGCTTTTCCTCTGCGCCCTCTGCGTCCTCCCCGGTGAAGCGTTATTTTGCAACTTGGTGATTGGCGAGAGCTTCGAGGGCCTTGACCATGGCGGAGTGATCCCACTTGCCGCCGCCCTGGGCCTGGCAGGCACTGAACAATTCCTGCGCCGTGGCGGTGTTGGGGAGGCTCATCTTCAGTGCGCGCGCCGAGGACAGCGCCAGATTCAAGTCTTTCTGGTGCAGTTCGATGCGGAAGCCGGGATCGAAAGTGCGTTTGACCATGCGTTCACCGTGCACTTCAAGCACGCGCGACGAGGCGAACCCACCCATAAGCGCCTGGCGTACTTTGCCTGGATCGACGCCGGCCTTTGATGCAAGCAGCAGCGCTTCGCCGACCGCTTCGATGTTCAGTGCGACGATGATCTGGTTGCAAACCTTGCAGATCTGGCCGGCACCGACGTCCCCGACCAGCGTGATGTTCTTGCCCATCAGTTCGAACAACGGCTTCACTTTGGCGAAGGCCGTTTCGGAAGCGCCGACCATGATGGTGAGCGCCGCGTTCTTGGCGCCGACTTCACCGCCGGATACCGGCGCATCCACGTAATCGGCGCCGGCTTTTTTAATGCGGTCGGCGAAGACCTTGGTCTCAATCGGCGAGATCGAACTCATGTCGACGATGATCTTGCCCGACGACAAGCCTTCGGCGACACCGTCCTTGCCGAACAGCACCTTCTCGACGTCCGGGGTGTCCGGCACCATGGTGATGATGATGTCGGCTTTCTGCGCGACCTCCTTCGCCGACGCACAGGCTTTCCCGCCCGCTGAAATCAGCTCTTGCGGCACGCCGCTGCGGCTCGTCAGGTACAGGGTATGCCCGCCCTTGATGAGATTGGCGACCATGGGTTTGCCCATGATGCCCAGACCGATAAATCCCACGTTGCTCATTTTTTTCCTCCCGGATCAATTCAGTTCTCGCCGCCAAGACGCCAAGAGCGCCAAGAAAAATAACCCAAAATAATGTCGATATGTTTGAGAATCGAACTGTTGTGGATGGCACGAAACGTCTGTGCTTCTGATCAATATTCAAAGTTTATTGTTTATGTTCCGATCTTCTTGGCGCTCTTGGCGGCAAATGAATTTTCATAAGTAAGGCTTGAGCCAGCCGAGGCCATCCTCGGTCTTGGCGGCGGGGCGATACTCGCAGCCGATCCAGCCCTTGTAGCCGATCCTGTCGAAGAACTGGAACAGGAACGGGTAGTTGATTTCGCCGGTGCCGGGTTCGTGGCGGCCGGGCGTATCGGCGAGTTGCATGTGGCCGATCTTCGCCAGGTTCTTCTCGACCGTCGGCGCCAGGTCGCCTTCCATGATCTGCATGTGATAGATGTCGTACTGGAACAGGAGATTCGGCACGCTTGCGTAATGCATGATGTCGAAGGCCTGGCGCGAATAGTTCAGGTAGAAACCGGGAATGTCCCGCGTGTTGATCGCCTCGATCAGCAGCTTCATGCTGTGTTTCGCCAGTTCCTTGCCGGCGAACTGCAGGTTGGCGATATAGGTCTCGCGCATCTTTTCTTCGTTTACGCCACGCGGCTTGAGCCCCGCCATACAGTGGATCATTCCGCAACCCAATGCCTTCGCGTAGTCGACCGCCTTGCCGATGTTTTCCTGGAACGGGGCTACCTTGGCCGGATCGCAGGCCAATCCGCGATCTCCGGCTGCCCAGTCCCCCGGCGGCATGTTGAACAGCACCATTTGCAGCTTGTGCTTGTCGATCTGCTCCCTGATCTGTGCAGCGGGGAAGTCATAGGGGAACAGGAACTCGACACCCCGGAAACCGGCTTTGGCCGCGGCGCCAAAGCGCTCCAGGAAGCCGACCTCATTGAACATCATCGACAGGTTGGCGTTGAAATTGGGCATGCATCCTCCCGGGATTTATTAGAAATAGGTTAGCGGGAGCGGCAATTATAGCTGCCCGCGCCGTTATAATCGGGCCCTGCATCCATCCGGAAGCGAGATGTCGATGAAATTCAGGGGAACCGAGTCCTATGTCGCCACCGAGGACCTGATGATGGCGGTCAACGCCGCCGTCACCCTCGAGAGACCGCTGCTGATCAAGGGCGAGCCCGGCACGGGCAAGACCATGCTGGCGATGGAAGTGGCCAAGGCTCTGGATCGTCCGCTGCTGCAATGGCACGTGAAATCCACCTCCAAGGCCCAGCAGGGGCTGTACGAATACGACGCGGTATCGCGCCTGCGCGATTCCCAGCTCGGCGACGGCCGGGTTCACGACATTGCCAATTACATCGTGCGTGGCCCGCTGTGGGACGCATTCGATTCCGACCGTCAGGCCGTGTTGTTGATCGACGAGGTGGACAAGGCCGACATCGAGTTCCCGAATGACCTGTTGCGGGAGCTGGATCGCATGGAATTCTACGTCTACGAAACGCAGAAACTGGTCCAGGCCAAACACCGGCCGGCGATCATCATCACGAGCAACAACGAGAAGGAGTTGCCGGACGCTTTCCTGCGCCGCTGCTTTTTCCACTACATCAAGTTTCCAGACAAGGAAACGATGCAGCGCATCGTCGACGTGCATTTCCCGCACCTGAAGAAATCGCTATTGCGGGAGGCGCTGGAGGTGTTCTTCGAGTTACGCGAGGTGCCGGGACTGAAGAAGAAGCCGTCAACCTCCGAACTGCTCGACTGGCTGAAGCTGCTCATGGCGGAGGACATCTCTCCGGAGACGCTGCGCGGCAAGGACCATTCGAAGATCATCCCGCCGCTTGCCGGTGCCCTGCTTAAGAACGAGCAGGACGTGCATCTCTTCGAGCGGCTGGTCTTCATGTCCCGCCTTGCGCGTTAGTGCGAAACGCGGTTAACACGAAGGATCACGAATACCCTCGCGATAGCGTGGAGTACCCTTTTAGGAAGAGCGGAGTAACACGAAAGAAATCAGAAATCCAACTGGTTATACGAGGTTGAAAGAGGTTTGTTTTGCTGACTGATTTCTTTCTGAAGCTGCGGGAAGGCGGGGTGCCGGCCTCGGTGAAGGAGTACCTGACACTGATGGAGGCTCTGCAGAAGCACGTCAGCTCCGGCGGCCTGGACGAGTTCTACTACCTATCGCGCGCCTGCCTGGTCAAGGATGAATCGAACTACGACAAATTCGACCGCGTATTCGGCGCCTACTTCAAGGGAATCTCGGCACCGCCCGACAGCATGGTGGTAGAGATACCCGAAGAGTGGTTGCGCAAGCAGGCGGAACTGCTGCTGACGGAAGAAGAAAAGAAGCTCGTCGAATCGCTGGGTGGTTGGGAAAAACTCATGGAGGCGCTGCGTAAGCGCCTGGAAGAGCAGAAGGGCAGGCACCAGGGCGGCTCGAAATGGATCGGCACCGGCGGCACGTCGCCATTCGGCGCTTACGGCTACAACCCGGAAGGCGTGCGCATCGGCCAGGACGGCTCGCGCAACCGCAGTGCGGTGAAAGTCTGGGACAAGCGCGAGTACCGCAACCTGGACGACTCGGTGGAGTTGGGCGTACGCAACATCAAGGTCGCACTGAAGCGTCTGCGCAAATTCGCGCGCGAGGGTGCGGCGGACGAACTGGATCTGGTTGACACCATCCGCTCGACCGCGAAGAACGCCGGCTATCTCGATATCAAGATGGTGCCCGAGCGCCACAACGCGGTGAAGGTGCTGCTGTTTCTCGACGTCGGCGGTTCGATGGAGAGCTACGTGAAGATCTGCGAGGAATTATTCTCGGCCGCGCGCGTCGAGTTCAAGCATCTTGAATATTTCTACTTTCACAACTTTCTGTACGAATCGGTGTGGCGCGACAACCGCCGGCGCAATTCGGAGCGCACGCCGACTTTCCAGGTGTTGCACAAATACGCCCACGACTACAAGCTGATATTCGTCGGCGATGCTTCCATGAGTCCTTACGAAGTGGGTTACCCAGGCGGCAGCGTGGAGCATAACAACGAAGAAGCCGGCGCGGTGTGGATGCAACGCATGCTTGACGTCTATCCGCACGCGGCCTGGCTGAACCCGACGCCCGAGGATCGCTGGGGTTACTACGAATCCATCGGCATGATCCGCAACCTGATGGGCGATCGCATGTACCCGCTTACGCTCGATGGGCTGGAGCGTGCGATGCGCGAACTGACTCGCTAGACTGCCAGGAATTGGGGCCGTCAGGCTCTGCGGGCCTGGCTGCCGGCGGAGCTTCGACGCTGGACGGGTTTGGGTGCGGCGGATACGGAGTGCTCCAGAAAGCGGGGGGCAAATTCTTCGGCCGGTATGGGCCGCGAAATCAAATAGCCCTGAAACTGGTCGCACTTCAATTTCCCCAAAGCCGCAAGCTGGCCCTGCGTTTCCACGCCCTCGGCGGTTACGCGCAGTTCCAGACCATGGGCCATGGCGATAATGGCCTGGATGATGGCGGCATCGTCGGGATCGCTTTCGATGTCCCGCACGAAAGTGCGGTCGATCTTAAGCGTGTCGATCGGTAGTTGCTTGAGATAGGCGAGCGACGAATAGCCCGTTCCGAAATCGTCGACCGCGAGGTAGGTGCCGAGCTTCCCCAGCTTCCGCAGCACAGCGACGTTTTCGTCGACGTTTTTCAGCAGCATGCTCTCGGTCATTTCCAGCTCGAGGTAGCGCGGGTCCAGTCCGGTCACGTTCAGCAGCCTGGTGACCTCATCGGCGAAACCGCTCGGATCATTGAACTGCCGCGCGGAAATGTTCACCGCGATTTTTACGATGGGAAACCCGGCCGCCTGCCAGCGCTGGTTCTGTTCGCAGGCGGTACGAAGCGCCCATTTTCCGATCAGTTCGATCAGGCCGGATTCCTCGGCGACCGGAATAAAGCTGTTCGGTGGCACCAGCCCCCGCTGCGGATGCTGCCAGCGAATCAGCGCTTCGATGCCGACCAGCCTGCCTGTGCGGATGTCCATCTGGGGCTGATAGTGCAGCACGAACTGATCCGCTTCCAGCGCCCGGCGCAGTTCGGTCTCCAGTTGGTGGCGCTCGACCGCTCGCAAATTCATCTCCGGAGAGAAGAACTGGAAATTGTTACGACCCCGCTCCTTGGCGTGGTACATCGCCGTGTCGGCGTTCTTCATGAGTTCCCGGCTGTCTTCGGCATCGTTCGGATAAATGCTGATCCCGATGCTGCATGACGTGTTGAGCGTGTGACTGCCGACTGAGATCGGCCGGTGAAGCGCATCGATGATCTTCAAAGCGACTTGCGATGCATCTTCCGCGTGCGCCAGACTTTCGAGCGTTACGACGAACTCGTCGCCGCCGAGCCGGGAAAGCGTATCGCCCCCGCGGATGCAGGAAGCCATTCGGCTGGAGACTTCCTTGAGCAGGAGGTCGCCGATGTGGTGACCAAGGGAGTCGTTGATGTTCTTGAAGCGATCCAGGTCGAGAAACAGAACGCCGAGCTTGTCCCCTTTGCGCCGCGCGGCAATGATTCCCTGTTCGAGGCGGTCGTTGAACAGCAGCCGGTTCGGGAGTTCGGTCAGCGGGTCGCGGGTGGCCAGGTAGCTGATTCGGGCTTCGGATTGTTTCATCTCGGTGACGTCGCGAGTGGTGCCGCGATGTCCGGCCGGCACGCCGTTTTCGCCTGTTTTCACGACCGCGCCGACATTGAGCCAGACGGTTGCCCCGGATTTGCATACGAACATGTGTTCGAGGTTGCGGTATGAACCGTCGGCATGCTCGTTGTCTTTGAGCCACTGTCGTACGCGATCGACCTCGCCAGCCGGCATGAACTCGGCCGCCGTATGACCGATCAATTCCTCCGGTGCATATCCCAGTACTTCGAATGCGCGCGGTGAAACATAAGTGAAGCGGCTGTCGCGATCGTTCTCCCACATGAATTCGGCCGCGGTGTCCGCAAAGTCGCGAAATCTCTGTTCGCTCGAACGTAACGCGTCCTCCGACGCTTTGCGTTGCGTCACGTCCGTCATGACCAGCACGAGCACCCGGCTGCCGTCGCCACGTACCAGCGCTGACTTGTAGACGTACATCGTATGTGGAATGCCTGCGATCGTGTACGTGCCCTCATACTCGATCGGCTTCGTTTTTTCGAGAGCGAGATCGTCGGTACTTTGCAGATGGGCGGCGCGTTCCGGTGGAAACAGGTCGTAGTCGGTTTTTCCGAGCAACCACTCCCGCGGTCTGCCGAGAAACCGGACCGCTGCATCGTTCATCGAGATGAAGCGGTGATCCTCGCTCTTGACGATGATCGGGCTCGCGACCGCATTGATAACGTCATCCAGAAAATGGCGCCCGTCGGCAACTGCCAGCTCGGCCTTCTCGCGCGCGGCATTACTTTCCAGGTTTTCCAGGGCGAAGGAAATATTCGGGCCGAGCCGATTGAGCAGCCCCAGCAGTTCCGCGTCGAAGGCACCGGGCTCCCTGGCGTATAGATGGAGCGCACCTTTCGGTTTGCCGAGCACGACGAGCGGAAAGGTCGCGGCGGAGCGCAGTCCGGCCTGAAGCAGAAGTTCGCGCCCGGATATCTGCTCTTCGTTGCCGACGTCGTTGCAGATGAAGACCCTGCCGCTCGCCAGCGCAATCGCCGACGCAGTGCGGCCTTCCGGGAGTGCCGGGTCCATCGAAGAGAACAGCTGCGAGGCGAGTGTCCGATCATCACCGCTGTGCGCGACGGTTTCCATGCGCTTCGTCGTTTCATCGAGCATTGCGAACCGTACGAAGTCGATGCCGCCGCGCGCAGCCAGCATGTCGCATACCACGCGGAACAATGCATCGCGCGCCGGCAGGCGTGCGATGACTTCGTTGACTTCGGACAGGATCGAGTAGTAGTTGCGTAATCGCGATTCGCGTTGCGCCGCGATGATCTGATCCGTTACATCGCTGCCGACGCCGCGATAGCCCTGGAAAACGCCGTCGCTGCTGATTATCGGGTGTCCGCTGATCGACGCATAGCGAACCTCGCCATCCGGTCTTGTCCGCTTCAGGACCACATCGCGGAACGCGCGCCGCGCCAGCAGATCCTGCTCGTGCTGTTGGCGCGCTTCCGGGGGCTCGAATTCGTTCGGCAGTTCGAAGCGGGTCTTGCCTACTGCTGCCGGCCCCGGCAGGCCGGCGTGATCGCGTGGCGACAGGGAAACGAACTTGAATCGCAGGTTTTCGTCCTGCTCCCAGTACCAGTCGGAAGAAAATTCAATGAGGCTGCGGAACCGAACTTCGCTGGCGCGCAAGGCGAGTTCGGTCTGCTTGATCTCGGTAATGTCGCGACCGATGCCGCGATAGCCGCGGAATCGACCATGCTCGTCGAAGATCGGATAGCCGCTGGTGGAGGTGATGCGAATTTCCCCCCGATTGTTGAACCGGGTAACCACCAGATCGCGAAACGGCTTGCGTTCCGCGAGAAGTCGATCGTGGGCGTTTTTTTCCTCATCCGATATTCCGGCATGAGGAATCTCCCACCGCGTCATGCCGATCTGATTCGACGCAACCGTGCCTGCATTCTGGTTGGCGTCATAATAACGGCTCGCGCCCAGACTCTTGAAGCGCAGGTTCTCGTCCTGCTCCCAGTACCACTCCGCTGAAAGCTCCGACAATTGCCGGTATCGATCCACGTTGCGGCGCATGTCGTGCAGCGCGCCGGCGCGCTCGGCGTTGACTCCGGCGACAAGAAGCGTGGTAAACGACGTAATGGCGAGAAAGACGTGCAACAGGATCAGATTGACGCCCGGATCGCCGATCGCGAAGGGACCGGTGCCGTGGGCGGTTTGCCAGATTGCAGTGACGAACAGGACGACGCTCGCAATCGTGGAGTGGCGAAGCGGGCAAGTCGCCGCAAGTAATACTGCACATGGCAGCAACGCATAAGTCGCGCGTTCGATGCTGAGTGGCGAGCCCAGCCAGCCGTGAAACACAATCTGCGCCGCCATCGTCTGCGCGGCGAGCAGGCCGATTGCCCGCCAGGTGGATGCTTGCCGCAAATTCAGCACCGGGTTCGCCGCCCACGCCAGGATAAGCGGGGTAATCAAGAGAATGCCGAGGGCGTCCCCCAGCCACCATACCAGCCAGGTTTTTCCGAATTCGGCAGCCGGCAGCGCGCCGGCAACCCACAAGCTGAAAGGACCTATCGTTGCGGCGATGATCGGACTTGCCGCCACGCCGAAAATCATCAGCGCGCCGGCATCGCGCAGACGTTCGAGTTTCGGATCCATGCCGGCCCAGCGCGTCAGAGCCCACCGGCCGGCGCACGCTTCAAGCGAATTGCCGATGGAGACGCCGATTGCGCTGCCGAACTGACCGGTATGCCAGAAATTCACCGCGAAGGCTCCAAGCGCGACTGCCGGCAGTGTCCGCGGTCCCCACAGCAGGAGTGAGGCCAGGGCAATCCCGGACGGCGCCCAGACCGAAGTCGCGATGTGATGGAAGAAGGCGAATTGCAATCCGGCGATGCCCGCGGCGATGTAGGCGAGTGCTACCGCTGCGTTGAGCGCGAGGTCGCGAACGCCCCACGGGAGCTTTAAGGAGGAAAAGTCGGCGTTCATGAAGCGATAGGCCAGCCTTGTATGCGCTTGCGTCTTTTGCCGAAAAAAAGAGTACGCCCTTCCGC
Organism: Betaproteobacteria bacterium; assembly: GCA_016194905.1. NCBI lineage: Bacteria > Pseudomonadati > Pseudomonadota > Betaproteobacteria > Betaproteobacteria bacterium. The sequence continues at coordinate 64,361 of JACQAP010000021.1, forward strand.
TGGCGGCTACCTGGCGGCGCGAGCCGCTTTCTCCGCTACCTTGCTGCGAAATCGCGCGGCGTCGATTACAAATCTTTCGTGCGTGCCTTGGGAAATCCTTTCCATTCCGTCATGCGCCTCGACGTGAAAACGGATTCTTCTGCCGTCCACTTCCGTCAGGCGGACATTGACCGTCACCGTCATTCCCGGAGGTGTGGCGGCCTCATGTGAAACATTCACATGCGTGCCCAGCGATTGTTCGGCGGGCCAGTCCAGGTGCGGCCGCAATGTCTCAACGCATGCCCATTCCAGCAAACCGACCATGAAACCGGTTGCGAATACTTCCGGCATTTCCCGGAACATTTCGGACTCCGGATAGAGATGCGGCACCGTTTTGGTCGCCGGAATCCGGAATTGGAAGGTGTGCGTAAGTCCGGGCTGCAGCGTATCTTTCATGATTTGCGTGTGAATGGATGGTTAACGGCGTAGACCGGCGATTCTATAATTTCGCCGGGGGACTATTCGACGAGAAGGCAAGGCTTGCCCAGGATGCTACCGGCACAACGCACCGACGGCGGGGCGATCAGGCCCGGTGATTCTTTCTGCGATCTCCGCTCAGCGGAGGCGCGACCTTGAGAATTTCGTCCACGGTCGTGATTCCCGCGGCGATCTTCACGGCGCCAGAAATCCTCAGCGGTTTCATGCCATCCCGATAGGCCTGATCGCGTATCAACGTGAAATCGGCGTCTGCAGTGATCAACGGGCGCTGCGCTGCCGACATGAGCAAGATTTCGTAGATTCCAATCCGACCGGAATATCCGGTCATCCGGCATTCGAGGCAGCCTTTCGCGTAGTACATCTGCTGCGGCTTTTCCGATTGCCAGGGCGCAATCAGCATATTCCAGGTTTCCGCGTCGATCTCGGCGGCCTCGCGGCAGTGGGGGCAGAGCGTGCGCACCAGGCGTTGCGCCATGACGCCGAGAATCGTCGAGTGGATCAGATACGGTGGCACACCGAGATCGAGCAGACGCGTAATGGCGGACGGTGAATCGTTCGTGTGCAAGGTAGACAGCACCAGGTGCCCGGTCAATGCAGCTTGAATCGCCATATCGGCGGTTTCCAGGTCTCGAATTTCTCCGACCATCACGATGTCCGGATCCTGGCGCATCAGGGTGCGAATGCCGGAAGAAAAATCGAGCCCGATTCCGGCCTGCACCTGCATCTGGTTGAACGTCGGCTCCACCATTTCGATCGGGTCTTCGATGGTGCAGACATTTACGTCCGGCAAGGCCAGCTGCTTCAGCGTCGAATAGAGCGTGGTTGTCTTGCCCGATCCTGTCGGCCCGGTCACCAAAACGATGCCATGCGGATGCGTTACTGCCTTTTGCCAGCGGTCTCGGTCCTCATCGGAGAAACCCAACTCCTTGAAGTCCTTGACGATCACGTCCGGATTGAAAATCCGCATGACCAGCTTTTCCCCGAATGCAGTCGGCATGGTCGACAGACGCAGTTCGATTTCCTCGCCTTCGGAGGTGCGGGTCTTGATGCGGCCATCCTGCGGACGCCGTTTTTCGACCACGTCCATGCGTCCCAGAATCTTGATGCGGCTCGTCATGGCGGCGACTACCGGCGTCGGAATCTGGTAGACCTGGTGCAGTACGCCGTCGATGCGGAAGCGCACGTTGGCCACATCACGCCGTGGCTCGACGTGAATATCGCTGGCACCTTCATCGAACGCATACTGCAGCAGCCAGTCCACCAGTCGCACGACATGCTGGTCGTTGGCGTCGAGTTTGCCGCTGCTGCCGAGCTGGACCAACTGCTCGAAGTTGGTGATGTCGGAAAGTGCCGCGCCATGCAGTTCGCTGGCGCTCTTGACCGAGCGCGCGAGATTGTAAAACTCCACCAGAAAGCCGTTGATGTCCTGCGGATTGGCGATGACCCTTCTGATTTCCAACCGCATGATGCGCGCCAGTTCTGCCTCCCACTCGCGAACATAAGGTTCGCACGTGGCAATCACCACTTCGGTGGCGCTGACGCTGACCGGCAGAATTTTGAATCGCTCGGCGTAGGCGTTCGACACTATCTTGGTAACGGCGGCGAAGTCGATCTTGAAAGGATCGATGTGCAGATAGGGAAGCCCGACCTTGCTGGCCATCCACTCGGTCAAGACTTCAAGGGTCAGCAGCTTCTTGGGATTGCGCGGATCTTTCCATTTCTGATCCGCGAGAATCATCAGCGGATGAAGGTCGCTGCTGCGCAGATTGCGGCGCAGTGCGACCAGTTTCTCGGCAGTATCCTGGGATATCAGCTTGTCAGCGACCAGATCGGCGAGCAACTGATCGAGCGTGAGCTTCTTGTCCGGCTGCTTCTGGGTTTTCCCGGGAGCAGCCGGTGGCGGGTTCGACGAAGGGGTTTGCTTTCGCGTGTCGGCTTGAGATGCTGGGGCTGGCGTATTGGCAGGCATGATTTTTCGCGGTGTCTCACTGCACTATAAACCTGAGAACATTCGCCTCCAACTCGCGGCTGATCGATCGAACGCTGATGAGTGTGCTGATTCCTCAGCTTACCGCCTCATAATAGTGCATCTAACCGAGGGAAGGAAGTTAGCTGGTAGCCTGAATGACCGGGATGCATCCCTGCCGCAGACAGGAGGCGGCATGCCTGCGCCGCCTCTTTTTTTGGATCGGGCGCACCTACTCAAAGTCGCCCGGTCCAACGGCGGGAGCTTCCGTCATAATGACGTCATTCTTACTGGTGAATACGCGTGGATACGCCGGACCTGTCGAGGCTGAAAATAGATCGCACGAGAACTGCACCCGCCCGATCGCGTGCGGGCAGCCGCTGGAGGCGGCTGCTGGTGCCGGCATCGTTGGTGGTTGCTGCGCTCGTAGCAGCCGCGGTTGTTTACTACCGTCTAGCCGCCGCGCCGTCGGAAGTGGAAACGGTCACCGTGACGATGGCATATCCTTCGCAAAGCTTCACCGTTCTGAATGCAACCGGTTACGTCGTGGCCCAACGCAAGGCCGCAGTGGCCTCGAAAGCGACCGGCCGCCTGATCTGGCTGGGTGTGCAAGAGGGCAGTCGCGTCAGGAGAGACGATGTCATCGCACGATTGGAAGACCTCGACGTCAAGGCCACGCGTGAGCAGGCGGCGGCTAACGTACAGGTCGCGCGCGCCAACCTGGCACAGGGACAGGCGGAACAGAAGGATGCGGAAACCGCCCTCAGGCGCTCGCAGGGTCTGCTGGCGGAGGGTTTTGTGTCGCAGGCTTCTCACGACATCGCCGTGGCGCGCTACAACAAATCCACGGCCCAGATTGCCAGCCTGCAAGCCGCAATCGCCGCTGCGGCAGCGAATTTGCGTGGCGCGCAGGTGGCGGTCGAGCAAACGCTCATCCGCGCGCCTTTCGATGGGGTCGTATTGACGAAGGCCGCAAACGTCGGGGACATCGTCACGCCTTTTTCGTCCGCGCTCGACAGTAAAGGTGCAGTGGTCACCATGGCCGATATGACGACGCTGGAAGTGGAGGCCGACGTATCCGAGTCCAGCCTTTCCAGGGTGCATATCGGCCAGCCCGTGGAGATCCAGCTGGACGCGTTACCGGACAAACGTTTTCGCGGCGAGGTCAGCCGTACGGTACCGACGGTCGATCGTTCCAAGGCCACGGTGATGACCAAGATCCGCTTCCTCGAGCCGGATGCGCGTGTGTTGCCGGAAATGAGTGCGAAGGCGGCGTTCTTGTCGAAGGAGGTCGACGACGCCGAGCGGACGGCAAGGCCGGCGGTGAATCCGGCCGCGATTACAAACCGGGGCGGGCGCGACGTCGTGTTCGTGGTGAAAGAGGGCAAACTTGCTGAAATGCCGATCGAGACCGGCGCGAAGATCGGCGACCTGGTGGAGATCCGGCGCGGTCCGCAACCCGGCGAGAAGGTGGTGCTGAGGCCGCTTGAAAAACTGCACGACGGCACTGCAGTCAAGTCGGCGACCAAGTAGATGACAAGCGCGGCGATCGTAGAGCTACGCCATCTGTTCAAATCCTATCGGCGGGGAGGGCAGGTTGTCCCGGTACTTCACGATCTGAGCTTCGACATCGCGGAAGGTGAATTCCTGGCCCTGATGGGTCCTTCCGGCTCGGGCAAGAGCACCTTGCTCAATCTCATTGCCGGAATCGACAAGCCTGACAGCGGTGAATTGCGCATCGGCACAGAGGATATTTCCCGGCTGTCCGAGTCCGAACTTGCCGACTGGCGCGCGGCCAACATCGGCTTCATCTTCCAGTTTTATAACCTGATGCCGGTGCTCACCGCATTCGAGAATGTCGAGTTGCCGTTGCTGCTTACCGGTCTGGGTCGTCGCGACAGGCGCGAGCGCGTCCAGCTTGCACTGGAGATGGTCAGCCTCGTTGACCGCGCGGCGCATTACCCTTCCGAGCTTTCCGGCGGACAGCAACAGCGTGTAGCCATTGCCCGCGCCATCATCACCGATCCTCTGCTCATCGTGGCCGATGAGCCGACCGGCGATCTGGACCGGGTGTCCGCCGCGGAAACTCTCGGATTGCTGGAACGGCTGAATCGCGAGATGGGGAAGACCATCGTGATGGTGACACACGATCAACGCGCCGCTGAGCGAGCCAGGGTGATCAAACACCTCGACAAGGGCGAACTGGTCGAGATCGCAGCGCCTGCTGTCGCCGTCTGATCTCCCGGCGCTGCAAACGGTTCGTGCATTTCGGCCCCAAGATATTTCCATGTACTTCCTGAAGCTGATCCTGCGCAATGCCCTGCGCCACAAGCTGCGCACAGGGCTGACCCTGCTCGGCATCTTCGTCGCCATTGTCGCCTTCGGTCTCTTGCGCACGGTGGTGGAGTCCTGGTTTGCCGGAGCCGAGAATGCCTCGACCACCCGTCTTGTCACCCGGAATGCGATTTCCCTCGTGTTTTCCCTGCCGATCACCTATGGCGAGCGCATCCGGCAGGTCGATGGGGTCGACCATGTCAGCCATGCCAACTGGTTCGGTGGAGTCTATGTCTCGGAGAGAAATTTCTTTCCGCAGTTTGCCGTGGATTCCGGAACCTACTTCCCGCTTTATCCGGAATATCGGATATCGCCCGAGGACATGAAGACTTTCCTGCACGATCGCAAAGGTTGCGTGGTCGGCCGCAAACTCGCGCTACAGCATGGTTTCAAGGTCGGCGATGTGGTGCCGTTGCGAGGGACCATTTTTCCCGGTACCTGGGAATTCGTGGTACGGGCGATCTATGATGGCGCGGACGCCAAGACCGATACGTCCCAGTTTTTCTTCCATTGGGATTACTTGAACGAAACCCTGAAGAAGACCGTCCCGCGCCGCGCCAATACGGTGGGCGTCTACATAGTAGGCATCGATCAGGCCAGCCGCGCGGCATCAGTCAGTTCGGTCATCGATCAGATGTTCAGGAACTCACTGGCCGAAACGCTGACGGAAACCGAAAAGGCATTCCAGCTGGGATTCGTCGCCATGACCGAGGCGATCGTGGTGGCTATCCAGATCGTTTCCTTCCTTGTGATTTTCATCATCATGGCGGTCATGGCGAACACCATGGCGATGACGGCGCGCGAGCGCCTTTCGGAATACGCAACGATGAAAGCACTCGGTTTTGGACCGGCCCGGCTGCTGGCGCTGATTTTCGGCGAATCTCTCGCAATCGCCCTGGCAGGAGCCGCTGCTGGCATCACCGCCACGTTTCCCGTGGCGGATTGGTTTGCAGCCAAAATGGGAACGCTGTTTCCCGTATTCGGCGTCTCGCGGGCCACTGTGATCATGCAGTTGGCAGCCGTCCTGCTGGTTGGCACGGTTGCCGCGCTGTTCCCCGGTTTACGTGCGGCCCGCTTGCGCATCGTCGACGGTCTCAGGAACATCGGCTAGCAGCCCGATCGCATTGACCCCGCCATGGTCATTCCGTTTTCCTATGCCGCCAAGAATCTGTCCGCGCGCAAGCTGACGACGGCCCTCACCGCCGCTGGCATGGCACTGGTGGTGTTCGTGTTCGCCACCGTGCTGATGCTGCAGGAAGGCCTCAAGAAAACGCTGGTCGACACCGGATCCCCGGACAATGTCGTGGTAACGCGGCGCTCGTCGGGAACGGAAGTGCAAAGTGGCATCGACCGCGCGCAGGCCGGGGTCGTGGAAAGTCAGCCGGAGATTGCATACGGCCCGGACGGTCAGGTGAGGGTATCGAAGGAAATGGTCGTGCTGATCACCCTGCAGAAGCGCGATTCGGACAAACCGTCCAACGTGATCATCCGCGGCCTCGGAGCGAAGGGCCGGGATTTACGTCCCCAGGTGCGCATCGTGCAGGGTCGGATGTTCCGGCCGGGTTCTTCGGAGATCATCGCGGGCCGCAGCATTGCGGAGCGCTTTCGCGGCGCCGGGGTCGGCGAGCAACTGCGCTTCGGCATGCGCGATTGGGTCGTGGTCGGGACGTTCGACGCGAACAAGAGCGGCTTCGATTCGGAAATATGGGGAGATGTCGAGCAGCTCATGCAGGCCTTCCGCCGGCCGGTGTTTTCTTCGCTGATCCTGAAATTGAGCGATTCAGCCCGGTTCGACAGCCTCAAGCTGCGTCTTGAATCCGATCCGAGGCTCACGGTGGAAGCCAAGCGCGAATCGGTATTTTATGCGGAGCAATCCGAAGTGCTGGCGAACTTCATCGGTTATCTCGGACTGACGTTGTCGGTCATCTTCTCGATTGGGGCGACCATCGGCGCGATGATCACCATGTATGCGTCGGTGGCAAGCCGGACAGCGGAAATCGGCACATTGCGTGCGCTCGGTTTCCGCAGCAGCGGCATTCTCATGGTATTTCTTCTGGAAGCCCTGCTGCTCGGGCTGGTCGGGGGCAGCATCGGACTGATACTCGCCTCTTTCATGCAGTTCCTGACGATCTCGACGATGAACTGGCAATCCTTCGCCGAACTGGCATTCTCGTTCACGCTCAATCCCGCGATCGTCGCCAAGTCGCTGGCCTTCGCCCTGTCCATGGGGTTGCTGGGTGGTTTTCTGCCGGCGGTGCGAGCGTCGCGCCTGAACATCGTCGACGCGCTGCGCGCGCCTTAGAGCTGAGCCGGCCACGGGCCGGCGATAGAAGCGTCGACACAGAGGCCTCAGAGGAAAGACAAGAGAGGTCGCAGAGGAGATCAGAATAATATGCTCGGTACCCGGGAATAGACTCCGAGAAGCAGCCAATATTCTGTTTGTCTCCGTGCACTCTCTTGCTTTTCCTCCGCGTCCTCCGCGTCAACGCTCTTATCGCCGGCCTGCGGCCGGCTGGGCTAAGTAGTAGGAGGCTTGGGCATGGGATCGATGGTGCCGATATGGAATCGGAATTCCCCGGCGCGACGATCGTCGAAATAGTGTCTGAGCGTGCGCCGGACCGTAACGAAGGCGATCTGGTCCCAGGGAATCTGCTCTTCTTCGAACAGTTTTGTTTCCAGGGTCTCTGCGCCTGCACTGAAATCAAGATCGAGAAGCCGGGCACGAAACAGCATGTACACCTGGTTGATGTGCGGAATGTTGAACAGGGCGTACAGTCCCAGGATTTCGACCTTCGCGTTGGCTTCCTCGAGCGTCTCGCGCGCAGCGCCCTCGGCCGTGGTTTCCCCGTTTTCCATGAAGCCCGCGGGCACGGTCCACAAGCCGTGGCGGGGTTCGATGGCGCGACGGCACAACAAGATGCTGTTTTCCCATTCGGGAATGCATCCCACCACCATTTTTGGATTTTCGTAGTGGATGATCCCGCAGTTCGTGCAAATGGAGCGGGGAAGGTTATCGCCGGGTGGCACGCGGTGTTCGACGCGTGCGCCGCAGGCGCTACAGAAATTCATTCGACTGGCAATCTATGCGGTTGAGAGGGCATTATATAAGGACGACCCGATCATGCCTCCGACTGGCCTCTCTGCCGCAAGGCCTGCCGTTACAATTGCGCATGGTCCGGTTCGCAGCCGAATCCAACTGCCGGAGGAATAGGATGAAAGTCATATGGCTTGCTGCAATGACGATGGCAATTAATTTCGCCGGGACGGCTGTTGCCGATACGAGCGCATTGCATGGATCGTGGAAAGGTCCATGGTATATCGGCATGAGCAGTGGATTGGTGGCGATGGAGATCGCCGAGGATGGGTCAGGAAAAATCGCACTCACGAATCTGGACGAATTCGGTTCACAGCCAGTACCACTGGCAAGGCAGTCGTTTGATGGGAAATCGTTCACGTTCAGTGCGTCCGGCGCCAACGGCGCTGCGCTGGTGATGAGTCTTCAGTTGGGCGAGGGCGGCAGGCAATTGCGCGGCAACGGAAAGCACGCCGGTTTCGGCGCCAGGATGGAGCTTCAGCGTTCCGATTGAATGCGCCAGGAATGAAAAAAAGGGCGGCTCAGGCCGCCCTTTTGTCTGCAGACATCCGGGGACTAATTCGCGGGCAGTGCCTTGATGTATTCGGCGAGCGCCTGGACCTCTTCTTCCTTCAGTTGCGACTTGAAGCCGGGCATCGGCAACTTGCCGTTCTTGATCTGCTTCATGACCTGCTCCAGCGTCTTGTCGGTGCCGGCAAGCTTCGGACCGTCGGCCTGCTTCATTCCATAGGCTTGATGACACCAGCTGCATTTCGTGGCAAAAAGTTTTTTGATGTTGCCGCCAAATTTTTCGTCGATCTTGGCCGCGACCTCATCGGTCGGATCCTTGGCGAAGCCAGGGGTGGAAAACAGGCCGGCGATCAGTGCAACGGCAAGGACGATCTTCGTATTGCGTGAGGCTCTCATTTGCTTCTCCGCAGGGCGGTGAGTTCGAACAACAAAGCGGGCGAGGGATCGCTCCCCCGCCCGCAATTAACGCTTTGACTTCAGAAGTTCGACTAGAGACTGAACACGATCAGCTGACCGGCATCGGTCGGCATCTCGGTGAACGGGTGGCCGAACAGCGGACCGTAGTTGCCTGACACGTGGCTGCCCCAACCGGCCACGACGGCGATGTACTGCTTGCCGCCCGCCATGTAGGAGATCACGCCGCCGTGATGGCCGATACCGTTGTTGTGCTTCCAGAGTTCTTTGCCGGTACGGGCATCGAGCGCATGGAAGTTGCCGTCGGCGCCGGGCACGAACACTAGATTGCCCTTGGTCGACATCAGCGAGGCCAGCGGCGGGTACTTGAACTCGGTACGCCACTTGATCTTGCCGGACAGCGGGTCACGGCCGGTGACATGGCCGTATGCCTTCTTGCCTTGCGGATGCGTGGCGGTCCAGGAAGCGCCGAAGTAGGCTTGACCCGAGAAGTCAGCAGGCTTGTCGGCCTTCACGACTTCGATGTCGAAACACCATTCCTGGCCGATCTTGTAGAACAGGCCGGTACCCGGGTTGAAAGAACCCGTGTTCCAGCTGATCGCGCCATCGATGGCCGGGCATACGTTGGTGTGCTTGCCTTCCGGCAACTCGCGACGGCCGATGAGCTGGCCGGTCTTCGGGTCGACGCCCTTGATGTAGTTGAAGGTTTCACCAAACATGTAGGCGTTTTCCACCTTCAGCTGGTTGCCGCCGCCGACCTGATCAGCGTTGTAAACGAAGATAATGCCGCCCTTGTTCGGGTGCAGCATGTAGCGCTTGCCACCCTTCTCGAGGGACATGAATTCGCCGGGGGCTGCATCGAAGTCCCAAGCATCATGCGGCATTTCGGAGAAATACGACTTCAGTTCGCCGGAATCGGCATCCAGAACGACCACGGACGAGCTGTAGAGGTTTTCGCCGGGACGCGGACCGTCGGTCTTCCAGTTTTCGCCGGCCCAGTCGTAGTCGGGCGCCGGATTGGCGGTACCCCACCATACCGTATTGGTCTTGGCATCGTAGGAACCGGTCATCCAGCCGCCGCCACCGCCGATCTTCCACGAGTCGTTGCCCCAGGACTGACGGGAACGCTCGTCGCCACCGATGGTGTCGAACTGCCATGCCACTTCGCCGGTCTGCGCATTGACTGCGAAAATCGGGCCGCAGCAGCCGGACAGCTCACCGCCGTTCGAACCGATGATGACCTTGTCCTTCACGATCACAGGAGCGCCCGTGAAGCCCTTGTTGCCTTTCTCGACGCTGAGGATGGTGTTGTCCCAGGCCACTTTGCCAGTCTTCGCGTCGAGGGCGATCATGCGGCCGTCGACGGTGCCGATGTAGACCTTGCCGTAGCCGATCGCCAGGCCGCGGTTATACGGATTGTAGAAGGTGCCTTCCGCACGCTCGGTGTCGATCTTGGCCTGATAGCGCCAGATCACAGCGCCGGACGCGCCGTCCAGTGCCCACACTTGGCCAGTTGAACTGGTGTAGTACAGGACTCCATCGGCCACCAGCGGGAAGGACTGGATGCCGCGCTTGCCAGCAGCAGGCGTGTGCAACCAGGCTACGTGCAGGTTCTTGACGTTGTCGGCGTTGACTTGGTCCAGGCCGCTGTAGTGCCAGCCCTTGAACGACTGGTGATACATCAGCCAATTGTTTGCGTCCTTGTCAGCGTTCATCAGGCGGTCCCAGGTGACATCTGCTGCCATTGCCTGGGAAGCGAAGCCGACGAAAGCTGCCGCGGACAGGGCCTTTGCGACCCCTGTATAAGTCCATCGTTTCATAACTCTCTCCCGTTCGTATTATTTAGTGGATTGGGCACAACTTTTCGAGAACAGATTGACCCGTTAACGCCGCCTGTTTATTGAGTTCTTGTTCAAGCTTCGTTCATAGGGGAGCCCGTCGCAAATGTAGCCCTCATTATTTTCGATTGCAAGCACGCCGGGAAAATTTCCTGCCGCCTCCAAAACCTGCGCCAGTCGGGCGTATCCGTGTGCTGCGCCGCCGCATAATTCCGCGCTCGTTGCCGATGGCAGAATGCCCATATCGCGGTCCATTACGCCGCAAGTGAGGGAGCGCTGTATTGCGTCATTTCCCAATACCCGAAGCAGAATTGGAGTTTCGACATGTCCGTGCGTCAGGCCCGGGCGGGCAGAACGTCAACAAGGTTTCCACAGCGGTCGAACTACGCTTCGACATCGGTGCCAGCCGCGCACTTCCCCAGGAGGTGAAGGCGAGGCTGCGCCGGCTTGGCGGCCGGCGGGTCAGTGTTCAGGACGTGCTGGTGATCGATGCCGGGCGTTTTCGCACGCAGGAGGCGAACCGGCGCGATGCGCTGGCCCGGCTGGCGGATTTGCTGCGCGCTGCGTCGGCAAGGCCGAAAGCGCGCATTGCGACGCGTCCGACGCGCGCATCGAAGGAGCGCCGCATTGCGGGAAAACGCACACGCTCAACCTTGAAACGCGGGCGTGGCCGGGTCTCCGATACGGAGTAATTCGGAAAGATCCGGAACGGACACCCTTCGAAGTCGGGACGAAAACCGGGAGCGGTGTTCGGCAGCCAGACTTTTTCGCGACTCGTCGCCCTAGAGCCATTTCTTCCACTTGAAAATGGCGACCATGATGATCGTGACCACCACCATCAGGATCAGCGAACCCTGGAAGCCGTAGTGCCACTCCAGCTCCGGAAAATGCTGGAAGTTCATGCCAAATATGCCGGTGATGAACGTCAGCGGCATGAAAATCGCCGAAAACAGCGTCAACACTTTCATGACGCTGTTGGTCCGCGTGGTGATCGTCGAATAATAGGAATCGAGCATTCCGTTCAAAAGGTCCCGGAACGTGTCCACGCCGTCGGTGACCTGCATGATGTGATCGTGCAGGTCGCGAAAATAAGCGGCGTTCGATTCGCGGATGAGAGTCGATTCGGAACGTTGCAGGCTGGTCACGACTTCGCGCAGCGGCCAGACCGACTTGCGCACGAAAATCATCTCGCGTTTGATGGCGTGGACGGCGCGCACCGTACCCTGCCCGGGATTGGTGATCACGATCTCTTCCAGTTGCTCGATTTTCTCGCCCAGTTTCTCCAGTACCACGAAATAGTGGTCCACGATGATGTCCAGTATCGCGTAGGCGAGATAGTCGGTGCCGAGCTTGCGTACGCGTCCCAGCGATTTGCGTATGCGTTCGCGCAGCGGGCCGAAAAAATCCCCCGCGCGCTCCTGGAACGAAATCACGTAGTTCGGGCCGAGAATCAAGGATAGCTGTTCGATTTCGATCTCGCCCTTCTTCACATCGTAGTCGAGCATCTTCACCACGATGTAAATGTAATTGCCGTAGTCCTCGAACTTGGGCCGCTGATCGGTGTTGAGGATGTCTTCCAGCATCAGCGTATGAAAACCCATGACCCGCCCGAAATTTTCCAGGAGTCCGGGTTCTGTCGCGCTGTCGACATTGATCCAGGTTACCGTCTGGGCGTCCTTGAACGGGATGCAGTCGTCCACCTGCACGAGTTCCTTCTCCACGACTCTGTGCTCGTCGTAATCGAGCATGGTGACGCGAGGAATCGGCGATTTCCTGTCGCCGGTATACACCAGCGAACCGGGAGGCAGGCCAGGCGTCTTGCGTCGAGGACGGAATAGCTTCTTGCGGGAAGCGGGTTTGCGTGCCACGACAGTCTCCGGTTAGCGCCGTTCGGGAAGGATGCGCTGGAGAAGCGCAACCAGTTGGGCACGCTCGCGCGCAGAAAGGTTCTGGACGACCCGACGCTCATGCTGGGCCACTTTGCGTTTCAACCCGCGCAGCAGGGCGGCACCTTGATCCGCCAGGAACAGGCCGTTGCTGCGCCGATCGGCGGCCCGGCGTTCCACCAGCCCACGGCCTTCCAGTTTGTCGATCACCGTAACGACGGTGGAGCGATCCAGGTGAGCCGCGTTGGCCAGCGCCTGCTGGGTCAGTCCGGGATTTTCCCCGATGACCACCAGGATGCCGAACAGCCCGGGCGAGATGCCGCTTTCGCCGACGGTATCTGCGAAATCGGCGAAGATCGCGCGCTGCGCGAGCCGCAGCTGATAGCCGATCAGGCCGGGCAACACGCCGAGATCGGGCGCCTTGCGGGTCCGCGCTGCGGGGCCATCCGCGGCGCGGCCAGATTGTTTGACATCCAACAGTTTGCTTCCCATACTTGTCGTCGATAATAGACTATCGGTCATAACCCTGCCAGCCGGTCACAACCGTGAGTGTAACCGTCACCGTCGCCGACCTGAACCAGTCCGCTCCCGCCGAGGAAGGCCAGACCGTGCTCGACGCCTTGCTCGCTCACGGCGTCGGCTTTGCCTACAGCTGCCAGTCCGGCAACTGCGGCACCTGTCGATGCGAGCTCGTATCCGGCGACATCATGGAACTCGAGTATTCCGAGCATGCGCTGTCCACTGAGGAGCGCAGCCGTGGCATCGTGCTCGCGTGTCGCTCGCAAGTCTGGAGCGATGTGGTCGTGCGCCGGCTCGACGCCGAGGACTTTGTCGTGCATCCCTCGCGCGTAATGCGCTGCAGGGTCGTTGACCTGACTGCGCTCACGCACGACATATTCAGGCTCAGGATGGACATCATCGCCGGCGGGCCATTTGCGTTTTCCGCCGGACAGTTTGCCAGTGTCGAATTTCCGGTCGCGCCCGGCGTCGCCCGCGATTATTCCATGGCCAATCGTCCGGACGAAAAACTCCTCGAATTCCACATCCGCATCATGCCCGTGGCGAACTCGGTGAGCTGTCGCATGGCGGCGGCTCTCAGGTCCGGCGACATGGTCAAGGTGTCCGGTCCGCTCGGCACGTCTTATCTGCGCGCGCAACATGCCGGTTCGATGTTGTGCATCGCCGGCGGCAGCGGACTGGCTCCGATCAAGTCGATCGTCGAAACCGCCCTGGAGGGCGGCTTTGGCCAACCGGTGCATCTGTATTTCGGTGCGCGCGCCGAGCGCGACGTTTACTTCGAAGCGGAACTGGCCGAACTGCAGCGCCGGTTCCCTTTGTTCAGGGCGCACATCGTGCTATCCGAGTCCGGCGGGGAAACCGCAGCGACTTTGCTGCCGAGGAGGCACGGGCTGGTCACCGAGGCTGTCGCAGCGGATTTTCCCGCGCTGGTGGGCTTCAAGGCCTATTTCGCCGGACCGCCCCCGATGGTCGATGCGGCGACCGCGCTGATGCGCGAACGCGGCGTCGAGTCGCGCGATATCCATGCGGATGCCTTTTTCCCGGCTGCGACTGCACCGAAACAAATGGCGGAGATGCGATGAGCACGGGTCAGACATTGTCGGGCAGGGTCGCGATCGTAACCGGCGGTGCGCGCGGGATCGGGCTGGCGATCGTCGAGGAACTGCACCGACGAGGCGCTTCGATCCTGATTGCGGATAGCGGCGTATCGATCGCCGGTGCCGATCCGGATCCGTCGGTTGCGCAATCCATCGCCGCAAAGCTGGGCGCCGATGCCGCGGCATTTGGCGAGGACCTTTCGAATGCCGGGGCGGCGGCGCGTGCCGTGCAGGCCGCAACGAAGACCTTTGGTGCGATCGATATCGTGATCAACAATGCGGCGATTCTCAAGGACTCCTTCATTTTCAAGGCGAGCCGCGAAAACTGGGAACAGGTCATCGCAACCAATCTGACCGCGCCCTTCGCGCTGCTCGCGGCCGCTACGCCGCTGATGCGCGAGCAGCAGAAGAACGGCCGCGCTCCCGGGCGCATCGTCAACATCGTGTCCAGCGCCGGGCTGTTCGGCAACTTCGGGCAGGCAGCTTATGCTTCCGCCAAGGCCGGGCTGGTGGGTCTGACACGCGTGGTGGCGATGGATATGTCCCGCTCGAAAGTCACCTGCAACGCGATTGCGCCGTTTGCCGCGACGCGGGTAACCGAATCGATTCAGCCTGCGAACGATGCCCAGGCCGAATACAAACGGCGCGCCCTGCAGATTCCCGCACACTACGTCGCCAGGCTCGCGAGCTTTTTGAGTTCGAATGTCCACAATCTGACCGGACAGCTTTTCGGCGTGCGCGGGCGCGAGCTGCTGTTGTTTTCCCAGCCGCGGCCGGTTGCGCGCACCCTCATGTCGGCCGGCACGGCGTGGGACGAGACGGCGCTCGCCCAGGCCATCCACGGCGAATTAACCGCCGGACTGACCGACCTCGCCACCGACCTCGAATTCTTCAATACCGAACCCATCGTCTGAGATACACGCCCATGACTGCTACCGCCACCCTTGCCGTGAAAACTGCGGCCGAACTCGCGCAACAGCCCGAGGAATACCAGACCGCTGTCAGGAAGATCGTCATCAGCCATGCGGTGAACGAGCTGTACGGCGCCCAGGTGTTCGACGAACCTGCTATCGCGCTGGCGCCTTCGCCTTACGCGAAATGGCTGACCTGCCGCGTCGCGATGGAGGAGTACCATCACCATGTGCGTTTCCGCGGACTGGCGGAACAGATCGGCGTGCCGATGGCGATGATGGACCCGAAGATCAAGAAACCGCTGACGATCTTCAGTTTCGAGTTGAAGACGTGGCCGGAATTCTGCGTGATCAAGGCAATTGCCGACTATGCCGAAATCCTGCAGGTGGAAGATCTGCTGCATTGCTCGTTTCATCCATTGCGGGATCTGGCGCGCATCACCATGCCCGAGGAGAAATTCCACGCCAAGTTCGGCAGGGATTTCTGCACGGAACTGATCCGGACCGAAGCAGGCAGGGCTGCGGTGCAGGACGCGATCGACCGCTATTTCCCGATCACGCCGGGGTTTTTCGGCGCGAGCAAATCGAAGAACAACGAAATGTATCTGCGCTGGGGCCTCAAGAGCCGCAGCAACGACGAGATGCGCGAGGATTTTCTCTGTCGCGTCACAGAACTGGTGGAGAAGGATTTGGGTTTGACGTTGCCGAAAATCTAGCGCGTAACCGCAAAGGCGCGAAGACGCAAAGAAAAACACGCAAAGGAAGGCAAGAAACTGCATGTGAATTGGATGGCATTACCGCATGTCGAGCCAATTCCACGGTCACTTTTCTTATTTTCCTTGTTCTTCTTTGCGTTTCCTTTGCGTCTTTGCGCCTTTGCGGTGAGGATCTCAATTTCGATAGAGCAGCAGGCAGGAGGAGAAAATGGGACAGCCACTTAAAGACCCCCACACGGAGCGGGAAGCTTACTATCGCCGCATCGCGCCGGCGCATCTCACGCCGCTGTGGGAAATGATGAGCGCGCTGGTGCCGCGCCAGCCGAAGTCGCCCTGTGTGCCGGCGCTGTGGAACTACGCCGAGGTACGGCCGTGGCTGATGGAGTCCGGCAGCCTGATCACGGCGAAGGAAGCGGTGCGCCGCGTGCTGATCCTCGAAAACCCGGGCATTCCCGGCCAATCGGCGATCACGAACTCGCTGTACGCCGGCTGGCAACTGATCCTCCCCGGCGAAGTGGCGCCGAGTCACCGGCACACGCAAACGGCGCTGCGGCTAATCGTCGAGGGTGCCGGGGCCTACACCGCAGTCGACGGCGAGCGTGTGACCATGCATCCGGGCGATTTCATCATCACGCCGTCGTGGACATGGCACGACCACGGAAACCCCGCAGCTGAGCCGGTCGTCTGGCTCGATGGATTGGATATCCCGCTGGTGCGATTCTTCGATGCCGGCTTCGCGGAGGATTATCCGCACGACGAACAGGACGTCGTTCGTCCGGAAGGCGATGCCTGGTTGCGTTACGGCAACAATCTGCTGCCGATCGCGTTTCAGCCCAGGGATGCGAGCTCGCCGGTTTTTGCCTATCCGTACGCGCGGTCGCGCCAAAGCCTGCTGCAGCTGGCACAAGTCGACAAACCCCATGCGAGCCATGGACACAAGATGGAGTTCGTCAATCCCGCCACCGGCGGTCCGGCGATGCCGACCATGGGTGCCTATATCCAGCTCCTGCCGAGAGGTTTCAGCGGTCGTCCGTGTCGCGGCACCGACGGCACTGTCTTCTCGGTGATCGAGGGCGGCGGCCGCGCGGTGATCGGTGGCGAGACTTTCGACTTCGCGGCACGCGATACTTTCGTCGTGCCTTCGTGGCAGACCTATGCGTTGGTCGCTTCGGAGGAGTCCGTACTGTTTAGTTTTTCCGACCGGCCGGTGCAGCGGGCATTGGGCTTGTGGCGCGAGGAGCAGCTGCAATAGCCCACGCCGAGCGCTGGTTCTCGCGCCTCGGACTTCCATCTTCTGACCATCATTACTTCCAAACCATGAACGGAAATGAATTGTTGTTCGACATCGGCCCGGTGCCCTCGGTACCCATCGTGGGCCGCAAGGAGCGATTCCCGGTCCATCGCATTTATTGCGTAGGCCGCAACTATGCCGCCCATGCCCGGGAAATGGGCAAGGATCCGGACAAGGAACCGCCGTTTTTCTTCCTCAAGCCGGCCGACGCCGTGCTGCCGGGCGGCGGCAAGATGCATTACCCGCCGGGCACGGAAAATCTGCATCATGAAATCGAGATGGTGGTGGCGATCCAGCGCGAGGGCCGCAATATTCCGGCGGCCAAGGCACTGGAGTTCGTGTTCGGCTATGCGGTTGGCCTGGACATGACCCGTCGCGACCTGCAGTTCAAGGCGCGCGACATGGGACGGCCTTGGGACTTCGGCAAGGCTTTCGACGAATCGGCGCCCATAGCCGCCATTCATTCAGTGGCCAGCCACGGCCATCACTCGACGGGCAAGATCTGGCTGAAGGTCAATGGCGAAACGCGGCAGCAGGCGGACCTGTCGGAGATGATCTGGAACGTGCCGGACACGATTGCATACCTGTCCGACTATTACTTGCTCAAACCCGGTGACCTGATTTACACCGGCACGCCGGCGGGTGTAGGGGCCGTGAAGAAGGGCGACCAGATGGTCGGATCCGTGGAGGGACTGGGGGAACTGGCCGTCACCGTCGCTTGAAGTCACCGGACAACGACAACAACCATATGGAAGCAGCGGGGCAGGGCAAGACGTGGCTGGAAGCCGCACTGAACGGACCATGGACGCGCAAGCATCAACCGCGGATTCCGGTCACGGTGAAGGAAATCGTGGAAGAGGGCATTGCCTGCGTCAGGGCGGGCGCGGCGATCATTCACGCCCATGCTTATGACGAAGCGACCGGGCGGCAAACCCAGAGCCCGGATGTTTACGCGAGCATCATTGACGGCATCCGCAGCAAAGTGGACGCCATCGTCTACCCGACCATTCCGGCCGTTGGGCTGGGAGGTCAGCCCGGCGAGCAGACTTCGCCACACGCTCGGCTATAATTTTGCGCACTTCCTTTTCTTGAAATCACGAGGATCGCATGACCGCAAAAATCGGCATCACCATGGGCGATCCGTCGGGCATAGGGCCGGAGATCATCGTCAAGACGCTTGCCCAGATGAGCCCGGCAACGCGTTCGGTTTCCGCTGTGGTGGGCAATCTCGCCACGCTGAAACGCGCCGACAAGCTGCTTGGCACGGGACTCAAGTTCGTCGACGGACTCGAAGCGAAGGACGGTGAAGTACCGGTCGCCAATGTGGCGAGCAAGGATCAGGACAAGATTGTCGACGGCAAGGTTTCCGCCGCCGGCGGCGAAGCGGCTTATCGATACGTTGAGGAAGCGGTCAAGCTCGCTATGGGCGGCAAGATTGCCGTGATCGTCACGGCACCGCTGAACAAGGCCGCCATGCATTCCGCCGGCCATCACTTCGACGGCCACACCGAGTTGCTGGCGCATCTGACCGGAGCGAAGTCTTCGTTCATGCTGCTGGCCAGCGACAAGCTGAACGCGATCCACGTCACCACGCACCAGTCACTGAAGAACGCCGCCGAACGTCCGACCATCGAACGGGTGATCGCGACCATCCGTGCCGGACATCAGCACTTCCGCGAACTCGGCATCGACAAACCGCGTATCGCGGTCGCCGGTCTGAATCCGCACAGCGGCGAAGGCGGGATTTTCGGCCGCGAGGAAATCGAACGCATCCAGCCGGCGATCGAAGCGGCGCAGAAGGAAGGCATCGACGTCAAAGGGCCGATCTCCGGCGACACGGTGTTCTATCGCGCGCTCAAAGGCGAATTCGACCTGGTTGTTGCGCAATATCACGATCAGGGCCATATCCCGACCAAGCTGATCGCCTTCGACGAAACCGTGAACGTCAGTCTCGGGCTGCCGATACGCCGCACGTCAGTGGATCACGGCACGGCGCACGACATCGCCTGGACCGGCAAGGCCAACAACGTCAATATGCAGGCGGCCATCGCTTATGCCCGGAAGATGGCGGACCACATTGCCGCCTGAGGGTGAGGTTCCATGACGCGTCCGCCCCGCGTACTCATCGTTGCCGATGACCTGACGGGGGCAATGGATAGCGCCGGGCCCTTCGCCACGCTTGGCGTCGAAACCTGGGTTGTTGCCGTGCCGATGCGCTGCGATCCGGCATCCTTGAAATCGGCATGCGTTGTCTCGGTTAACACCGACACCCGACATCTGCCGGGACCGCAAGCCGCTGCCCGCGTGATCGAAATCGTGCGCCACCTCGGGGCCGGCGGTTTCGATATCGTCGTCAAGAAAATAGATTCGACTCTGCGGGGCAACGTTGTGGCCGAAACTCTGGCATTGCTCGATCTCAGCGGCCGTCGTGAAGCCGTGGTCGCAGCGGCATTTCCGGCACAAGGGCGCACCGTGCGCAAGGGAATCGTTTACGTCGACGGCAAGCCGCTTGCGCAGACCGGTTTTGCGAAAGATGCGTTGTCGCCGCCGCCGCTGGCGCCGCTGCAGCAGGTCTTCGCCGCGGCGAAGCCAGGATTGCGAGTTACAACAGTCGCGCCGGCGGATGCCTTCGATGCCGGGACCGATATCTGGATTGCTGACAGCGAAATCGATGCCGATCTGGCGAGAATCATCGAAACCCTCGCTTCGCGCATGAACTCCGTGCTGATGGTCGGTTCAGCGGGCTTGACCCGCGCTCTTGCCCTGATCTGCTTCGATGGGCATCCCGCGCCATCCAGCCCGAAACATGTAACCGGCATCATTGTGTTCGCGGTTGGCTCGCGTGCGGCGCGCACTGCCGAGCAGGTCGAAGCGCTGGTAGCCGAGCCGGAAACCAAGGTGTTGCGTGCGCCTAATGGCCGGCTGCAGTGCACCGAGATTCCGGTCGCGCGAAATCTGGTATTGAAGGCCACAGCCGACGATTTTGGCCATGAGGGCGACGCCGGGCGCGTCGCAGCCGACATGGCGAAGCATGCGATCGAAATTACGCATCGCGCGCAGGCCCAGGCGCTGGTCGCAACCGGTGGCGATACTGCGATCGCCATTCTGGTTGCGAGTGGGAACCCGGCACTGCAGGTGCTCGGCGATCTGATGCCGGGCATTCCCTACGCGCGCATTCGTCTCCAAGGCGCATCGCTCTGGCTGGTCACCAAGGCGGGCGGCTTCGGCGGGCGCGATACGTTTCGCGACGTCGCGCGCCGGTTGCGCGGAGTCTAAAGTTCATGTCGGCCAAAAACGCCATCAGCAGTTTTCTGAATCCGGCGAGCATCGCGGTCGTCGGTGCGGGAGAGCGGCCGACCAGTTCGGGCGGCGCCATGCTGCGCAACTTGCGCGTATCGGGCTACGCCGGCCGCATCGTCCCGGTCAATCCCAAGGGCGGTGAATTCGATGGCCTGAAGGTGGCGGTTTCACTCAAGGAGATGGACGGCCCAGTCGATCTGGTCGCGGTGCTGGTAAGACCCGAGAGCATCCTCGACGTGGTCACCGAAGCGGCAGACACCGGCCACAAGAACATCCTGATCCTGCCCGGCGGATTCGCCGAAGCCGGCGACAGCGGGCGCGCGCGCGACGCCTCCCTGCGTGAACTCGCTTCTGCGCGCGGGCTGACGATCGGCGGTCCGAATTGCGCGGGCGTGATCAATCTGCTGGACCCGAAGGCGCCGTTCGCCGCGACCTTCTTCCGCGACATGCCCAGAGGCGGCGCCGTGGCGATGATCTCGCAGTCGGGCGCGATCATCGAAGAGGCGATCGACGCCAGTCATGCCTACAACATCCCGCTGGGTGCGGTCGTGTCCGTTGGCAACAGCATGCACCTGGGCATCATCGAATATCTCGAGCATTTGGGCCGCGACGAACGTTGCAAGGCGATCCTGCTCTATGTCGAATCCTTCGGCGACGCGGCGCGTTTGGGCGAAGCCGCGCGCGCGGTGGCGAAGATCAAGCCGGTGATCGCCCTGATCGGAGGGCGCACGACTGCCGGCCGCGATGCTGCAGTTCGCCACACCGGATCACGGCCGCCCGATGATGCCGCCACAGATGAGTTCTGCCGCCGCAGCGGCATCGTCAGGGTGAAAAGTCTGCGGCGCCTGCTGCTGGCGGGCAAGGCATTCGGTGCTTATCCTCAGGGCATCGGCAAGCGCGTGCTGCTGCTGTCGAATTCCGGCGGCCCGGGCGTGCTGGCCGCCGACCAGGCGGTGGATGAGGGCCTCGCGTTGCCGGAACTGCCGGCTTCGATGGCCGAGAAATTACGCGGTTTCCTGCCCCCCGAAGCGTCGATCGCCAACCCGCTCGATCTCCTGGCGGACGCGCGCGCAGACCGCTTTTCCGCCACGCTCGCGGCCGCGTTGGAAATGGGTAAAGGACACTTCGATGCGATCCTGATGATCCACGTCGTGCCGTTCATGGTGGATGCCGGCGCGGTGGTCGAGGCGCTCGCCGAGTTGTGCAAACCGGCGAAGCTGCCGATCCTGCATTCCATGATGGGCACGCTCGAGCACAAGGACGACTGGTTCGCGCGCATGGAACAGGCCGGCGTACCGACGTTCAAGGATGCCGAGGAAATGTGCATCGCAGCCGGTCTGCTGATGCGCCATCGCGAACTCAATGTGGTGCGTTGAAGAACGCAGGCAATACCAGGGAGAACAGATGCTTAAACTTTACGGGTATTTCAGAAGTTCCGCGTCCTACCGCGTGCGCATCGCACTGAACATGAAAGGCCTCGACTACGAGCAGGTCAGCATCCATCTGGCGAAAGGCCGGCAGTACACGCCCGAGTTTTCGGAAATCAGTCCGCAGAATCTGGTTCCGGTGCTGGAGCACGACGGCCAGCGGCTGTATCAGTCGCCGGCGATCATCCAGTATCTCGACGAGAAATTTCCCCAGCCGGCCCTGCTGCCCAAAGATTCTCTCGGTAGAAATCGCGCCCGCTCCCTGGCGCTGATCTGCGTTTGCGAAATCCATCCGCTGAACAACACACGCGTGCTGGCCTACCTGACCGATACGCTCAAACTGACCGACGAACAGAAAAATGCCTGGTACCGGCACTGGGTGACGGTCGGCTTCACCGCACTGGAGAAGCGGCTCGCGACGGAAAAGGAAACCGGGCAGTTCTGCCACGGCGACACGCCGGGTTTCGCAGATATCGCGCTGGTACCGCAGGTTGCCAATGCCAATCGCTTCAAGGTCGACCTCAACCCATTTCCCACCATCAGTCGTATCAACGACGAGTGCCTTAAGCTCGAGCCTTTCAGGAAGGCGATGCCGGCGAATCAGCCGGATGCCGAGTAAGGGACGAGGGACGCCCACGGAATTCCGGGGATTCCGGGGGATACCGGTCTAAAAGGGCACTCCATGCTTCGCATGGGTATTCCACCATAACCGGCCTTCGGCCATAAGGGACGCCGATAGAGGGATCGCGCGTGCTATTCTCGAACGCACAGCGATAAAGGGAAGGTGAGGAGATGAAGAAGAGTTATCTTGTAGCTGGCTTGTTACTCGCGCTGTCCGTGCCGGCCGTGTATGCAGATGACGTGGAGCCGCCCAAGGTACGCAAGCAGGGCAGCACGACTTACGTTACAGGGGGGGCCGGCGAAGCGCAGCGCAAGGCGATGTTCAAGATCGCCAACAAGTTTCCGATCCAGTTGATTTTCGAGGTCGAAGGGCAGGAAGGCGATATCAGCGGGGTGAAGGTTACGCTGACCGACCTCAGCGGGAATGCATTGATCGAGGCGGTTTCTGAGGGGCCGTATTTTTATATGAATCCGCCCGCTGGCGGACGTTTTACCATCGACGCCGAATACAACGGCGAAAAGCAAACCAGAACGAAGGATCTGGTGGGCCGCCGCTACCTGGTCCTCGAATTCAAGTTCCACGCGAAGTAGCATGGCAATCGAGTTGCTTGCGAAACCGGTCGTCGATGCCTTGCTCAAGGCCTTTGATCGCGCCAAGGATGCGCGTCTGCGCGCCAGTGCGCGCAAGGCCATCGGCGAAGCGATATCCGAGCTGATCCGCATCAGTCCGGATCTGAGCAAGGCAGAGGCGAAGATTGCGATCGCGCGCGCGGCCGGAATCCTCGATCAGGATCTGTTCACCGCCGAGCGCATGCTGAAAAAGGTCAAGAAGGCCAACCGGAAAGCCGCCATGCCGGGGGCCGCGAAGAAGCCGGCCAGCAAGTTGCGCAGGCGCAAGGCTGCCGTCAGAGGACGCCGCGCAGGATCCTGACAGCCGCAGACGGCGACGTGCGATATCCGTCGCGCCGGTTTTATCCTAGAATCGTCGGACTTGAGTCCGGGTGCGGGTTGCCGCGGCATCCCACGTGGGAGGCATGCCCGAGGGCGGGAAGCCGGGCTCTTACTGTGAGAGGTTCACCATGAAACAACGAGTTGTAGCTGGCCTCATCGGGTTGGTGGTGGCCGGGCTTGGCGCCGCCAGTCCGGCTTTCGGCGAAGGCGCGTCCAATGGCCGCGAGCGGTTTTTCCTCAAACGGCAGAACTGTGCCTGGACCGAGGAAATGGGCAAATACATCTACGAATGCATCAAGAAGAACGATGGCTTCAATGCCCACTGGTGCCACAACGAGGCGATCGATGCCTTCTGCCCGGCCGACGAGAATGCGATTCCGCATCCCACCGACGTTCAGCCGAGCGAGAAGCCAGCCGAACCGGAGGCGGGCAAGAAGGGCTGAGGTTTCGTTCCCCGAAAAAGGCCGCGCTTCGCGGCCTTTTTACATTTTGTAAAGCAGCGCGTGCAATTCATCCGGTCGCGGAAGGGATTTTGCCGACAGTCGCAGGTAGCGGATGCCGAGCGCCTTGAGGTAGTCCGCCTTGGCTGCGTCCGCGGCGCTGTTCCCTGCATCGATCAGGTCGATGACCGCCACAGCCGACATATTCGCGTTGCAGATCAGCAGATCGACGCCGGTCCGTGCCAGCACCGGGTCGACCATGCCGCCGGTGGACAGCGCCGAGAGTGACACGTGCGCGAAGATGTGGTGGTCGCGCAGTCCGGTCTTGCAGGCCAGGTAGGCCAGTTTGGTCGAACCGGAAACGAAGGCATCGCGCTTGATAGGGGCAGTCTGCGCTGCTGCGGGGGCGGGCAGCGGCGTGCGCGACGGCTTCGTCGCTGCATTCACCGGTATGGACGCGCTGTTACCCATCGGTACTTCACCGCGCTTGTAAGCGGCAAGGAACTCATCCAGCGAATTGTTCTCTTTTCTCGGTTTACGGTTGCCCAGTGAAAACAGCGGCCCGTCGTCGCCCTTGATTGACTTGTAGGTGCGGAGCCAGAGGACAAATACCACCGCGAGAATGAGAAGGCCGAACAGGGCGCCGACGATTTTCATTCAATCATCCGATCGTGGCGCATTTACCTGGTCGCCTGGAACAAGTTGATGAAAAAGGCTGGATTCACGGTTGTAGAATCCTTCGGTGTGGAAGGTCTCCGGAAATTTATAGAGTTCGTAGTCGAGATGGTGGCAAATCTCATGCAGCAATGTGCGCAGATAGCTCTTGAAAGCAACGACGCGCTTGTGTTTCGCGGTGCGCATCCACAGTTGAATCTTCGCTGTCTTGCCGTCCTCTTCCGGCAAATAGAGGCCGTGCAGTTCGCCCCAGCCGTCGCTCGGCCTGACCGCCAGCACCTGGATGCGCAGCGGTGGAACTTGCAATTGTCCGATGATGCCGTCCGTGACCTGCTGCGACAGCCGCTGAACGGTCGTCCGGTTTTCCGATTTCAATGCCTCCACCAATGCCTGCGCCGGCGCCCGCAGAACTCCGGCATCGGGCAACCGGACCGCGATGATCGCATCGCTTTGCCGGTAGATGCTTTGCCTCCTGGCCGAAAGCCGTTTGTAGTAATCGAAAACCACACCTCACCCCCGACCCCTCTCCCCGGAGCGGAGAGGGGAGCTTAAAGGGGAGCGCCATGTATGAAATTGCTGGATTTCTTTGAATCGTTGCTCCACTTTGTCACGTATCTCGAAATTTATGTATTGATCCTTGAGTTGGACTGACCCTCCTTAGGGTCACCCTTCATCAGTCGATGTAATGGAGCCGGCTGCCGAGCGCATCGGGATCCCAGAACTTGAGCTTGATGCCCTTTTTGATCTTGGCCTCGGCTTCGGCCTCTTTCTTCTTCACGAGTTCCAGACGCTCAACCACATGCGCCGCCTCCGCGAGCGGGACGGCAACCACCCCATCGCGGTCGCCGACGATGATGTCGCCGGCGGAAATCGCCACGCCGCCGCAGGTCACCGTGGCGTTGATTTCACCGGGACCGTTCTTGAAAGCGGAATTCGGCTTGATGCCGCGCGCGAAGACCGGGATGTCGACTTTCAGCAACCCGGTGACGTCGCGTATCAGGCCGTCGCAGATGATGGCGGCGACACCAATCTTCTTCGCCCAGAATGCCCACAGGTCGCCGATGGTCGCCGCGGAATCGTCGCCTGTGGTGGCGATCACGATGACATCCCCTTTCTTTGCGAAGTCGAGTATCGCCATCGCGGCAAGATTGTCCATCGGTCCGCAGAACGCCGTGATGGCGCTGCCGCTGAAGCTCATGGTCGGGAGCAGAGGCTTGATTGCATAGTCCAGGCAACCTTTGCCGTTATAGGCATCGGTGACAAAGCCGGTGGGCATGCCGGCAAATGCCTTCATTGTGGTTTTCGAGGGCCGTTCGATTTTGCGGCGGACGGTCAGGGCAACGGGATCGCCGATCATGTTCGTATTCTCCTTTTTTGTTGTGCGAGCTATTCGTTGGACGGAGCGGAATTCGCCTGCGGCACGACATCCACGAGCTCGACGTCGATGATCAGATTCGAATCGACGGAAACACCATCCGGGCTCTCCTGCCGGGCACCCTTGAAGGCATATTTGGCGGGAATGACGACGGTGCGGCGCCCGCCGACCTTCATGCCTTCCATGCCTTTTTCCAGCCCGGGCAGCGCGCGCTTGTACCCGTACACGAAAGAAACCGGTGCGCCGCGGTCGTCCGAATTGATGAATTTCTTTCCCTTCCTGTCGGCCGCCTGCTCGTCGTAGATCCATCCGGTATAACGGATGATCGCAAACCAGCCGCGCCGCGGCTCGAGACCGTTTCCCACGGTTTGGTCCGCGATCTCGATTTCAGTTGGCGCGGCGTGAGCCGAAGCCGGCCACAGAGTCGGGGCACAGAGCAGACTCGACAGCGCGAGCGCGATTACAGCGGGGCAGGTACGAAAAATTGGCGGCATGACGCTAGTTTAACCAAATCCGCCTTGGCTATTCTTTGGCTGCGCCACGACTATTCGGAGTCGGCTATTCGGGGGCACGATCCGCCTGCTTGAACGGACTGTGTTCGGACAGTTCGTCGACATAGTGCTCGATACCGCTCGCTTCCTTGCGCAGAAAGCGCGTGACGGCCTCGGCGAATTCGGGGTGCGCCAGCCAGTGCGCGGATACCGTGCGTTGCGGCAGGAGCCCACGGGCGAGCTTGTGCTCGCCCTGCGCGCCGCCTTCGAAAGAGCCGATCTTCTCGGCGATGCAGAATTCGATGGCCTGGTAGTAGCAGGTTTCGAAATGCAGGCCGGAGTGGAATTCCTTCGTTCCCCAATAGCGGCCGTACAGCGTTTCGCCGCCAATGATATTGAAGGCCGACGCCACCGGCAGCCCTTCCCGATAACCCAGTATGAGCAGAACGTGTCCGGGCATGGCTTGCGCCAGACGCAGAAAGAAATCGAGATTCAGATAAGGCGACGAATGGTGGGCTCGATACGTCCGGTTGTAGCATTCGACGAAGAACCGCCAGTCGGCCTGGGTCGCCTCGCCCCCGCGCAGCCAGCGAAATTCGATCCCTGCATCGCGTACCTTGCGCCGCTCCTGGCGGATTTTCTTGCGCTTGTCGTGGTTCATGCGCGCCAGAAAATCGTCGAAGTCACGGAAACCCTCGTTGCACCAGTGGAATTGCACGGACGCCCTCAACATCAGCCCGGCGGATTCGAAAGCCGTAACCTCGGGTGCCGCAGGAAACAGGCAGTGCAACGAAGATACGCCCGTGTCGCGCGCAAATTCCAGCGTCGCGTCGAGCAGTGCGTGTCGATCGGCTTCGTTCGTTGCCAACAAGCGCGGTCCGGTCACCGGCGTGAACGGCACCGCATTCAGCAGCTTGGGGTAATAGCGCAGGCCGTGGCGCTGGTAGGCGTCCGCCCAGGCCCAGTCGAATACATACTCGCCGTAGGAATGGGATTTCAGATAGAGCGGCATGGCCGCCGCCAGCCGGCTGTCCCGCCACAACGTCAGGTGGCAGGGCGCCCAGCCCGTCTCGGCGCTGGCGCAACCGCTTTCATGCAGCGCATGAAGGAAGGCATGCGAAAGCAGCGGATGATTTCCCGCGAGCGCGTCCCAATCCGAAGCGGGAATCGACGCAAGCGAATCTACGACCTGGATACCGGAGCGCGTTTTCATCGTCGGAAGGGGTGGATGCTATAGTAGCAGCCATGCGCATTGCGATTGGCCAGATCAACTGTACGGTCGGGGATCTTTCCGGCAACGCAAGAAAAATCCTCGAGTTTGCGCACCGGGCCAGGGCACAGGGCGCCGATATTCTGCTGACTCCCGAACTCTCCCTCTGCGGTTATCCGCCGGAAGATCTGCTGTTGCGCGAGGATTTCCGCGCCGCCTGCGATCGCGCGCTCGCGGAGCTTGCGTCCAAGGTCGAGGGCATCAGCGTCGTGGTCGGCCACCCGCACCAGGTCGGCGGCAGGCTCTACAACGCCGCTTCGGTGCTGCAGGATGGCGGCATCGCGGCCGTCTATCACAAGCGCGATCTGCCCAATTACACGGTATTCGACGAAGAGCGCTATTTCGAGTCCGACGGCAGCCCCTGCGTCGTGGAAGTCAACGGCGTTCGGGTCGGCGTGAACATCTGCGAGGATGTCTGGGGTCCCGACGGGGAGAGCACGGGCCGCGTCATCCCTGGCGCCGACGGCGTCAATGTCGGCATCAACATCTGCGCGGACGTCTGGGAACCGGAGGCGCCAAAGCGCGCGCGCGCGGCCGGGGCGCAGGTGTTGCTGGTCCTCAACGCCTCGCCTTTCCATATCAACAAGCTCAGGACCCGTTACGAGGTGGTGCACGATCGTACCGCCGAGACCGGTATGGCGGTGGTGTTCTGTAACCTTGTCGGCGGCCAGGACGAACTGGTATTCGACGGCGCGTCTTTCGTGATGGATGGACGCGGCAAGCTGACCCACCAGTTGCCGGCCTTCGAGGAGGCGCTTGCGGTTGTCGAGGTCGGCAAAGACGGCCCGCTCCCCGGCGAAATTGTTCCGGAACCGGAAATCGACGAGAGCATCTACAAGGCGTTATGCCTGGGCGTGCGCGACTATCTCGGCAAGAACCGGTTTCCCGGGGCGCTGCTGGGTTTGTCCGGCGGCATCGATTCCGCGCTGACCTTGTGCATTGCCGCCGATGCGATTGGCGCCGACAAGGTGCATGCGGTGATGATGCCCTCGCAGTTCACCGCCGACATCAGCATCGAAGATTCGCGGGAAATGGTCAAGCGCCTCGGCGTGCGCTACAGCGAGATCGCGATCAAACCGATGTTCGACACCTTCATGAAGGCGCTGGCGCCGCATTTCGGCGACCGGCCGTTCGATGCCAGCGAAGAAAACCTGCAGTCGCGCATTCGCGGCACGCTGCTGATGGCATTGTCGAACAAGCATGGATCGATCGTGCTGACCACCGGCAACAAGAGCGAGATGAGCACCGGCTACGCCACGCTCTACGGCGACATGGCGGGCGGCTTTGCCGTGCTCAAGGACATCACCAAGAAATTCGTCTACCGCCTCTCACGCTATCGCAACTCCCTGTCGGCGGTGATCCCCGAGAGGATCATCGAGCGCGCCCCGAGCGCCGAGCTGCGGCCCAACCAGGTCGACCAGGACAGTCTGCCGCCTTACGACGTGCTCGATGCGATCGTCGAGCGTTACGTCGAGCAGGACCAGAGTGTCGCGGAAATTGTCGCCGCCGGCTTTAAGAGCGAGGATGTCCATCGCATCGTCAATCTGGTGCATATCAACGAATACAAGCGCCGGCAGGCGCCGGTAGGTATCCGCATTACTCCGCGCGGCTTCGGCAAGGACTGGCGTTATCCCATTACCAACAAATACCGCGGCGGGCTCTAGGAGCCTGTCGGACTTAGGATGATTCGGCTGCAACGGCGGCAGAGCGGTCCATATTTCGCCGCTTTCTCCTTACATATTCCCGATATGCGCGTCGAAATCGTCAAAATCTGTCCTCGCTCTGCCGCCGTTTCGCTATCGAACACCTAAGTCCGACAGGCTCCAAGGCAAGGCTTGCTTTCCGGAGGGCGGACTGGCCGTCTATACTGCACGTCCAGGCAACCGCTCAGGCGGCGGATATTCAGACTACAGGGGAGCAGCAGTCATGAAGAAAATCGAAGCGGTGGTCAAGCCGTTCAAGCTCGATGAGGTGCGCGAAGCGCTCTCGGAGATCGGGGTCACGGGATTGACGGTGACGGAAGTCAAGGGTTTCGGCCGGCAGAAAGGCCATACGGAGCTCTACCGCGGTGCTGAATATGTCGTGGACTTCCTGCCCAAGGTCAAAGTCGAAGTCGTGGTGGCGGACAAGCTCGCCGATCAGGCGATCGAGGCGATCGTGAAGGCGGCGCGCACGGGCAAGATCGGCGACGGCAAGATTTTCGTGACCTCGGTCGAGCAGGTCATCCGTATCCGTACTGGCGAGACCGACGAAGCGGCGGTGTGACGAACGGTGATCGGTAAACAGTGAACAGCCAGTATGATTGAGCCGCCCCGGGCGGCTCAAGTTTTTGTTGTGGCTCTTGACTCAGTCCTCGGTCCTCAGTCCTGTGCGCTGTTTTTTGGTTTTGGCCTTCAGCAGCACCATCACCGCACCGCCGCCGCCATCCTCGGCGCGTGCCTGCACGAAAGCCAGCACTTCGTCGCGCTGGCCGAGCCAGTTGCCTATTTTTCTTTTTAGCACAGGTTCCGCGTTCCTCGATCTGAGTCCCTTGCCGTGAACGATGCGCACACAGCGCAGCCCGTGTTTGAGCGCGTCGTTGAGAAAGCTCACCAGTAGCGTTCGCGCCTCCTCGCTACGCAGGCCGTGCAGATCGAGGTGGTCCTGCGTGGACCAATATCCGCGCCGCAGTTTCTTCAGAATCTGGTTGGAGAGGCCGTTTCGCAGGAACACCAGTTCCTCGCCGGTCTCCAGCCCGATTTCCGTCGGCATGTCGTCGGAGAGGCTGTCCTGCAGGACTTGTTCGTCTTCGTGCAGTGTCTGCACCGGAATCGGCGCCGGCGGCGGGCGTTGCAAGCTTGCCTTGCCGGGATTACGCAGCGGCGCGACGCCTTTCAACGCATCGCGCAACAAGGCTTCCTCGTCCGCATCTTCCACGGCTGGGGACTCCGGATTGACTGGGCGTTTGGCCATGGTGATCTAGGGCGACTAACCGCAAAGGCGCCAAGGCGCAAAGGGAACGCAAAGAACAGCAATGAACCAATGAATGGTATGGAACTCTGTCGTGTATTCCTTTGCGGATTTTCTTTGCGTCTTGGCGCCTTTGCGGTGAAGGGTTAACTTAGTTCTTCGAGATACTTCTCGGCATCGAGTGCTGCCATGCACCCGGTGCCGGCGCTGGTGACCGCCTGGCGATAAACATGATCCTGCACGTCGCCCGCCGCAAATACGCCAGGTACGCTGGTCGCCGTCGCGCCGCCCTGGTTGCCGCTTCTGGTGACGATGTAGCCATCCACCATGTCGAGCTGTCCCTGGAAGATCTGCGTGTTCGGCGTATGTACGATGGCAATGAAGACGCCGGACAGCGGCAGATTCCGCGCGTTGTTGTTCTTGGTCGAGCGGATGCGGATGCCGTTGACGCCTTTCTTGTCGCCGCACACTTCGTCCAGCGTATGGTTCCACTCGAGCTTGACATTGCCGGTCTTCGATTTTTCCGTCAAGCGGTCGACCAGGATCGCTTCAGCGCGAAACTTGTCGCGCCGATGCACCACTGTCACGGTCCGGGCAATGTTGGACAAATATAACGCCTCTTCGACCGCGGTATTGCCGCCGCCGACCACGGCCACATCCTGGCCTTTGTAGAAGAAGCCGTCGCAGGTGGCGCAGCCGGAAACACCTTTGCCCATGAATGCGCTTTCAGAGGGCAGGCCGAGGTATTTTGCTGAAGCGCCTGTAGCGATGATCACGGCGTCGCAGGTGTAGACGGCCTGGTCACCGATCAGCTGGAACGGCCGCTCACCCAGCTTCACGGTGTGGATATGATCGAAAATAACCTCGGTGTCGAAGCGCTCGGCGTGCTTCAGAAAACGCTCCATCAGTTCCGGGCCTTGCATGCCCATGACGTCCGCAGGCCAATTGTCCACGTCGGTCGTTGTCGTAAGCTGGCCGCCCTGGATCATGCCGGTAATCAGCACGGGCTTGAGATTGGCGCGCGCGGCGTAGATGGCGGCCGTGTAGCCGGCGGGACCGGAACCCAGGATGAGGAGTCGGGAATGTTTTGTTTTGGCGGTCATGAATGTCAACTGAGGGTTAATAGTCGAAAAAGCAAGACTGTAGCAGCGCCGCAAAGCTCGTGTCCACGCAGGGTAAATGGGCTACGTGAGCACGCCGGCCATGGGATATAATTCTTTGAAACTGATAAGGTAATTTGCTCTTGCGAACATCATCGGCGGCCAAGTCCGCAGTCCACAAAACACCGCGCAAGCCGCTCCCGCCGAAGATCGCCGCGCTGCTGCGCGAATCGTGGTGGCTGCTGCTGATCGGTGCGGCTCTCTATCTCGTACTCATCCTCACTACTTACAGCAAATCCGATCCCGGCTGGTCGCACCAGGCATCCGGTTCGCAGGTCGTCAATGCCGGCGGCAAGGCCGGTGCTTGGATTGCCGACGTGGCGCTTTATGTCTTCGGGCTCTCGGCCTGGTGGTGGGTGCTGTTCCTGATCGGGGCGGTTGTCTGGGGTTATCGCCGCATCGAGGTGGCCACCGAGAGCGACCGTCGCTCCATCGCGCTGGCCTGCACCGGTTTTTTCATCCTGATCGCCGCCAGCAGCGCTTTCGAATCCTTGCGTCTGTATTCGCTGAAGGCGCAGTTGCCGCAGTTGCCCGGTGGCGTATTGGGTGAACTGGTCAGCGGGCTGATGGCCCGGGGATTCGGCTTTACCGGCAGCACGCTGATTCTTCTGATCCTGTGGGGCGTCGGCTTTGCCCTGCTCACCGGTCTCTCGTGGGTGGTCATCATCGAGAAGCTCGGCAGCGCAATCGAGATCGCTTACGTTTCCGTCAGAGAGCGGTGGCAGGCCCGTCAGGATCGGAAGGTCGGGGAACAGGCTGCCGTGCAGCGCGAGGAAATCGTTGAAGTGGAACGCAGACGCTTCGAAGAACACGAGCCGATACGCATCGAGCCGCCCAAGATCGCTATTCCGAAGTCCGATCGCGTCATCAAGGAAAAACAGAAGCCTCTGTTCGAGGATCTACCGGATTCGCCGCTGCCGCCGCTGCACCTGCTCGACGAATCGCCCGCAGACATCGAGATGCTGTCCGCGGAGACGCTGGAATACACTTCCCGGCTCATCGAAAAAAAGCTTTCCGATTTCGGTATCGAAGTCAAAGTGGTGGCCGCGCTGCCTGGCCCGGTGATTACCCGCTACGAAATCGAGCCGGCAATCGGCGTCAAAGGCAGCCAGGTCATCAATCTGGTTAAGGATCTGGCCCGTGCGCTGTCGGTCGTGAGCGTGCGCGTGGTCGAGACCATCCCCGGCAAATCCTGTATGGGATTGGAGATCCCCAATCCGAAGCGGCAGGTCGTGCGTCTGTTGGAAATCCTGAGTTCCAGGATCTACGCGGAAATGGCATCGCCACTGACGCTGGCGATGGGCAAGGACATTGCCGGCAATCCGGTCGTCGCGGATCTCGCGAGGATGCCCCATGTTCTGGTCGCCGGCACCACCGGTTCCGGCAAGTCGGTTGCCCTCAATGCCATGATCCTGTCGCTGCTATACAAGGCGACAGCCAACGACATACGGCTGATCCTGGTCGATCCGAAGATGCTCGAGCTTTCGGTTTACGAGGGCGTACCGCACTTGCTCACACCCGTGGTCACCGACATGAAGCAAGCGGCCCATGCGCTCAACTGGTGCGTGGGCGAGATGGACCGCCGCTACAAACTGATGTCGACATTGGGCGTGCGCAATCTCTCGGGATTCAACCAGAAGATCAAGGAAGCCGAAAAGGCGGGTAAGCGGCTGACCAATCCTTTCACCATTACGCCGGAGAACCCCGAACCGCTGAAGGAACTGCCGTTGATCGTGGTGGTCATCGACGAGCTTGCCGATCTGATGATGGTCGTTGGCAAGAAGGTCGAAGAGTTGATCGCACGGCTGGCGCAGAAAGCCCGTGCCGCCGGTATCCATCTGTTGCTCGCGACCCAGCGGCCTTCGGTGGATGTCATTACCGGCCTGATCAAGGCGAACATCCCCACGCGCGTGTCGTTCCAGGTTTCCAGCAAGGTGGATTCGCGAACCATCCTCGACCAGATGGGTGCGGAGCAGCTGCTCGGCCAGGGCGACATGCTTTACCTGCCGCCGGGCACCGGTTATCCGCAGCGGGTGCATGGTGCCTTCGTCTCCGACCAGGAAGTGCACAAGGTCGTCGAGTACCTGAAGTCGCGCGGCCAGCCCCAGTACATCGAAGATGTTCTTGAAGGCGGGGAAGCCGACGCCGAGAACGGCGGGACTGCGGGCGAGGCCGACGCAGAGGCCGATCCGCTGTACGATCAGGCCGTCGATATCGTGCTCAAATCGCGGCGGGCTTCGATCTCGCTGGTGCAGCGGCATTTGCGCATCGGTTACAACCGCGCTGCGCGCCTGATAGAGCAGATGGAGCGTGCGGGGCTGGTGTCGAGCATGCAGTCCAACGGCAACCGCGAGGTGATCGCGCCGTCCAGAAGCGAAGCCTGAACCGGAGCGGACCGAAAAAAGACCAGGAACCATGGCAAGGCGACAATGGTCTAGGAACAATGGTCCGGAAAGAGAGGAGATGCTCATGCGAAAACAGTGGATGCTGCTGGGTACGGTCCCTGGATCGGTTAGTGCGAATCCGGTATCGGTCAATTCCACCGAATCGATCGTGAAAACCTTCCATTACTATCCCACGGCCTCTGATCCGTTCACCAGCGTCGTTACCACGACCGGTGGCCGGATCACGGATCTGCAACGCACGAGGAACAGCTGATGAGAAGCGCGTCCTCATGGACGGCACTGCTCATTGGAGCGCTGATCGCCATGCCGGCGAGTGCAGGTTCCATCGAGAAGCTGCATGCCTTCATCGAGCAGACCCGCTCCGCGAAAGCGAACTTCACCCAGGAAGTCACCGATGCCAACGGCGCCGTCCAGCAACAGGCGAGCGGTACCGTGCAGTTTCAGCGCCCCGGGAAATTCCGCTGGACCTATGACAAGCCTTACGAGCAGATCATCGTGGGCGATGGCGAAAAACTCTGGATCTACGACAAGGACCTCAACCAGGTCACCCAGCGCAATCTGGACAAGGCGCTCGGCAGCAGTCCGGCCGCATTGCTGGCGGGCGCGGACGATGTCGACAGGTATTTTTCTCTGAACGCGGTCGGAGTGAAGAAAAAGCTCGACTGGCTGGAGGTCAAGCCTTACGACGAGGACAGCCTGTTCGAAAAGGTGCGCATGGGTTTTCGCGGAAACACCTTGGAAGTCATGGAACTCCACGATCATTTCGGACAAAGGACGACGATCAAATTCTCCAATCTGCAGCGCAATCCCAAGACCTCGCCCGATCTCTACACGTTTACGGTGCCCAAAGGCGCGGATGTCGTAACGGAATAACCACCCACCTCACCCCGGCCCTCTCCCCCCGTAGGCGGGCGGAGAGGGAGTTGAGAGACAATGTGCCTTGTTGCAGATTCGTGGCGTGGTTGTGGTTCGCATTTTCGCCAGTTTTGAAGGAGCTTCTATCCTCGTTGGTCCTGTGAACCGGGCTGGTCTGTCGAATAATCCGGGAAAATCTTGAAAGAGGCACGATCTGACTCCCTCTCCGCCCTTTGAGGGGGGAGAGGGCGGGGGTGAGGTGGGTGTGATCTTTGACTGACCTTTTCGAAGCCCGGCAGCCGGCGGCGCCACTCGCGGAGCTGATGCGGCCGCAGAATCTGGACGAAGTCGTCGGCCAGCGGCATCTGCTCGGTCCCGACAAGCCGTTGCGCGTGGCCTACGAATCGGGAAAGCTGCATTCGATGATCCTGTGGGGTCCGCCCGGGGTGGGCAAGACCACGCTCGCGCGCCTGATGGCGCGGGCCTTCGATGCCGAATTCATTGCGCTCTCCGCCGTTCTTTCCGGTGTCAAGGATATCCGCGATGCCGTTGCGCACGCGGAGAACGTGCTCCAGCAGTCCGGGCGCGCGACCATCCTGTTCGTCGATGAAGTTCACCGCTTCAACAAGGCGCAGCAGGATGCGTTTTTGCCCTTTGTCGAGCGTGGCCTGGTGACGTTCATCGGCGCGACCACCGAAAATCCATCGTTCGAAGTCAATGGTGCATTGCTGTCGCGTGCGGCGGTCTATGTACTCAAACCGCTTGACGAAGATGACCTGGCGGAATTGTTCTCGCGTGCGTTCGCGAAGGCCTTTCCCGCCCAGGCTTTCTCCGAAAAAGCGCGCGATCTGGTGGTCGGGGCCGCCGACGGCGATGCACGGCGATTGCTAAATATGGTTGAAGCCATCGGCAACGCGGCGACGATGCGCAAGGTTGCGCAGCTCGATGAAACATTCGTGCAGGCGACACTCGCCCAGAATCTGCGTCGCTTCGACAAGGGCGGCGATGCCTTTTACGACCAGATCTCCGCGTTGCACAAATCGGTGCGCGGATCGTCTCCCGATGCCGCGTTGTACTGGCTTGTCCGCATGCTCGATGGTGGCGCGGACCCCTTGTACGTCGGCAGGCGGCTGGTGCGCATGGCGGTGGAGGACATCGGCCTGGCCGATCCGCGGGCGTTGCGGCTGTCGCTGGATGCTTGCGAGACTTATGAAAGGCTGGGCTCGCCCGAAGGCGAACTCGCCCTGGCACAGGCGGCCATTTATCTGGCGTGCGCTGCAAAGTCGAATGCTTCCTACGTTGCGTATAATGAGGCCCGCTCGCTTGTCCAGTCCGACAAGTCCCGGCCCGTGCCGGAGCATCTTCGCAACGCTCCCACCAAGCTCATGAAGGAACTCGGCTACGGCCGCAGTTATCGTTATGCGCATGACGAGGTGGATGCGTATGCGGCGGGAGAAAATTATTTCCCGGAGGGCCTGGAGAGCACCGGTTTCTACCGGCCGACATCGCGTGGACTGGAAGGCAAGATCGCCGAGAAACTCGCGCACTTGCGCGAGCTGGATGTGAAGGCAAAGAAAAAGAACTGAAGGGCGTTGACGCAAAGGTCGCAGAGGAAAAACGGAGAGGACGCAAAGGAAAGCGATGTTGGATGTTCAATTGATTCGGAGTGATCTCGATGGGGTGGCGGCCAAGCTTGCGACGCGTGGTGTTGCGATCCCTGTTGACGCATTACGTACGCTTGAGCAGCGGCGCAAGAATGCTCAAGTAAAGACGCAGGAACTACAGGCGAGACGCAATACATCTTCGACTCAGATCGGTGTGTTCAAGCGCACGGGACAAGACATTTCTGCTTTGATGGCCGGCGTAAACGAGATAGGCGACGGGCTAAAAGTCGTCGAAGCCGAGTTGAGCCAAATCCAGACAGAGCTTACGAATATCTTGCTCACGATTCCAAACCTGCCGCACGCAAGCGTGCCCGTCGGAAAATCCGCGGACGAGAATGTCGAGATGCGCCGCATCGGTGAGCCGCGCAAGTTCGATTTCCCGGTGAAAGATCATGTCGATCTCGGTGCCGGCCTCGGCCTGCTTGATTTCGACGCTGCGGCGAGGATCAGCGGCGCGCGCTTCACCTTGATGAAGGGGCCGCTGGCGCGCCTGCATCGCGCGCTCGCGCAATTCATGCTTGACATACACACCGCGGAGCATGGCTACACCGAAGTGTATGTGCCTTATCTGGTCAACGCCGACAGCATGCGCGGAACTGGTCAGCTACCAAAATTCGAAGAAGACTTATTCAAGATCCCGAGACAGACTTTCGACGATGACGCCGTTCTGGAGGAAATTAGAAGATCAGGAAAGACCGTGGATTCGGTGAGCCCAAAGTTTCGTGATACAAGCCTGTACCTGATTCCCACCGCAGAAGTACCGGTCACGAACATGATACGAGACCAGGTGCTGTCACTTGACGAATTGCCGCTGAAGTTCGTCTGCCATTCGCCGTGCTTCCGCTCCGAGGCCGGTTCTTACGGCAAGGACACGCGCGGCATGATCCGCCAGCACCAGTTCGACAAGGTCGAACTGGTTCAGATCATCCAGCCGGAAAAATCCTACGAAGCCTTGGAACTGCTGACGGCGCACGCGGAAACGATTCTGAGGCGGCTGGAGTTGCCGTTTCGCACGGTGGCGTTGTGCACCGGGGACATGGGGTTCTCCGCAGCAAAGACCTATGACATCGAAGTCTGGCTGCCGGGACAGAATGCCTATCGGGAAATCTCCTCGTGCAGCAACTTCGAAGCGTTCCAGGCGCGGCGCATGCAGGCGCGCTTCAAGGGGGAGAAGGGCAAGAATGAACTGGTGCACACGCTGAACGGTTCCGGGCTGGCGGTTGGCAGGACACTCGTGGCCCTTCTGGAAAACTATCAACGCGCGGACGGCGGGGTGGACATTCCCGCCGTCCTGCAACCCTACATGGGAGGGTTGCAGGCGATCAATCGCCCGCGTTGATGTTTCAGTGCAGGCTAACCTGACCACTGAGCAGTGGTCAGGTTAAGCGAAGCGGCGGGAGCTAAAACTACCAGCAAGCCGACGGCAGTGTGGCGATACCGCCGGCGTTACGCCCGTACATGGGCGGCATCGACACGATTCGCCGCGGCTGAACGCGCTACGGCGCGACGTGACTTTCGTCGTCCGGGACCGTGGAAAACAGTGGCCGGTACGATTCGTCGTAGCGAACCAGGATGTCGAAATAGTTGCGGATGTTCTCGGTGAGAATGACGGCTTCCCCGCCGCGCGCAAAACCGCGTTTGACCGTGATGTAGAAGTCCGAGCGTGTCAGCAAAGGCAGCGTCTTCTTTACGTCGACCCAGGTATCCGAGTTCAGGCCGTGCCGTTGCGTCAGGATGCGGGCATCCTCCAGGTGACCATAACCGACGTTGTACGACGCGAGGGCGAGCCAGGTGCGGTCCGGTTCGGTTATGCGCTCGGGTAACGTGTCTTTCAGAATTTTCAGATAGCGCGCACCGGCAATGATGTTCTGGCGTGCGTCCAAGCGGTCGTTCACGCCGAGCCGATCAGCCGTTTCGGAAGTGAGCATCATCAATCCCCGTACGCCCGTGGGGCTCGTCGCCAGCGGATTCCAGTGCGATTCCTGGAAGCCCAGGGCAGCCAGCAGACGCCAGTCGATGCTAGTCAATTCCTGTGCCTCCTGAAAGGTGCTGCGATATTGCGGCAATATCGATAGCCGACGCTCCAGGAATGCGGATACATCGGCCTGGGTGAGGCGCTGGATATGGCCGTAATACCTGTCCAGCAGAATCCTCAAGGTGCCGTTGGCGTTGATGCGCGCGAAGAAATCCTTGACCCGGTCTACAAGCAGCGGACTCGCATCTTTCGGCAGAGCCCATGACAGTGTTTCGGGTTCGCCCAGATTGAACGCCCGGCCGATGTTCGGGGAGAAATTCTGGGCAAGCTCGACGATATTCGAGTCTGTCACGACGTAGTCGACCTCGTCACTAGCCAGCTTGTCGAGCAATGCCATACTGTCCGTCGCCGCAATTTCTTCCCATTGCAGCTTGGATTCTTGCAAGACTTCCAGTCCGAGCTGTTCCGCGCTGCTGGAACCGGCAAGGACGGCTACACGCTTGCCAACGAGGTCGCGGACATTCCTGGGGCGCTGATGATCGGTGTTGTAGGCGATCACCGTGTGCACAGACAGGTACGCGGGTCCGAAGATGAACTCCTTGCGGCGCTCTTCGGTCGCAGCCAGGCCCGCTGCGGCAAGATGAGCAAGATGGCGGCGCAATGCCGGCAGAATTTCGCTGAATTTCGTGCGCTCGACGAGGCGCAAGCGCGTGCCGGTGTCCTTGGCGAACATGTCGAGCAGGTCCTGCTCGATGCCGCTGTATTTGCCGTCCGCGCCGAGGAAGCGGGTGGCGGGGCCATTGCGGACCAGGACGACGAGTTCGTCGGTTTCGCCGAAAGGCTGTACCGGTCTCTCGAACAGCGTATCGGGATTGCACGATGGCAGTACCAGAAGGAGCGCCATTGCCACGACCCTCAGCGCGTTCGGCGACGAAGCACAACTTCCGGAGATTGCGCGCCGTCTCATTGTCAATAGCCGAAACGGCACGAGGGAAGATTCGCAATAGAGCACATCACTGATAAAATAGCACACGAATCCGGAGAGGTACCGAAGTGGCCATAACGGCGCTGACTCGAAATCAGATGGTCAGGGAGACCTGGCACGTGGGTTCGAATCCCACCCTCTCCGCCACCCAGTTTGCAATTTTCGTTCTCTGTCTCTAGCACAGACATCAAGTCCCGCAAGATCAAATACCTTCGCGTTCCGTGTCGCCAATTGGAGGCACGGAATGCGCTCCACAGCCGGGCATTAAGTTACCTTTCACGCGGTTTTCTCCAGCACGCACTTTCGCGTGCCACCTTTCGAATGTGGACAAAAATTGAAACCACGGATCATGCATCGATATCGGCATAGTGCGACCCCTTTGAAGCAGCCGCGCAGCGATAAATGGAAAGAGAATGCTTGACGCGAACGCCGGAATTCAGGCCTTAGAAAGCCCTAAGACCTTACGTTGCTCGACCCAGTCGAGCGGCAGGTTTTCGAGTAGTTTTTCCAGCGTGAGTTCTGCAGGCTGGCGTCCGACCAGTATCAACTCGACGATATCCGGTGCCAGGAAGGCACAGCGGGAGATCTTTCGCACATAGCGTGGGCTAACGCCCATTTCCTTTGCGAATACAGGCTGCGACTCCAGTCCGCCGGAGAGCAGTCTTTCGTACCAGCATCGCGCATGCTCCACGGCACGGATGAGCGGCATGATGGAGTTGATTACGCAAACATAGATGCACGAACAAACAATATTGCCCCGTGATTATGACCAAAGCGTAGGAATAATTTCCCTGTCGAAAATCAGAGTGGTCGCGTTACTGTGATCGGTACCTCCCTCCATCGTTGAAACGCGTGCCTGCAGGGTCGTTTCCGCCCCATACGATCATGTCTGTTCCGGTCCAGATCGCGGTGTGGCCCATCCGGGGACTGGGCATGGCCACAACAGGCGTGGATTGCCAGGCATCCGTGCTGGGGTTGTAGCGCCCCCCGACTCTGTAGTAGGGACCATTGGGATTCCGGCCTCCTCCCCACACAATCAACTCGGTTCCGCTCCAGATCCCGGGGACAGAGCGGCCCAATGGGGCGCACTTGGAGGACATGGGGAGCCAGGTGTTGGATGACGAGTTGAATCGCGCTCCAGTATTGAACGGGTCGCCGCCGTCATCTCCACCCCAGACGATCATTTCAGTGCCAGTCCACGCCGCCGAGTGGCGTATTCGGGGCGTAGGCGCGCCACTATCCGTGATTGCCGTCCAGCTATCTGACGACGGCGTATAGATTCCACCAGTGTTGGTTAAGAGCACTCCGGAGTTGGCCCCTCCCCAGACGATCATTGCCGATCCGTTCCAGATGGCCGTGTGTCCTAACCGCGCGGCCGGAGCACCGATCTCAGAGACCGTCGACCAGGAATTTGTGATCGGGTTGTATCGCGCCCCATCACCGAAGGCAATGACGCCAGTTCCGCTACCGCCCCAGACGATCATTTCCGATCCTGTCCATACTGCAGAGGGCGACTGCCGTGCGGAGGGCGCCCCGGATGACGACATGGCTGCCCAAGTGTCTGTGATCGGATCGTAGATGGCACCCGAATTCAAAAAGGCACCTGGTTGCACTCCTCCCCAAACAATCATCTTGCTTCCAGTCCAGACTGCAACATGACCGTATCGGGGGGAGGGTGCACCGACATTCGACATTGGCGTCCACATATCGGTAGCAGGATCGTAGCGCGCACCGTTACCGAAAACACCATTGGAATATCCACCCCAGACGATCATCTGGGTACCCGTCCAGATGGCTGTGTGGTCGGATCTCGGCGAGGGCGCACCAGCGGCGGATGCGGCACTCCATGTGCCGGCCCCTGCAGCCTGGGTTGTAAATGTCCACGTGTAGTCCGTTATAAGGTGGTTCCCAGCGAGGTCCGTGATTCCGGTTGTGATGGTGCTCGTGTAGGACGAGGAATCTGAGAGCGGACCGTCCGGAGCGAAAACGGCTGGTGCCATGAAAGGCAGCACGGCCGTTCCACCGACTGGATTGTTCTGACTATCCTTCAGTAGGAAAGTACTGGAGTTCACTGTCGGGAACGAGACGGCCTCGCTGAATGTGGCGAGTAGCTGTGTCTCGGTCGGAACACACGTTGCTCCGTTTGCGGGCGATGTCAAGCTCACGGTCGGTGGCGTGGTATCGGGCGCTGGACCCGTTGTGAAGCTCCAGCCATAGGCCATCGCGAGCGCATTTCCCGTGATGTCCTTTACGCCCGAGGTGATGGTGGCCGTGTAGACGGTCGACCCCTGAAAGCTTGCGGCAGGCGTGAAAGTCGCGACCGCGCTCGAATAGGTCACGCTGCCGTTCACGGGGTTGTTCAAATTGTCATTGAGCAGGATCGTCGAGGTCGAAATAGTCGCCGGATCCATCGCTTCACTGAAAGCGACGGTAAAGGCACTGTTTGTTCCGACTGCGGTCGCCCCGTTTGCAGGACTTGTTGCGCTGACGGTCGGCGGCGTGACATCGGGCGTACGCCTCACCGAGACTGTCGCGCGCCCAAGGTTGCCTCCCGGATCAGTGGCCGTGATCGTGATGGCATTATTTCCCACGACGAGATCGATGGTGGCTTGCCATGTATGACCGCACAGGTAGTAACCGAGGAAAAAGCAATATTGCGGTGCCTGCGTGGCCGCACCTGAGCCTCCCGTTGTGGCGTTTGCCCACGAGACCGTCACCCCCGTGTCCGTCGCCGATCCCGTGCAACAAACGAAGAACTTGGGACTGATAAAGGCATCACCGCTTAGAGACACGGTAGGCGAGTTCGTTAATTTGCTGGGTCCGGCATCGCTGCCGGTGATCGTGACCCAACCGGCGCCCACGCGATTGGGGTCATTGGGAGGTGTCGAGGCGTCCGTCCCCCCTCCACCGCCGCCACATGCGCACAGCATGAGAAGCAGGGATGTCAGCGCGGCAACTCGCCAGCGCGGACCGCTGCTCAGTAGAGAAACGAATTGGCTCAGTTGCGAAGACATATCTCGACCTCCGAATCAGCGGAACAGCACTCCGCCTGCGTCGCTTGTTGTGTTGATCGCGGTTTCTCTTTGCCCTCTCCTGTTTAGGAAGCTGGCAGGGTTACCCTCCCTTGCGAAAGCGCCATGACTTTGGCCGTCTCTCCGGCCAACCAGGGTCGCTCCGCATCCCAGTACTCCGGCGACCGTTTGCCGGCTTTGATCGCCTCCATTGCGAGCACCATCAAAGTTGCGACGACTTTTTCCTGGCGCAGCAGCTTGTAGTCGATCGCGGCCCAGTCGACCACTTCGTCGATGGGTTGTCCGTCCACATCGCGCTGGTAGGGCTCATGCCAGCCGCGTTGTCCCGGGCGAAACGTAGTTGTAATGCCAGTCTGTTTCGCGGTTACCCGAAAAGGCTGCTCGCCCGGATGCCGGTACACGATCGCAAGAAGGATCTGACCTCGTGTCAGCGCGTACTGGTAGTTTCCCGTCAGCACGTAATTCTTTGCCGTTTGCTCTGGCATTCCCTGCGACACCAGCA
The DNA here is from genome assembly GCA_016194905.1 of Betaproteobacteria bacterium. Lineage (NCBI taxonomy): Bacteria > Pseudomonadati > Pseudomonadota > Betaproteobacteria > Betaproteobacteria bacterium. Next base: position 107,491 of record JACQAP010000021.1, read on the forward strand.
GACGCTGCAGCGAACTGTTTGCCTCGAAGATCGCCTGCGAGCGGTAGCGACCATAGAGGCCCGGCTGGCCTTCGATCCTGCCGGACTGCGGGTCGACACGCTTGTCGTCGATGGATACCCCGAAGGTGGCCTTGTACGAGTCGTCCAGTGGAACCGCATTCGCCTGCAATAGACCCTTGTTAAGATCGTTAAGTCCAGTTCCGATTGTGTACGGAAGAAAAGCCAGGCCCTGCGCTATGCCCGCGACGATCATGAATGGCGAAAGGACGAGGTTCTTCAGGCCCTGTCCGAACGTATTGGCTGCGACATACCCATCGGCCGCACCGGGGGTCGCACATCCGCCCAGGAGCATCATTGTCGTCAACAGCACACTCGATACTCGAATCATGTTCGTCTTCATGGTCTGCCTCCGTTTATAGAAATTGCAGTGCGTTGGCCTGCTAAAAATGTTTCGCTGACGTTTGAAATCGCTCAGGGTCGAGAGCTGCCGCTAGCGATCTCCTCCCTGTCTACACACGCTGCTGTTCGTTGCGTAGTCGTATCCGTGCGACGTCGAATTGACACCCAGGACGTGCATTTGTTGAGCGCAGAATGCATGTGGCCGGTTCCCGGATGGGTTACCAACCGATTACTTATGACTTACAAAATTGGGGAAGAAGGCAGGCGCAGGATCGATCGCGCTCGGGAGAACGCGTTACAGGCCGTCTATCGTGACCGGCCGGAACTTATTGGAGATTAACGAGTTTCTCGTAAATACCACGGGTTTCCATGGATGGCTCCACGCCCAGCCTTGCCGCCAGAACGGAACGACAGCGCGCATAGCCTTCGACGGCTTCGGCGACCCGGCCAAGCTCGACGTAGCATTGCATGAGCTGGCGGTACACGCTCTCGGCCAGATCGTCCACGTCGAGGACGCGGTGCAGATAGTCCACAGCGCGCTCGGTGTCGCCGGCCTGTTGCCAGAAGCGTGCGATGTCGCTCGCGGTGCGCACGTAGCGGTTACGCAGACGCTGGCGCAGCGTCTGACTCCATGGTTCGTCTGCTTCATTGCCGAGGAATGGACCCCGATAGAGCTCGAGGAGCCGGTCGCCGAATGCGGCGATGGCGGATTTGTCGATGTTATCGCGCCTGCCGCGCCAGGATAGGTCGATCAGCGCCGTAAGCTGTTCGAGTGCCCAGGTGTCGGTCCATACATAGCGTCCATCGAGGGATAGCTTGCCTTCCGAAAGGACAAGTGAGCGATCCTCTCCCAGAAGCTTGCGCAACCGATGCAACGTCGAGGTGAACGAGCGGTGCGCCGAGTCACCATCGATGCGGGGCCAGAGCGCTTCGGTAATGTGCGTCTCGCTGACTTCCCGACCGCCATGTGCAATGAGCACCTTGAGCAGATCCAGGGGGCGTTTCTGTCCCTTGCCCGACGATACGATCGGCACATTGCCGCGCAGAAGCCGAAATGGGCCCAGCGTGTGGACTTTGAAGGGCCACGGCCATCCCGACAGGGCCGCGCGCGCCGAATCCAGCGTGAGGCCGCAACGGCGAATGATCTCCGCAGCGTAATCGGGCTCGATTCGCGCTTCGAGCGCGCGACTCATCAGGCGCGCGAGGGGATCGGGACGCCATAACGTAAACGTCACAAAATTGCGCGGCTTGCCGACGGCGAGCGCCTGGCGCAGTGCCAGCAGTCCCGAGCGGCGGCGCCGGTTGTCTTCGAGCGCGACCCGCGCATAGCTCATCAGACCGGTAAATTCGAGCAGGTGATTCTTGATCGGGCGCCCGAGATCGTACGCTTGCTGGAACTGCGCCATGGCATTGGTTCTCTCGCCACCCTCGTAGAGAACCTCGGCCGCAGCAAGACGGCATAGCACTTCGAAGTAAGGGCAACCCACCTCGATTGCTGTCCTGAGCGCGAGCTTCTGTTGCTGGAACGCGCGCAGGTTGTCCTGCGAGAGCATCGCATGCCACGTCGAGAAGAGATGGAAGAGACAGAGATCGAATCGCGCCGGCGTCCGCGGCAACGTTGCGAACTCGTCCAGCATCGCTCTTGCGGCGTCGAGATCTCCGCAGGTCAACATACCGCCCGCCCCGAATACCAGCAATTGGTGGGAGGTGACGTTTACCCCGGCGGCCCGTTCGATCTCGAGTCCTTCCTGCACCGACCGGAGGCATTCATCATGTTGGGCGGTGAGCATGAAGTACATGACCTCGGCCAACCTCATCATGCTCAACGCGAAGGGCGAAACCTCGTGGCGGGAGGTCAGGCGTCGCATACCTTCGATTACCGCCGACGCTTTCGGATAGTGTCCTCCCCATATGATCGCGATCGCGACGCGAGGCTCCACCAGCATGCGCAGATCCGGGTCGTCATGGGCCGCCGACGCCATGTAGGCATGCTCGACCCACTTTTCGAGGTCGGGATGGTGCGGCTGCCGGACGACCATCGATGCCAGAAGGCTCGTTTCAAGACGGGTGCCCACCGGCCGCGACAGCATTTCCGGGTGCGCGCGGAGCAGCTCGTCCATGATCGGAATCCACCGATCGAGCAACGTGAAATCATCGAGCTCGTACAGGATCGAGTCCATCGCGCCCGAACAGCTCAGCATGAGTCCGACTACGTCCTGGTCTTTCTGCGCACGGAACAAGTCATATGCCTGTTCGTGCAGGATGCGGCCCTCCCGAGGGGACGCGTGCATGCGCGCCACCGCGATCCAGTACAGAGTCCATGGGTGCTGCTGCTGCACTTCCTTGGGCAAGGCCACGACCCACTGCGCGAGCGTCTCCGCCATGCCCCGGTTGAGCATCGCCTCGGCACGGGAGCGGATCACCTCGACCATGTGCTCCCAGTCGTCGATCTCGCGCAGCAGAGAAACGCATTCGCCGACGAGCCCATTCGCTTCGAGCAGAGCTGCCGCCTTTCGTTGCAGTCCAATACGGGTGTCCTTGTCGAAGGCTTCGGCAACGCGCGAGAGCAGGAACTCGCGCAGCAACGGGTGATACTGGTAAACCGGCTCCGGTCTAGCCTGTTTGAGCGTCACAAAATAGTTTTCGTGATACATCCGGGCCAGAATCGTTCCCGCATCGCTTTCACCGGTAAGGCTGCGTGCCATTTCTGCCGTCATCTGCGGCAGGTAGGCCGTATTGAGCAGGAATGTCTGCGTTCGGGAATCGGACTTCTCGAATATCTCTCCCGCCAGATAATCGAATACCAGTTGCGGGGTAGAGAGCTCCGGCACCTGCGCGATCGAATCGCGTCCGGCAACCTGCTCCAGCGTCAGGATCAAACCGGCTGCCCAACCCTGGGTCTTTTCATATAGCTCGGTGAGCGTCCGGTCTGACAAATAATGACCTCGTTGGCGGACAATTGCATTGCTCTCTTCCTGAGTCAGCCGCAAATTCTCCCAACCAAGCACTTCCATCGCTTGATTGGCGCGCAATCTCGCCATGAGCGGAGGAGGGTCGCTCCGACTGATGAGGACGACGATACAGTCGGCGGGTACCTCGGAGAGCGCGACCCGAATTGCGTCATGGAATACCGACTGTGCAGAGACTTCATGATATCCGTCGAGCACCATCGCGAATGGCGCGCCGAGATGTGCGTACAGTGTCTGGAAATAGCGGCGTGCGAACGCTGAAATCGCGGCATGATATTCCGGCGTGAGCTGTGGCAGCCGGAGTTGCGGCCTCCGACGCAGTTCACTGGCCGCCAAGCCGAGGTAATAAAAGAACGATGCAACATCCGCGTCGCCTTCGTCGACCTGGTACCAAAGGGATTGCTGCTTGCGGCGTTCAAGATAGCTGGCCACGAGCGTCGTCTTCCCGCACCCAGGTGGGCCCGTCACCCAGACAACGGATTTCCGAGTGGCATCCAGCATGGCGAAGAGGCGATCCCGAGGCAGGATGCCCGCGAAGCTTGGACGCGTCGTTTTGGCGAGGGAAACCGATCTTGTGCTCATGCTTGTCGCGCGCCTCACCGGCTCCAAGCCGATGTTACCGGACGGAGGTTTGGACTCCACCACGCGGTGATCATGGCGCGGCTCGCCTCTGGATCGCTTCTACTTCTTTAGGCTGTGGGAGTCGCGAACACCGGCTTGGGGATTCGCCCAAGCGGACTCTTACTATGGCTGTAGCCGGCGTCACCAGATACTCTTGCAGGTATCATCGTAACGCCTCAATGCAAGAGACCAAGCCGGCTGCGCATATGCGCTGGGAAGCGCAGACGCGATTGTACCAACAGCGAAAGTCGCGTCGTCATACTCACGCGTCCCCCTCTGAGATTCTGACGATCCGCCGATGCTAGCGGAATATTTGCCGACCCTTACTAGCGTTTCGAAGCAATCATACTATGCGGTTGATCGGGTATGGAAGGCCGGATGGGGTGGCTTTCTGCGCTTAGCAAATGCCCGGGCTCGGCAAAAAATTCGATCAGCTCCCTGATTGCGCCTGCCCGTGAGGTCGGTAGTTTGTCATGCATGCGCGCATGCTACGAGCTACTTGTTGATTTCTCCGCGCAGTTAACCCACTTTTTCGTTGGCACATAACCCGCACGGGAAGACAGCAACCACTTGGATCTACAGCGGAATCCCAATGCAAAAACGGATCTGTCCGAAATGGAAAACAGGGTCAATTAACAGTAAAAATAAACAATTAAGCGGATTGGCGCGCGGGCGTGGTCATGCGCGCGCGGCGATTCTTAGAGACCAGTGCGAGGGGGGCGGCGGGACAGGAGGCGTGGGCGCGTGCGGGGCAACACTGGCGACAGTTCAGGGAGCTTGATGCGAGACCCGGTAGTTCGGGCATAGTGTCGCGAGACGTACTCTTTTCCAAGTCAGCCATGGTCCGTCAACGGCCATAAGCGGCTATACAGCCAATTTTGTGAAAGCGGTCGTTCGACGGCGCAACCAGCCCTGAGCGGACATCCAAGGATTCGAGTTGCCACGTTCTGTCGAGAGGGTGCGAGCGAACGGGGGCGCCGAAAAGAACTCAAGACCGGTGGATCTAGCGAGAGAACCTAGACCTGGACCGCGTCAACCATGAACTGATTTCGACGAGGAATAACCTAATTTGCGCGACACGCTCTCAGCAGCGCTGCGCAATGCACGTACCAGCGTGCCGTCCCAGGAGATATCGAGATCGCGTTCAGAGCCAAGAAGAGTTATCACAGCGACGACGGCACCTCGATGATCAAAGATCGGAGCCGCCAAGGCGTTCGTTCCGGGAGTGACCGTACCTTGGATGCGAGAAAGCCCATGCTGCCTTACCGTCTTCACGAGCGTATCCAGATCTTTCTTGGTCTTCGGGGCTAGGGTTCCTGTCGACCGACGGTTCGCTTCGAGTTCAGCCGCGACTAGCTTGTGCGTCACCGATTCTGGCAAGAAGGCGATGAAGGCAAGTCCCGTCGCTGACCACGTCAGTGGCATGACCGCGCCCACTCGTGCCAGAACGAAAGCTGGTCGCCGCGACGCCAATACGCGGACAACAGTCGGTCCCTGATCCCCCCAGACCGCGAGCAGTCCGCTCTCGCTGGTTGACTCTCGTAACTCCTCCAGAACCACGGTGGCAAGGCCGATGGCGTCAATCCGACCCTGACGGGCCAGGCCAAGCTCAAGCGCGAAGTTCGCCAGGTCATAGCGACCGGTCGCCGAGTCTTGATCGACGAGTCCTAAGCGACCCAAGCTCACCAGGTACCGGTGGGCCTTAGCTGCCGGCATGTGAGCCGCTTTTGCTAGATCGCGCAGCATCATGGCTCGCCCTTCGCCGACCAGCGCGCGAAGCAGGCGGCCTGCGACCTCTACCGACTGGACGCCTTGTTGCGACGCCTTCACAGGAAATATTCCTGCCTAATAAAGCTGCGATCAAGTTTGCAGCCATACCTCGTTGTGCTCTGCACGAGCGTGTGGTTATGAGTCCGGTCGTTGGTCATGGTCGTGATCACTATCCTGCGATGCCTCAATTCTAGCAGATTACGTATTGCGGTTGACAATATCCTATATCGTAATTACCATATTCGTAACTTAATTACGAAACCCGTAACTCAAGGATAGCCAACCAATAAACTAAGGAGGGAGCCATGACTGCATCGTCGCTGTATAAGTCTTTGATCCTGGCCGGAGCACTGGCGTGGCTGGGAACAGACGTGAGCTTTGCGGAGAAGCGCTATGGGCCCGGCGTCACCGATACAGAAATAAAGATCGGTCAGACCATTCCCTATAGCGGCCCGGTTAGCGCCACGGGGATGGTCGGCAAGGCGCACACTGCCTACTTCGATATGATCAACGAGCGCGGTGGTGTCAATGGCCGCAAGATTCGGCTTATCTCATTGGACGATGGCTACAACCCCGCCAAAACCGTCGAGCAAACTCGGAAGCTCGTCGAGCAGGAAGAGGTATTGTTCATCTTCGGTTCGCTCGGCACGGCATCCAACAGCGCGATCAAAAAATACCTCAATGGGAAACAGGTACCGCACTTGTTTATTAACGTGCTCGGTTCGAAATTCAACGATCCGACGCACTTTCCCTGGACAATGCCCTTCCAACCCAGCCCGCAAGTGGAGGTGCAGGCTTTCTTACTCCACCTCCTTCGCGAACAGCCCGATGCCAGGATCGCCGTGCTCTACCAGAACGACGATCTCGGCAAGGACTATTTGAGAGCGACAAGAGAATTGTTGGGGGACAAGGCCGTGCGCATGATCGTAGCCGAGGCAAGCTACGAGGCGACCGACCCGAGCGTCGATTCGCAAATAGCCAGCCTCAAAGCTTCGGGTGCCGACACACTGTTGATCGCTACGACTCCCAAATTCGGCGCATTTGCAATTCGAAAAATCTACGACATTGCCTGGCAACCCATGCGATTTATTGCTTACCCGAGCACCTCGATTGGGGCAACGCTGACCCCGGCGGGATTGGGGAAATCAGCGGGTCTTTTTTCCGCAGCCTTTCTGAAGGATCCAACTGATCCAGTCTGGCAGCAAGACGCGGGGGTGACAGAATGGTTTGCATGGATGAAGCGATACCATCCTAGAGGAGATGTGGCGGATGCGTTCAACGTCTTGGGCTACTCGGGTGCGCAATTGCTGGTTGAGGTGCTACGGCGTTGCGGTGATGATCTGACGCGCGAGAATGTGATGAAACAAGCCGCGAGTCTGAAGGATGTGGATCTTACGATGCTGTTGCCGGGAATCAAGATCAACACGAGCTCAACCGACTACCAACCCATCAGACAGGCGCAGCTTCAGCGCTTCGATGGGAATCGATGGGTTAAGGTTGGGAAGTGAGGTTGGAGCGACCCTAGAGTTGATGTATGCCATCGAAACGAAAACCTCGGCGAGGATCTCTCTCAAAGAGCACCTCAACCCGGACCACGCGGCGGGGGTCCCTCAGTGACGCTGCGAATAGCGATAGTAGGAGGTGGTCTTGGCGGACTTGCAGCCGCGCTGTTCCTTCAGAAGGCGGGACTGGACGTAACGGTCTACGAGCAGGCGCCAGAGCTGAGGGAGCTGGGCGCGGGGATTGTGATCCCACCCAACATGGTGCGCCCGTTGGACAAACTTGGGCTCGCCGACAATCTGCCGGACTTCGCCGTTCGGCTTGAGGCCGCCTGGGAGTTCCGTCGTTGGAAGGACGGCCAGGTGCTGTTCGTCCAACCCATGGGAGAAGAGTGCGAGCGCCTCTACGAGGTGCCCTGCTACGTCGCCCACCGGGCGGACATATTGGCCCTGTTCCAGCAAGCGCTCTCTGCGCAACAGGTCCACCTGGATCATCGCTGCGTCGAAGTGACTCAGCTGGAGAACGAAGTGGAACTTACCTTCGCCAGTGGGTCCGGCCGGGAAACGACGGTGACCTCGGACGTGGTCATCGGCGCGGACGGCATTCACTCGATGGTCAGGGAGATGATCGCCCCAAAGATTGGCGCCCGCTTCTCCGGGCTATGCGCCTTCCGTTGTCTGGTCCCCGCCGAAAAGGCACCAGACATGGCTCGTCGTCCAGTGCAAACGCTGTGGGTCGGCCCCGGCCGCCACTTCGTGCACTATCCGGTCTCCGGAGGACGGTTGGTCAACATAGTCGCGATCGTTCCTGCTGGCGACTGGCGGACCGAGTCCTGGACGGCCGATGGCCAGATCTCGGACCTGATCGAGGAGTTCGAGGGCTGGGACGACCGCCTGAATCGGTTAATCGCCGCCGCCACCCACACCAAGCGCTGGGCTCTGTACGACCGGGTCCCGCTCGAACAGTGGACCGAGGGCCGCATCAGCCTTCTTGGCGATGCCGCGCACGCGATGCTCCCGTTCTTCGCGCAGGGCGCAGCGCAAGCGATCGAGGACGGCGCGGTTCTCGCCGCTTGTCTGCGCACTGCCAGCCGCGACTCGCTACCTCAGGCGCTGCGGCGCTACGAGGAGATCCGCCGGCCACGAGCCAGCGAAGTCCAATTGATGAGCCGTGGCAGGGAAGTGCTGAACCACTTGCCAGATGGCCCCGAGCAGCGGCAACGTGATGCTGAGTTCGCGAACAGCCACCCTCTTCGCCAGAGCGCATGGCTGTACGGACACAACTTGGAAGCCGATTTAGTGAAACCAGCATAGGATCCCAAGGTTGAGCGGATCGAATCCCATCCCTTGTGTCACCGCCTTGGCTGCCATCGTCTTCGCCCGCTCGTTGTCGGCGATGCTGCTAGCAAGACGCGACCTTGCGCCCCGACTCTGGCCTCGCGCCTCTCTATCGACGCCGTGATGATCTTCGAAGGCGGGATACAAGCACTCCTTCTGCTTCTCGACGATCATGGCTGACTCGAATTGCGAGACCTCAGCCGTGAGATTCTCCGGGTCGCCTCCCAAGGTTGTGTCCGCCTTCTGGCATGTCTGCGAAGACACGATCAAGCGCCTCTATAGCAGACAATCGTCACCTTCAGCTTTGGGTCGATCTCGGCCGTTACGACATCCAGGTTTTGGTCACGCTAGGTGACCTGTCCGGGCGACACTAGCCCAATGCCCCAATTGCGAGGTAGTCAGGGATGGGGTGCCTTAGCGCATCCCTTGCGCGTCGTCCTAGCCTTCTCCTAAGGTGGGGAACCCTAACTGGCCGCCACCTGCGCCTCGGCGGGAAGCCGCAGGCCCGTTATAAAGCTATCCAATCCCCTTGGAAAGTTCGTCCAAAATAACGGCTGATCTATCGTTTCGATCTATTCCAATAACGGTGCCGCCTCGACAGACGCTTCCGAGGTTTAAAAAAGGGTCCGTGAAAACGAGGGAAGCCCACTGTCTCCCAGCGCATCGAGCAGGTGATTGCGGGCTGCCTCGCGCGATCTCTGCAGCAGATAACCGGGACGCCAGACCAGCGACCCGATCAGATACGGCGCAGGCTGGGCCCGGATATATCCGACTGCGCGGATGCCGCGTTCGAGCATCCACGCTTCGAAGTCGAATCCATCCGGATTGGCGTTTCGTGGGGTCTGTCAACCAACATATGAAAGCCGTTGAATCAGTTAAGGATTCTACGTCTTTATGACAGGACAGTTACGCAGCTAGCTACACAGACGCGGTTGATCACGCATTGTTTATGCTCTTCCGATTCTGCCGCTCGCCTTGCCCGCACATGATCGGCCCTTACTCTTTTCCATTTTTCGTTTGGCAAAAATTGATGCAAAGCGCATTCTAACTACTGCACTTATGCAGACATTTGTGCAACTTTTACCGGTGACTGCAGCTGTTACAGATCCGCACCGCACAATTATTTTTCGTAATTGGACGATTGCAAATTCCTTAGCCCTTGGCATCGCTGTTGCCATGAGCTGAGTCGATCTTTGTTGCCGCCGTTGACATCAGGTGGTGGTGGCGTCTGCCAGGCATGTTGCTTGTGCCTCGGGCAGCTTGGCTATCGCAATGGGGCGGGATTGGTAGCTGCGTGGCTCGCGTGCCGATCTTTCCCAGATTCGAACAAGGGGGGGGTGCGACGTGAAAGTCCTGTCCAAGGAAAAAATTAGGTTGCTGGCAGAAAAAAACGGTTGGTCGCTGGCGTATGCAGAAGGCTTTATCGATGGTGAAGCCTTTCGCCGGCGCGGCAAAACGCTATCTGCGTATGCCCAGATCGGAATCGATGAATATTGCCTGGGCCTCAGAGCCAGTTACTATGAGCAGCAAATTATTGAGCGCCAACACATTACTCAAATGGCGAGCGTTTCCGGACAGCCTACAGCACGCTCGTCATTAAAAGTCTGAAGATTCGGTCGATCCCGTCGATGCTACGATAGTTCCCCGCCGCAGCGGTTAGGCCACCGCAGGCAGCGTTATCGCGTGACAACGTGACGTTCGTCCGTCGCACCTGTGATTTCCTGCCGGATTCTTTTTTCGCCCCAATTATTACTTCGGTTTGGCTTTGTCGCGCTCCGCCGAGCGACGATCCTTTTCAGTTTCAATTGCCCTACACGTCACACATCGGTGTCCGATAGTCGGAGTTTCCTTCTCCTCAAAATTTTGTATTGGCCAGAAGGGGCACTCCGGCATTGAGTGCCACAGTTCCGTACCGATAAGCCGTCTGAACATTTTCTATATTCTTTTTGTACTTCGTACACCGAAATGACGGATGGCGCTTTCCGTTTGCAAGACAGAAAGTATACCAAACACACCGATCGCCTCAGCGTGCCGTGGCCGAGCCGTAAGCTTCCCCAAATCGTAGACACCTTGGGAGTAGAACTTTCTGGCAGGATTATTGGGTCAGGAGGTTCGGATGAAGAAATCGAAATTCACGGAGTTGCAGATCGTGGCGATCCTGAAGGAAGCCGATGCGGGGATGCCGGTCAACGAAATTTGGCGCAAACACGGGATCAGTTCGGCGACCTACTACAAGTGGAAGGCCAAGTACGGCGGGCTGGACATGGCGGAGCTGAAGCGGGTGAAAGAGCTGGAAGCTGAAAACGCCAAGCTCAAGCGGATGTATGCCGATCTGGCCCTGGAGAATCAAGCGATCAAGGCGGTGCTGAACCGAAAACTGTAACGCCATCCGAGCGCCGGGAAGCGGTGCGGATCATGGTGGAGGAACAAGCGTTGTCTTCTCGGCCCTACTCGAACGCGTTCGTCAGGTCGCCCGCATTCGCGCGCACGCCCGGCAGCGGCTCCAGCCCGAAGCGCCGGGTGATGAATTTCAGAATCGACGTCGTATCGTACGGGGTGTGATCCACGGCGCCCTTGCGGGCGAACGGCGACACGATGATCGTCGGCACCCGGCTCCCCGGTCCCCAGTTGTCCCCAACCGGCGGCGCAACGTGATCCCAGAATCCGCCGTTCTCGTCGTAGGTCACGATGATGGCGACTTCGCCCCAGAGTTTCGGGTTGTCGCGGATTCGCGTGATGATCTCGGCGATGTGCGCATCGCCCGACATCACATCCGTGTAGCCGGGATGCTCGTTCAACTTTGCGGTCGGCTTGTAAAACGCCACTTGCGGCAGCGTCCCGTTGTCGATGTCCGCGAGAAAGTCTTCTCCATCCCGCAGGTGTTTCGCGCGATCGGCGCTGCCGGGGGCGAATCGCGCGAAGTAGTTGAATGGCTGGTGATGCGGCTGGAAGTTGGCCTGCTTCGCGTTGTTGATGATCGAGCGATCCGCCAGCGCCTGATTCCAGGCCCCGGCATACCAAGCCCAGGAAACGTCCCTCTCCGAAAGCGTGTCGCCTATGGTCTTCAGCGTCTGCGGCGGAAGCCGGTGGTGATTGTCGGGGTCGGCCAGTGCCGGATCCCCACCCGCCGCCGGGGCGAGCGCACTCGGCTGATACGGCGGCTGCACCGTATTCACGGCATGACCCGCAGGCGTCACTGCACCGTCCTTCAGCAGGATCGGTCCTTCCATCGCGGACTTGGGCGAATCCTTCTGGTGCTCCAGCCTTCCGCTCCCATCTTCGACCGTGACCATATCACCCGGAGCATTCCGGTATTCCGGGGTGCAGGCGCAGACCAGCCAGAAGTGATTGAGGAACGAACCTCCAAAGGCGCCCATGAAGAAATTGTCCGCGAGCGTGAATTCGCGGGCGACGGACCACATCGGCAGCCTGGATCCGTCGTAGTAGCCCATCACCAGCGCGCCGGCGTTCGACATCGCCACGAAGCGGTCGTTGCGGCCACCGTTGATCTGCTCCCTGTTCTGATAAAAGCGGTGGACCAGGTCGCGTGTCTTGACGTCCAGCGGATGGTTGACCGGAGGTTCGTCGAGCCGGAATGGGTGGTTCGGGAGCGTCGCGGGAAAAGTCGGATCGGTCTCCCGGATCCTCAGGTCCTGTTCGTTGGCCCACACGGGCGGCAGCACCTTGAACGGCGTCCCGTCGTGGTCCACTTGCGGCATGTAGTTCGCCAGCGCATTGGCAGTTCCGTTGGCGCCGGGGAACATGCCGTACAAGTTGTCGAAGCTCCGGTTCTCGGCGTAGATAACGACGATATGCCTGATTTTCTCGATCGAGGCCGCGTCGGCCGCAACAGATGGGGAACAGAGGCCGACAACGGAAAGGAATGCCACGAAGACCTGTACGAGCAAACCACAGCGAATCATTTTTCTCTGTTTTCCTTTGCTGAATCTGGAGCAACGGTTCCGCGTTTCAAAGGTGTGCCAAGGCCAATAGGCCCAGGGCTATCCCAAAAGCGCTCAAGCCATAAACGCCCCACTGCAGCCATTTTCTTCGCGTCAGCAAAGCGATAGCGGACAGGGCAATCGCAATCTGCAGCGCAGTCGTGGCTTGCGCCCAGCGATGGTGCAAGTGCATTTGCTCATCACTTTGTTTGTCCCATTCTTTTGATTCCGCCTCGAATGTTTCGGCGGTTTTTTTAATGTCTGCTTTTTCTTCTTTGTAGCGCTCGATGGCCTGCGAGTAATAGTCCCGTTTGTTGCTAGGCGCCAGCTCCATGCCCAGTTCAGCCAAATTTTGTTTGCTACTCTTGGCTTGGTAGTAGTTCCACTGATTGGCAGCCTCGGTCTTCTTGATCGCGGCGTTATTTTTAGCCATGCCGGCATTGGCTTGCATTGCACCGCCTTGGTAGGAAAACAGCGCGCCCACCGTAGCGAGCAAGGCCGTGGTCACTGCAATGCGCCCGGTAAAACTGTCGCCAGCACCGTGCTGCGTGGCGTGCTCCAATTCGTGGTCATGCGGACCGTGTACATGAAAGCCGTCTTCTGACATGACTATCTTCCTTCTCGAATGGTGGGTTGATCAGGTTCCGGTACTCTTGCGGAAAACCCTGTTTGCGCAGGGCATTGTCAAGTTGAACTGGAGCTGATGCAATGGCCGCATGGATACTGTTGATTTCGACCCTGAGCTGACCCGCAATTTTGTCGGCAAGTGACTCATATTGAATCACCCCGATCGCTTGGCCACACAGCGGAGTATGAATGCATTAGTGGGTCTGCCCGAAAGAAATAACAAGGTCAACTGGCAGTAAAAATCAACACACGTCGCGCGTTGATGCGCCAATACGAACTGGCTTTGGCGTTCTTCACCCGCGAATGCCAATGAAGTTGACAGAGCGCTGACGAATGCAGGGATTCGAACTATGTACGTTATATTAAAGGCGTTATTTAAACGCACGGAGGGTGCTTATGTTGGTTCGTAGTCGGAAGGACTTGTATGGCGGCCTGTTGTTGTTGGCCTTCGGCATTGCCGCGATCGTGCTGGCTCGAGACTATGCACTCGGAAGCGCGGCGCGAATGGGTCCAGGTTATTTCCCGCGCATGCTCGGCATTCTCCTGATCGTAATCGGATGTGTGCTGATTCTGATTTCGCTCCGGAACGAAGGATCCCCGATTCCCGCCTGGAAGTGGCGGCCCACTATGGTCGTGCTGGGAAGTGTGGTGCTGTTCGGCGCCATCGTGCAATACCTTGGCTTGGCCTTGTCCACGGTCGTGCTGATTGTGATGTCGAGCGCCGCGAGCACAGAATTCCGAGCTAAGGAAGCCGTGATTAGCGCCATTGGGTTGGCCGTGCTGGCGGTGGCTGTCTTCATTCTCGGACTGAAGCTGCAGTTACCAATCTGGCCCGTGTTTATCTGACGCCATGGAGCTTCTCAACCATCTCTGGCTTGGCTTCAGTGTCGCGCTGTTACCGGCCAATCTTTTATATGCACTCATTGGTTCATTGCTCGGTACCTTGATCGGCGTGCTCCCCGGCATCGGACCGGTGGCGACCATCGCCATGCTGCTGCCGACGACCTACGCCCTTCAACCGGTCTCGGCGCTCATCATGCTGGCGGGCATCTACTACGGCGCGCAGTACGGGGGGTCGACCACATCCATTCTATTAAACATGCCGGGAGAGACCTCGTCCGCGGTGACCTGTCTCGATGGCTATCAAATGGCCCGGCAGGGTCATGCTGGAGCCGCGTTAGCGATCGCGGCGCTCGGCTCTTTCTTTGCCGGCACCGTTTCAACGGTCATGGTGGCGACTGTCGCTGTACCGCTGTCTGAACTTGCGCTGAAATTCGGTCCCGCCGAGTACTTCTCCCTGATGGTCCTTGGACTGATCGGCGCCACGATATTGGCGCACGGCTCCTTACTCAAGGCGATTGGAATGGTCGTTCTCGGCCTGTTGCTGGGGCTCGTGGGCACAGATGTTACCTCCGGCCTTGATCGCTATGCGTTCGGCGTTCCTGAATTGAGGGACGGTATCGGGGTCGTGAGCGTAGCTATGGGCCTGTTTGGTTTTGCGGAAATCATCACCAATCTCGAGAATGTGGAAACGCGCGAGTTGCTTACGAGCAAGGTCGGTGCGCTGTGGATCACCAAAGAACAGTTCAAGCAGGCATGGCCCGCGGTGTTGCGGGGGACCGGACTCGGCTCGCTCCTCGGCCTGCTTCCCGGCGGCGGAGCGATGCTCGCTTCGTTTGCGTCCTACGCCGTCGAAAAGAAAATTGCGAAGGATCCAAGCCGTTTCGGCAATGGCGCGATCGAAGGGGTGGCCGGCCCGGAATCGGCGAATAATGCTGGGGCGCAGTCGTCATTCATTCCTCTTCTCACGTTAGGGATTCCTGAGAACGCAGTGATGGCGCTGATGGTAGGCGCGATGACTATTCACAGCATTCAGCCTGGACCGCAGGTGATGATCTCGAACCCTGGACTGTTCTGGGGGCTCATCGCATCAATGTGGGTTGGTAACCTGATGTTGGTCGTATTGAATCTTCCATTGATCGGGATCTGGATCAAGCTGCTGCAGGTTCCATACCGCATGTTGTATCCTGCGATTCTTCTGTTTTGCGCCATCGGGGTTTACACGATCAGCAATGCGAGCTTCGACGTCATGCAGACGGCGGTGTTTGGCTTTCTTGGTGTTGTCTTTGTGAAATTGGAATTCGAGCCGGCGCCCCTTCTCCTCGGCTTTGTACTGGGGCCCATGATGGAAGAGAACCTTCGGCGGGCCATGCTTCTCTCTCGGGGGGATCCCTCGGTATTCGTCACGCGGCCGGTTTCTCTCGTCATGCTGTTAATGGCAGTTGGTCTCCTTCTGCTTATTGCCGTCCCTAATTTCCGGAAAACTCGCGAAGTGGCGTTCCAGGAGGAAGAATGACGCCGCAACCTTTGTGCGCGCAGACCAGCATTGTCAATTTGCAAATGCTCGCGATGCCGATATCGTGGAAGGGTACGCTGCGGCAATACGCTGGACGGCTCCATCGTGAGCACGCCACCAAGATGGACGTGCGAATTATTGACATTGACTTTGTCGACACGGCCCACTCGGCACGTTCTGCGAACGTGTGTCTATTTTCATTAAAGGCCATTGGCATAAAGAGAAACACCAGACCAGCAGCTGAGAAGTTTTGTCGATACCGCCGACGCGGCGTGTGGGTTGAACGCGATCAGGCCCCGTGGCGCGGCTTAGCGCGGCCACAGCCAGCCGAACGTGCCTGCGGTCAGGAGCGCGTAGATAAACCCGTCCACGGTCGCCTTGATCGTCGTGCGCCAGGCACGGCGATACCAGATCGACATCTGCCAGAGCGCGACCGAGTATCCGAGGAACGCGGTGACCCCGACGAACTGGAAAACGCGAAGGTAGGCCGCGCCGACAGGCAGCGCGCGCCCCGCGACGTACGCGGCGAAAAGCCCAACAACCGCGGAGTAGAGGAACCAGAGCACGAGGTTCTTCGCCATCGGCATGGGGCCATTCGGCATCACCGTGAGCACCATCACCGGGCCCTTCTTCATCTTTTCGGCAAAGTCCTGTGAACGCATCTCCTGTGCGCTCGACGGGCGAGGGACCATGAAGTCGCCCGGCGGTATGGCGAACGGCCGAAGTGCATCCATCACCTTGTCTTCGTTGGGCACTTTTGGGTAGTCGTTCTTATGCCAGCGCGACGCCATGTGGATGATGGAACTCACGACGAAGACGATCACCGACGACAGCAGGATTGGGAGCCACAATGCGGATAGCCCGACCATGACATTCTCCTCTCGTGGGGCGACGCTGCAATTCTGGGATAACTATCGCACTTCGTCAACGCAGCCTAACGGGCCGCAGTTAGCCGCTCAATATGACTTGTTGCGAGCTTGACTCCCCCGACCGAGGCTCGAACGGATGTATCGCATCCAGTGAATGTCCTCTTATCGACCGCGTCCAGCTGTTCCGGGGGCGGCTAGAGCCGCGATCCAACCTATCGGTCAGATCGAATGGCGACACCGATATTTGTAGGCATTGGCAAGGTGCGGGCGGTGAATGACAACCCGGGAGGCTGTCCGTAACCGTCACTTTCGCTCTTTTGCCGAATGGCGAGGACGAGGAGTTCGCGCATGGGGCGAACGTTAACGGGATCGCCATCGCGTGCAAGACTGCGCAGCCTAGGCGGATTCCGTCATACTGCGAATTCGCCACCCACAGGTTTGAAACACACAACCAGTTTATTATCGAAACGGCCTAATCAGGCCGCAGCCCAGTTGCGGCATTGCCAACGACGGACTGTGGTCCGCAAAAATTCGAGTCACCTCCCATTTGATGGGTAGCTTGCGTTACGTTTCCGGGAATGTGACATGATTTAGGCCATGATGTCGCTGGTGCGAATTATGGCAGCACTGCTCTCGGACGACCTCAGGCTCGTACTGCTTCTGTTACGTCCATCAGCGGAAATCCGTGCCGAGAACTTGGTCCTGCGCAAGCAGCTCGCCCAATACATCGAGCGCAGGGTCAGGCCGCGGCGCGTTGATGCTGCGACGCGGATCAGCCTGGCGCTGCTGACCCGTTTGTTCGATTGGCACAATGCAGCGGTCATCGTGCGTCCGCAAACGATCCTCCGCTGGCACCGAGCGGACTGGCGATTATTCTGGCGATTCGAGTGCAAACTGGGTCGCCCTGCGATTCCGGCCGAACTGCGAGTGCTGATTCGCAGAATGGCCGCCGAGAACCCGCTGTGGGGTCAAGAGCGCATTGCCAGTGAATTGTTGCTGAAACTGGGCATTCGAGTCTCACCAAGGACGGTGCGCAAGTACATGCCGAGGCCACCGGCAGGGCAACCACGGGGGGACCAGCGGTGGGCAACATTCCTGATGAACCATGCAAAAGCGATTTTGGCGTGTGACTTCTGCGTTGCTGCGACCGCGACCTTCCGACTGCTCTACGTTTTCGTGGTTATTGAACACGGAAGCCGGCGACTGGTGCGTGTCGACGTCACGGCGCATCCGGGCGCTGAATGGACCTTACAGCAGCTGCGAGAAGTTGCAGGTTTCGACAATTTTCACCGGTATCTGCTTCACGATAGGGACAGCATCTTCGCGAGGCGCCTGGATGAGTCGAGCTGTTGATTTCCGCGCGCAACTGACCCGTCTTTTCATTTCAGGCAGACCCACTTGCGCATTGAAATGCCGTTGTGTTTCCAAGCGGCTGGTATCTGACAGTGCGGGTCACTTGCCGATGAAAATCTGGGTCAGATCGGGGTGGAAATCAACAGGATTGTTATCGAAACGGCCCAATCAGGGCGCAGCCCAGTTGCGGCATTGCCAACGACAGACCCCTCCGGGGGCGCGAACCATTCGATCGCCTTCCCATCTTTTGGACTTCATTTTGAGGATCAACGCGCGCAAAATCTCTAGCTGCGTCTTCGGTGCGTAATGCGCGATGCGCGGCAGCTTGCCTACCAAACTTGATAATTTTATTTCCTGATCAGGATGCGTGGAATCAGTCAGATCAATGAACAGCCATTCCAACTTCATCGGATCAGTTGTCCACTGCTCAGCGACGTTGTTGTACCCCATTGATGTCCCCTTTCCCCGAGTCCCCGGCCCCGGGGACGTGGTGGTAGCAGTAAGAACGCTACCCTGGACAAAGCATCGCTCTTGGCGTGTGGTAGTCAAGCGGAAATTTGCCGTTGAACAAAGGCTTTTTGAGCGTTGCCTTGCAACACGTTCATACGTGTGTGGTGCCGCCCGTTTTTTGCGGCAGATTTTTCTGTTAATGATATTGCAGCGAAACCGAGAAAACGTGACGATGAAATTCCCTGTTTTTCCCATTAAATTCCCTGCTACGCTCGAATTAATTCCCCGTTCCGATTCGCGCCCAAGATCAAGAGGAGTCGATGGACATCTCGACCCTAGACGGTTTTCTGACAGCGATCGCGTGCGGCCCCAGGACCATCATGCCTAGCGAATGGATACGCTGGGTGTGGGACATGGAGAGCGGTGAAGACGCCCCGGAATTCAAGGATCAGGCCCAAGCGCAACATATTCTCGGACTCTTAATGCGCCACATGAACGAGATTGCCAAGACGCTGCACCAAGCACCAAAGGAATATGAACCGATGCTCATGGAGAATCCGAACGGCGGGGACCCAATCCCGATACTCGACGAGTGGTGTTCAGGCTTCATGAAGGGTGTGCAGCTTGATTCCAAAGGCTGGCTACCAGTCATTGCCGGCAAGCCGGATTGGATGTCGACCATCATGCTCTACGGGACAGAAGAAGGTTGGGAGGCTCTTAAGAAGAAAAACCTGTCTTTGGACGAGCACAAGGCGCTGGCCGACGGCTTGGCTGGGACGGTTCAGAAGGTTCATGCTATGTGGCTTGAGCAACGCGATAAGCAAATCGCGGGAGGCACTTTACCAAACGTCGTGCGGCGCGAATCGGTCCGCAATACGAGCAAGGTGGGGCGCAACGAGCCCTGCCCCTGCGGGTCTGGTAAAAAGTTCAAACAGTGTCATGGCAGCCCGGACCGATTGCACCGAACCCTTAACCAGGGTCCGCCGCCCTAATGCTCGCTACCCATTAAAGAAGCGTTTTCATGGCGACGATTCAACCAGTGGATGGCGAATTGGTAATCTAGCGGCCACTGGTGTCTTAAATAGTTCCGGCAAATTTATCCGTAGACGGAGTGGAGAAAGAATTCCCTGTTCTTCCCGATAAATTTCCTGATACGCCCGAATTAATTCCCTGTTCCGAATCGTGCCTGGAGACGGGGTAGATGGCCTGAGAGTCGCTCTGGATGCGAGTCTTGGCGGAGCGGGGCGCGATTTGAACCGCAAAAACATCGGGAATTCCCTGTATTTTTCCCTGTTAGCAGGGAATTTGGGCTGGAGACGGGTTCGCTTGAGACTGCCACCACCGCCAAATATCAATCGGCCTCCTTCACTACGCAACCTGCGATTTTTGTTCTCGGTCTCTGGCACCGGCAATAAGCCTCGAAGTATCAAACCCCTTCACATTAAATGCCGGGCAGTATCGGCACAAAATCCCGCCCATACCCCGTCACTAAGTCACTTTTCATGCGCTCTTCTCCGGTGCACACTTTCGCGTGCCACCTTGCAATTGTCGACGTAGTTTTAATCGCGCAAGGTTATGGAAACCCTATCGGCGCTACGCTGTCGCTTTGAAGCGTTGTGCAACGGGAAATGCGAAGAGATTTCCTGGCGCGGTCGCGAGAATTCAGTCGTCATGGGGATGACGCCGTCTTCGTCCCTTGACTGAGACCGATCTGTTGAGCCCGTTGCAGAAGTGTCCGTGCCGAGGAGTACCTTGGCGGCGGCGTGGTGGTGCGGAGAGCCGTCTAGGGCTATAGTGATCTGCAGCACGGGTGGCTGCGGGCCGACCCATGCGTGTCCTGACCTTTTGTTTGTTCCTGCTCCTCGACGGGGGCATCGCGTCCGGCGCCGGCGGAGGAGTATTCGTGTTGTCGCTCGAAGGCGGGATCGGCCCGGCGACCGCAGATTATGTCCATCGCAATATCGAGCGCGCCGCCGAGCAGCAGGCGCAGCTGGTGGTGCTGAAGATGGACACACCCGGCGGGCTCGACACCTCGATGCGGGCGATTATCAAGGACATTCTTGCCTCGCCGGTCCCGGTCGCCACCTTCGTGGCGCCGAGCGGGGCACGCGCCGCCAGCGCCGGCACTTATATCCTTTATGCCAGCCACTTCGCGGCGATGGCGCCGGCCACCAACCTCGGCGCGGCAACGCCCATCGCAATCGGCGGCATGCCGGGTTCCCCGGAACCTCAGCGCCCGACGCAGGAGCCGGAACGCAAATCCGACAAGAAGGTCCATCGAACCAAGGATACCGAGAAGGACTGGATGGGGGACACCTCGAAGCGCAAGGCGGTATTCGACGCCGCTGCTTATATCCGTGGGCTAGCGCAACTGAGGGGTCGCAACGCCGAGTGGGCGGAGCAAGCGGTGCGCGAGGCCGTGAGCCTGCCGGCCGCGGAGGCGCTGAAGCTGAAAGTGATCGACCTCATTGCGCTCGACCTGCCGGATCTGCTCAGGCAGTTGAACGGCCGCAAGGTAAACGCGGCGGACAAGGTTCGCACGTTGCAAACGGAGGGAGTCGAGCCGACCGCCGTCGAACCCGATTGGCGCAGCCGCTTCCTGGCAGTGATCACCGATCCGAGCATTGCCTACATCCTGTTGCTGCTCGGCATTTATGGCCTGCTGTTCGAGTTCTACAACCCCGGCTTTATGCTGCCCGGGGTGGCCGGCGCGATTTGTCTGTTGATCGCGTTTTACGCGCTGCAGTTGCTCCCGGTGAATTTCGCCGGCGTGGCGTTGCTCACGCTCGGAATCGCGTTCATGACCGCGGAGGTATTCGTCCCCGCCTACGGCTCGCTTGGCATCGGCGGGATCATCGCATTCATGATCGGTTCGGTCATGCTGATCGATACCGATGTCCCCGGATTCGTGCTTCCCTGGCCGCTGATCGGGGCGATCACCGTATTGAGCGCGCTGTTCATCGTGGCGGTGGTCGGCATGGCGATGCGGGCGCGCAGGCGCCCGGTGGTGAGCGGAGCCGAGGAGATCATCGGTTCCGCAGGCGAGATACTCGAGGACTTCGAGAACGAGGGCTGGGCGCGGGTCCACAGCGAGCTCTGGAAAGTCAAAAGCACGGTCCCGCTCAAGCGCGGACAGAAAGTCCGCGTCAGGGCGATTAACGGTCTGGTGCTCGAGGTTGCACCGGAGGAAGGAGACTGACGATGGGCGGATACTTTGGCATTGCTCTTCTAGTGGCGATTGGTCTGCTGCTGTTCGCCGCGCTGCGAGTGCTGCGCGAGTACGAGCGCGGCGTGGTGTTCCAGCTTGGCCGCTTCTGGGCGGTGAAAGGGCCGGGACTGATCATCATCATTCCCGGCATCCAGCAGATGGTACGGGTCGGTCTGCGGACGGTCACGATGGACGTGCCGAGCCAGGATGTGATCTCTCGCGACAACGTCTCGGTGAAAGTAAACGCAGTGGTGTACTTCCGGGTCGTGGACCCGCAGAAAGCGATCATCCAGGTCGAAAATTTCCTGATGGCAACCAGCCAATTGGCGCAGACGACGTTACGTGCAGTGCTTGGCAAGCACGAACTTGACGAGATGTTAGCCGAGCGCGAGAAGCTGAATCTCGATATTCAGAAGACGCTCGACATCCAGACTGATGCCTGGGGAATCAAGGTTGCCATGGTCGAGATCAAGCACGTGGACATCAACGAGACCATGATCCGCGCGATTGCCCGTCAGGCGGAAGCCGAGCGCGAACGGCGCGCGAAAGTGATTCATGCCGAGGGCGAACTGCAGGCTTCCGAAAAGCTACTCCAGGCAGCCCAGACGCTGGCGCAGGCGCCCGAGGCGATGCAACTGCGCTATCTGCAGACACTCAGCAACATCGCTGGCGACAAGAGCTCCACGATCGTGTTCCCGGTGCCGATGGACTTGATCGGTCCGCTGCTCGAGGCGATTAAGAAGCGTGAGCCGCGGTGAGTGGAGCGGGACCATCGGTTTATCGAACGGCGAGGGGTGTCGCGGCCGCTTTCCCTGAGGAGGTGTCACATGTCATCCAAGGAATTTGCGGAGAACAAGAAATTGGTCGAAGCGCTGCGCGAATGCGAAGAACGCTTTGAGGAATTGTTCAAGCTATCCTCCGACTGGTACTGGGAACAAGACGAGAACTTCCGCTTCACGCGAAGTATAGGCGCCATGGGCAAAACCAGCATCGAGCTGGACGGCGATATCGGCAAAACCCTGTGGAGAACGCCTTACATTGCCGACTCGAAGGAACTGTGGGCCGCGCACAAGGAAACGGTGCAGGCGCGCCGGCCGTTTTACGATTTTACCTATCAACGGGTCGGCGCCGACGGCAAGCCACACCATGTCAGCATCAGTGGCCGGCCGGTCTTCGACGCGCAGGGCAAATTCATGGGTTATCGCGGCATCGGCAAAGACGTGACCGAACGCGAGGAAAGCGAAAGAGCCCTGCGTGAGAGCGAAGCACGCTTTCGTGACCTGAACGAGCTGTCATCGGACTGGTATTGGGAGCAAGACGAGAATCTCAGATTCACAACGGTCTCTGGCGGGATCCAGGACAAGGCCGCTTCCAGGCCCGAGAACAGCATCGGCAAAACCCGCTGGGAGCTGGCCAATATCATCATGTCGGACGAGGAGTGGGCCGCGCACAAGGCAACTGTGTACGCGCACAAGCCGTTTTATGATCTGACGTTCAAGCGGATGGGAGACGACGGTTCGCTGCACTATGTCCAAATCAGCGGCCGGCCGATTTTCGACGAGCAGGGTCGCTTCAACGGCTATCGCGGTATCGCCAAAGACATCACCGAACGCATTGCTGCCGAAGAGCGTATCCAATACCTTGCCTATCACGATGGCCTCACGGCCCTGCCGAATCGCTCCATGTTCAGCCAACTCTTGAATCATGGCATCGACCACGCGCGCCGATACAACAAAGGATTGGCCGTACTCTTCCTCGACCTCGACCGATTCAAGAACATCAACGATACGCTCGGGCACGAAGCCGGCGATGCCCTGCTGCAAGAGGTCGGAAAAAGGCTCAAATATTGTGTGCGCCAGAGCGACACCGTGGCGCGCCTCGGCGGCGACGAGTTCGTCATCCTGTTGGAAGAATTGAGCGAGCCTGGGCGGGTGGCTACGGTGGCGGGCAAGATCCTTTCTGCCATCGTCAAACCGTTTCAGATGCTAGGACAGGAATTTCGCGTCACCGCAAGCATCGGCATCAGCATTTACCCGGAAGACGGCCAGGACGAGCAGACGCTGATGAAGAATGCGGACATTGCCATGTACCACGCCAAGGAGGAGGGCAAGAACAATTTCCAGTTCCATTCCGAGCGCATGGACACGCATTCATTCGAACGCCTGGCGCTGGAATCGAGCCTGCGGCGTGCCCTGGAGCGCAACGAGTTTCAGTTGCACTACCAGGCCAAGTTGGATCTAGTTACCGGGCAGATGACGGGCATGGAAGCGCTGATCCGCTGGCAGCACCCGGATCTGGGAATGGTGTCCCCGCTGCAATTCATCCCGCTTGCCGAGGAGACCGGTCTGATCGTGCCGATCGGCAAGTGGGTGCTCAAGACCGCTTGTCTGCAGAACAAGGTCTGGCAAAAAGAAGGTCTGCCGCCTTTGTGTGTGGCGGTCAATCTGTCCGCGCGGCAGTTCGCCGACGAAAACCTGCTTGCGGACATCGCCGCCATCCTCAAGGAGACCGCAATGAATCCGGCTTTCCTGGAGCTGGAAATCACCGAGAGCATGATCATGCACAACGTCGACAAGGCGGTGCAGACACTGACCCAGCTCAAGACACTGGGCATACGGCTCGCCATCGACGATTTCGGCACCGGCTATTCGTCGCTTTCCAATCTCAAGCGGTTTCCGATCGATACCCTCAAGGTCGACCGATCGTTCATTCGCGACCTTCCCGGGGATTCGGAAGACAAAGCCATTACCACGGCGATCATTGCGATGGGCAAGAGCCTGAACATGTCCTTGGTTGCCGAGGGAGTGGAAACGCAGGAGCAAGCCGAATTCCTGCGCGCGCATGCCTGCGACCAATTCCAGGGCTATTATTTCAGCAAGCCGGTCGACAAAGACAAGTTCGGAGAGTTGCTGCGCTCGCGTGTTATTGAGACCAATGCCTGACACCGTTCGCGTTGCGAAAACTTCCACAAGGACTTGGGGCTGTGACCGCAACCTATGAGCTCGATGCTTTGCTCACATTGGACGACTTCTGCGATGCAAGTCCATTTGATCAGCGCGCCGGTACCGATGGAGCAGATTGAAGTCATGCTTGGGCGTTTGTCCATCTGATCCACGGCATATCAAACCGGCAGACCGCAGCCGGCGCGTCAATGCGTTGCTCCCGGCTGCTGCAGCATCCCAATATGTTCGAGATAGCCTCCATCCCATCAGCAAGCCATATGGCTCAATCGTCAACCATGGCTTCCGTGGTGAGAAGACTCGGCGATTCCGCGAGAACACTTGCTCGAATTGCCAGACATCACCCAGCGGGCTTCACCGCAAACGGATGCGCTTGGTGTGCTGCTGCCCAACATCTCGGACCGCACACGGATTGTCTCCCAGGTCACCAACTTGACAGTACCGTTTGGAGAGTCTGTGCGACGGCGTCCGCAGCTCGACTGCAAGCGATGTGGGGGGGAATATGCACTTGGCTTTCTCTGACTATTTTTGTACGGACGGAAATTCTTCGACAAGGTAGTCCGAGAGGAGGAGGCGAGAAAGCTAGGGCGTCCCTCAGAGACCGCTGTCGCGTTGCACATTCGCGGGGGGAGAGGCAATGGCACAAGAGAGGCTCAGCGACAGTCGAGACGCTGCCTCGTTTCTGGTCTGCCGTAGCAACAGCTTTCTGTGCGCGCTCCCGCTTATGAGCGTAGCCGAGACCATGCGCCCGCTTGCGATCGAGCCGCTCGCCGCCATGCCGCCTTTTCTACTTGGAGTCTCCGTCATTCGCGGGGTGCCTGTGCCCATCGTCGACACCGGCAAACTCTTCGGTTCAACCACGTCGACGCGACCGCAGCGGATCGTCACCCTCAAGATTGGCGAACGCCTGGTCGGGCTCGCAGTCGATTCTGTGCTCGGCGTGCAAGCAATTCCGGTCGCGTCGCTCAACGAAGTTCCTCCGCTCCTGCACCAGGTTGGCGACGAAACCGTGTCGGCGATCACCCGACTCGACGCCGAATTGCTGCTCGTTCTGGAAAGTGCCCGGATCGTGCCCGAGTCGGTGTGGGCGGCCATCGACTCAAGGGGAGTTGCGGCATGACGGTTGCGGTCGGTCGCTATGAGGTGGAGCAGTTCCGGGCACTCGTCGCCGATCGACTGGGGCTGTTCTTCGACGACTCGAAACTGGGCTTGCTCGCCGAAACCCTGCGTCGCCGCATCGAAGCCAACCATGACGCCGGCGTGCCATACCTCGATCGCTTGGCGGCACGACACTTACCGCCGGAAGAGTTAGGCCAGCTTGCGCAGGAACTCACGGTCACAGAGACCTACTTCTATCGCGGCCCCGATCAGATTCGGGCATTCATCGAACTTGCATTGCCACAGTGTCTCGCAGCCAGCGCGGGAATGCGCAAGGTTCGGGTGCTCTCGGCAGGCTGTGCTTCCGGCGATGAGCCGTATTCACTCGCCATAGCCATCCGCGAGCAATTAGTGGAGGCCGCCGATCGGGTGTCGATCACAGCGGTAGACGTGAATCCGGCGATGCTGGAGAAGGCGCGCCGTGCCTGTTACAGCACCTGGTCACTGCGCGAGTTGCCGCCACCGCTGCGCCCGCGCTGGTTCCGCACCGAGGGTGCGAGTTTCATTCTCGATGACGCCGTCCGTCGCGCCGTTGCGTTCGAGAAATGCAACCTCGCGCACGACGACTCCGATTTATGGACGCTGCCATCCTGGGACATCGTGTTCTGCCGTAATGTGTTGATGTACTTCGATCCGACGCTGGCGCGGGCGGTAGTGGCGCGCTTCGCGCGCGCTCTCGCACGTGACGGCTATCTGTTTCTCGGTCACGCCGAGACGCTGCGCGGGCTATCGAATAATTTCCACCTTTGCCACACGCACGGGACGTTTTATTACCAGTTAAAGGATGGCGCGCTGGAGCAAGATATCGCCGCACCCTTCCAAGACCGGATCAATTGGGCCGCACCGCCACGGTTCGACGACACTGCGACCTGGGTGGACACGGTACGGCGCGCGGCCGAGCGCATTGATGCCCTGGCTGAAACCTCGAACCAGTTGGCGTCGCCGCCGGTCGTATCACCGCCGGTCCAACCCGCGCCCGATCTGGCGCGCACGCTGGAGCTGCTAAAGAGCGAGCGCTACGATCAGGCGTTGATGCAGCTCAGCACGCTGTCGGCCGAGCAGGCGCGCGAACCGGAAGTATTGCTGCTGCGCGCGGTCTCATTGGCGCACAGCGGCGCGCTGGCGCAGGCGGAGCAGGTGTGCCGCGAATTGCTCGAGCGCGACGAGCTCAATGCCGGCGCGCACTATGTGCTGGCGCTCTGCCGCGAAGGTTTGGGCAACCTCGCGGGCGCGGTCGAGGAGGATCAGACGGCGGTGTATCTCGATTCCGGATTCGCCATGGCGCGTTTGCATCTGGGGATCCTGGCGCGACGCCGCGGCGAGCGCGAGTTGGCGCACCGGGAGTTGTCACAGGCGCTGACGCTGTTGCAACAGGAGGACGCCTCGCGGCTGCTGTTGTTCGGCGGCGGTTTCAGCCGTGAAGCACTTGGTGCCCTGTGTCGGGGCGAGCTCAAAAAATGTGGAGAGCCGGCATGACGCAGTCGGATAACTCGATCGCGGTAACCGTGGCCACCCTGCGGCGTGAGTTCGATAGCAGCTTCGCTCAGCCGCCGGCGACGGACATTGCGCTCCGCGAAAATTTCCTCGCCGTGCGTATCGGCGGCGATGCCTATGCCATTCGCGTGGCCGAGATCGGCGGACTGTATGCCGATCGCCACGTCGTCCCGCTGCCCACGCCCATGCCGGAACTGCTCGGCCTGGCTGGTTTTCGCGGCCAGATTGCGCCGGTGTACGACCTGGCGGCACTGCTCGGGTATGCGCCACGCACGTCGCCGCGCTGGCTCGTGCTCGTGCGGCGGCGTGAGACCGTGGCGCTCGCGTTCGATGCGTTCGAGGGGCAACTGATGGTGTCGCCGGAGCGCATCGTCACGCCGACCAACACGACCGAAGAAGGCGAGACACGGCCGCATGTACGCGGCGCGGTGCAGACCGGCAATGCGTTGCGCCCGATCGTGAATCTGCCATTGGTATTCGACGACATTCAAAAACGGGTGGAAACCGCCCATTCCTCGAAGGAGCGATGAACCATGAACAAGAACTGGACGTTTGGAAGAAAGATAGCGACCGGCTTCGTGGTCTCGTCAGTATTGCTTGTAGGAATCGGCCTGGTTGCGTATCGGAGCATAGACTTGCTCATCACAACCAGCTCCTCGGTCGCTCACACGCACAAGGTTTTGGAGGAGATCGCCGGCGTGTTGAGCCTGTTGAAGGACGCCGAGACCGGGCAGCGTGGATTTATCATCACCGGCGATGAGGGATTTCTCGAACCGTACCTGAATGGGCGCGACGCGGTTCCCAAACTGCTGAAGGATCTCCGGGAGCTGACCGCCGATAACCCCGATCAGCAGCGACGGATAGATCAAGTTGAATCGCTTACGGCGGCGAAATTTGCCGAGTTGAAGCGGACCATCGAGCTTCGCCGGAACGCCAGCCTCGAACAGGCGGTGAAGATCGTCAGTGGCGGCGAGGGCAAGAAGATTATGGATGATCTGCGCCAGGTGTTCGAACAAATGGATCGCAACGAAAGGGAATTGCTTAAGAAGCGCGCGACCGACGCGGAGGGTACCGCGAACAACGCCAGGTCAACCATTCTTTTCGGCACCTTATTGTGCCTTCTGTTCGTGAGCGGCGCCGGTATCTTCCTCACGCGCTCGCTCGGGAGCCAAATCGGCACCGCGGTCGGTTACGTGCAAAGTTCTTCCTCCGAGCTGCAAGCGGCGGCGACACAACAGGCCTCCGGCGCGAGAGAGCAGGCCAATGCCATGAACGAGATCACCACCACCATCAGCGAGCTGGTGGCGACCTCGCGCCAGATCGCCGAGAGCGCGCAGCGCGTGGCGCAGATCGCGGAGCAGACGGCGACGGCGGCTCGTCACGGCGAAGGCACCGTGGAGAAAGGCCAGGAGTCTGTTTCGGGCATCCGGCGCCAGGTGGATCTGGTGGTGAATCACATGCTCGATCTCGGCAAGAAATCGCAGGAGATCGGTGGCGTGCTCGAGATCGTATCGGAACTCGCCGAGCAGACCAATATCCTCGCCATCAACGCCACCATCGAGGCCGCCGGCGCCGGCGAGACGGGCAGACGTTTCGCCGTGGTGGCCGATGAGATCCGCAAGCTTGCCGACCGCGTGGCGAACTCCACCAAGGAGATTCGCGCACTCATTGACGATGTGCGCAGCGCCGTCAACACGACCGTGATGGCGACCGAGAGCAGCGCCAAGGCGGTGGATACGGGCTCGCGCCAGTTCGTCGAGGTCGCGGTCGCATTCAAGCAGATCGCCGGCCTGGTCGGCACAACCACCGACGCCGCGCGCGAGATCGAGCTCTCTACGAAGCAGCAGGCAAGTGCCGCCGAGCAGGTGCGCGTGGCGGTGTCGGACGTGGCGCAGACCACGCACCAAACCGAGGCCAGCACGGGCCAGACGTTGCAGACCGCCTCGCAACTGGCGGGCTTGTCGCGTGAGTTGCTGCGGCTGATTCAGCCGCAGGCGGCCGGCGCGTAGGCAATTCGATGGCTAAGGATCCCTATCGTTTCTTCCGGGTCGAGGCGCGCGAACTGCTGGATCAACTCGCGAAAACGACGCTTGATCTGGAAAAGAGCCCGGCCACCGCGGAGCAAGTGTCGCGGCTGCTGCGACTGGCGCATACGCTTAAAGGTGCGGCGCGTGTGGTAAAACAGCGCGAGGTATCGGATCTTGCGCACGCGGTGGAGGATGCGCTGGCGCCGTACCGTGATAGCGGAAAAGAGATTCCCCGCGAGCACATTGATGGTGTTTTGGCCACGCTCGATGCGATCACCGCCAGGCTGGCGCAGCTTCCGGCGCCGCCGGGTGAAGAATCCGCGACGGCACCCGGAACCACAGCTGAACCGATTAATACCGTGCGCGCCGAGGTGGCCGAGGTGGACGCCCTGCTCGATGGCCTCGGTGAAGTTCACGGCGAGGTGGCCACTCTGCGCCGCGCGATGAATAGCGCTGCGCGTGCGCGCGATCTCGCCGCCTTACTTGCCGACCAACTGGCTACGCCGCGCCTCGCTGACACGCAGCGTTCGGCCGGACCAGCGGCATCGTTTATCAAGGCGCGCTCGCTGGCCGAGGAACTGCATACGGCGATCGCGGACCTGGAACGTAATGTCGCCGGCAGCGTCGAGCGCGTCGACCGCGAACTGCGTCAGGCGCGCGAATTGACTGAAGGCTTGCGGTTGGTGCCGGCCGGGACGATTTTCAATGCGCTCGAACGCGTGGCGCGCGATGCCGCCCACGGCGCCGGCAAGCGCGTCGTATTCGAGACCAACGGCGGCGACACGCGCCTCGACGGACATGTGCTGGATGCAGTGCAAAGCGCGTTGGTACAGCTCGTGCGCAACGCCGTAGCGCATGGCGTCGAGCCCGAGGGCATGCGTGCGCGTGCGGGCAAACCGGTCGACGGTCGCGTAATGATCGAGGTCACGCGCCGCGGTCATCGGGTGTCATTTATCTGTCGCGACGACGGTCGCGGCGTGGACCTGGAAGCGGTGCGGCGGGCGCTCGAGCGCAATGGTGCCTTGTCCCGCGACACCGAGAGCCTCGGCGCCGCTGAACTGTTGCAGCGATTGCTCAGGGGCGGCATCACAACCTCCGGTGCGGTGACCGAACTCTCAGGCCGAGGCATCGGGCTCGACGTCGTGCGCGAAATAGCGGATCGGCTCGGTGGCGAGGTCTTGGTGCAAACGGCCGACGGTTCGGGCACGACCGTTGAGTTGCGCGCGCCGGTGTCGCTCGCCTCGCTCGAGGTGCTGATCGTCGAAACCGGAGGCGAAGCCGCGGCGATCCCGCTCGATGCGGTGCGGGCTACGTTGCGCGTTGCCGCGCGCGACATCTCGCATGCACCCGAGGGCGACGCGATCGTGCACCAGGACCGTCTTATTCCCCTGGTTTCGCTCGCGCCTTCGGTTATGAACAGAAACAAGGACTCCAAGACCAATGGGGATGGGCGGGCCATTTCGGCGGTGATAGTGGCCGGCGCGACCGCGACCGCGGCGGTTGCCGTCGATCGCCTGCTCGGCACCGAGACCATCACGCTGCGTCCGCTGCCCAGGCTGGCGCCAGCGGCGGCAGTCGTGTCGGGCGTGCATATTGATGCCGAAGGCAACCCGCGCCCGGTGCTCAACCCCGAGGCGATCGTCAGTCCCGCGTATCGGTCGGCGGCGCGCGAGCTGGGGCCAGCCGCCGCAGCACATCCGATTCTCGTCATTGACGATTCGCTCACCACGCGCATGCTTGAGCAAAGCATCCTCGAGTCGGCCGGCTTTGAGGTCGAGCTCGCCACTTCAGGCGAAGAGGCGCTCGATAAGGCGCACGCGAATCATTTCGGGTTATTCCTGGTCGATGTCGAGATGCCGGGCATGGACGGGTTCACATTCATCGAACGCTCCCGCGCCGATCCGTTGCTGCGCAACGTGCCCTGCATCCTCGTGACCTCACGCGAGTCCGCCGAAGACCGGAAGCGCGGGGAGGCCGCGGGCGCGGGCGCGTATATCGTCAAGAGCGAGTTCGACCAGGTGGACTTCCTGGACCGGATTGCAAGGCTGATACGGCAATGAATCCTATTCGCGTACTGGTGGTCGAGGATTCGGTCACGATACGCAAGCGCCTGCGCGAGGTGCTCGGCGCTGATCCTGACGTCGAGGTCGTCGGCGAAGCCGAAGACGGCAAGCGCGCGATCGAACTGTGCGAGAGCCTGCGTCCGGACATCATCACGCTGGACATGATGTTGCCGGTTATGAGCGGACTGGCTGCGACCGAGTACATCATGGCGCACTGGCCCACGCCGATTTTGATTGTCTCGTCGTCGACCAATCGCGGCGAGCTGTTCAAGACCTACGAGGCGCTCGCCGCAGGCGCGCTCGACGTCATGGAAAAACCTGCCGGCGATGAGATCGACGGAGTTTGGGAGCGGCGGCTAGTCTCCACCGTGAAGCTGGTTGCGCGTGTCAAAGTTATCACGCATCTGCGTGCACGCCTCGGGTCTGTCGATTCAGCGCGGGCACCGCCGGGGCGAGCCGCGGCGCCGCTGCCGCGGTCGGACAGGGGGCGACCGTATCGAATTGTCGTGCTCGGTGCATCGACCGGCGGCCCGGCAGCGATTCTCCAGGTGCTGCACGCGGTGCCTCGGGAATTTCCGCTTCCCGTGCTGGTAGTGCTGCACATCGGGGAGCCGTTCGGATCGGCCTTTGCGGACTGGCTCGACGGCCAAAGCCCGCATCGGGTGCGCTACGCGCAGGAGGGGCAGCGCCTCGATGCGACCGGTGTGTTCCTGGCACCGCCCGGTCGCCACCTCATTGTGCGCAACGACCGGTTGCATCTGACTGATGATCCGGAGCGGCATTCCTGCCGGCCGTCGGTGGACGTGCTGTTCGAGTCGGTGGCGCGCGAATACGGTGCTGCAGCCATCGCCTGCTTGCTCACGGGGATGGGCCGCGACGGCGCGAGCGGTCTGCTCGATATCCGCAAGGCAGGGGGCTTCACGATCGCACAGGACGAAGCCACTTGCGTTGTTTACGGTATGCCGCGCGAGGCCATTCTGCTTGGCGCAGCGGCATCCGTTCTGCCATTGCCGGAGATTGGCCGGACACTTGCCGCGCTGGTTCACCAAATGGAAGTCTTGAATCAGCGATGAACGGCACCGTCATGATTGTCGACGACAGCCTCACGGTGCGCATGGACCTGATCGAGGCCTTTGCTGCCGAGGGTATGCGTGCAATCGGTTGCGAAACCGCGGCCGCAGCGCGCGAAACGCTCGCCAGGGAATCGGTCGGATTGGTGATTCTCGATGTGCTGCTGCCGGACGGAAACGGCGTCGAACTGGCGAAGGAAATCCGCGCCCACCCCGCGGCGGCAAACGTGCCTATCCTCATGCTCTCCACGGAGGGGGAAGTTCGCGATCGCATCCGCGGCCTGACAATCGGCATCGACGACTACGTTGGAAAGCCTTACGACCGCGACTACGTCGTAGCGCGCGCCCGCGAGCTGCTGGGGCGCAGCCAGGACTTGGCACCGGCCGCGAATGCCACCATTCTGGTCATCGACGACAGTGCCACGTTTCGCGCCGAGCTCTGTGGTGCACTCGAGGGGGCGGGGTACCGCGTGCTGAGCGCCAAAAGCGGCGAGGAGGGTCTGCGCAGCGCGGCGGCGAATCGACCGACGGCGATCATCGTCGACGGTGTGTTACCGGGCATCGACGGCGCGAGCGTTGTGCGGAAGATCCGGCTCGATGCCGCCCTGCGGCAGACGCCATGCGTGCTTCTAACGGGATCCAGCGTCGATCGCAGCGTCGAGTTGCACGCGCTTGATGCCGGTGCCGATGCCTTCGTGCGCAAGGAAGAAGATATGGATATCGTGCTGGCACGAGTGGCCGCAGTGTTGCGTGTCAGCGTCAATGCGAATCGCGAAACGGCAAGCCTGCTGGGCCCGAAAAAAGTCCTCGCCGTCGACGACAGCATGACCTACCTGGAAGAACTGACGACAATCCTATGCGGCGAGGGTTATGACGTCATTCCGGCACGCTCCGGCGAGGAGGCGCTTGAAATGCTCGCGGTGCAGCCGGTCGACTGCATCCTCCTTGATCGGTTGATGCCCGGCATGGATGGCACAGAGACCTGCCGGCGTATCAAGGCGTCCCCCGCCACGCGCGATATCCCGCTGATAATGCTCACGGCGATGGAGGATCGCAATGCCATGATCGAAGGGTTGGGCACCGGCGCCGACGACTATGTACTGAAGTCCAGCGAGGAGGAGGTGCTCAAGGCGCGCGTCCGCGCGCAATTACGCCGCAAGCAGATCGAGGACGAGAGCCGTCGGATACGCTTGCAGCTGCTGCGGAAGGAGCTGGAGGCGGCAGAGGCGCGTGCGGCGAAGGAGCTGGCGGAAACAAAGGCCGCGCTGGTCGAAGAGCTGGAGCAAAAGAACCGTAAGCTCGAAATCTTCGCAAACGAAGCCTGGCGCGCCGAAGAGAAGTTTCGCGCGTTGGCGGAAGCGGCGAGCGACGCGATCCTGTCTGCCGATCAGGAGGGGATGATCGTCTACGCCAACCCCGCCGCGGAGCGCCTGTTTGACTACACGCGCGCGGAACTTCTCGGGCAGCCGCTGACGGGTCTCATGCCCGAGCGCTTCAGGGCAGCCCATGCGGAGGGGTTTCGACGTTATCTCTCGGGCGCTGCGGCGCGCATTGTCGGGAAGGGGGTCGTGGAACTCACCGGTCGACGCAAGGATGGCGGTGAATTTCCTATCGAGCTATCCCTTGGCGAATGGCGCGAGGAAACGCAGCATCAATTCACGGCAATTATTCGTGACATCACCGTTCGCCTGGAAATGGAGCAGCGCATTCGGGCGCTCAACGAGGGCCTCGAACGGCGGGCGGCGGCGCTGGCGGCCGCCAATAAGGAGCTCGAGGCTTTTTCGTACTCGGTATCGCATGACCTGCGCGCGCCGCTGCGCAGCATTGACGGTTTCAGCCTGGCATTGCTCGAAGACTGCGGCGACCAGTTGGACGAACACGGAAAGCATTACCTGCACAGTGTTAGGGAGTCGGCGCAACACATGGCGCAGCTCATCGACGGTCTACTGACGCTGTCGCGCGTTACCCGGCAGGATCTGCGGCGGGCCGGCGTGGACCTCACGGCATTGGCGCGCAAAATCACCGAGCGGCTGCGTGGCGCGCAGCCTGACCGGCCGATGGAGTGCGTCATTGCGGAGGGGTTGAGGGGCGAGGGCGATGCGCAACTCCTTGAAGTGGCGCTGGGGAACTTGCTCAGCAACGCCTGGAAGTTCACCGGCAAGCGCGAACGCGGCCGCATCGAGTTCGGAAGGCAGGAAGATGGCAACCGCAACGTCTTCTTCGTGCGTGACAACGGGGCGGGTTTCGATATGAATTATGCAACCAAGCTCTTCGGCGTGTTCCAACGCCTGCACACGGCGGCGGAATTCGAGGGAACGGGTGTCGGACTGGCCACCGTGCAGCGCGTTATCGATCGCCACGGCGGGCACGTATGGGCGGAAGGCGCGGTAGGGTCGGGCGCCACCTTTTACTTTACACTGGGCAACAAGGAGATCGCGTCATGATCGAGGATCGATCGATTCTGCTCGTGGAGGACAATCCGAAGGACGAGGAATTGACGCTGCGGGCGCTGCGTAAAAATGGGATCTCCAACGAGATTATCGTGGCGCGCGATGGTGTCGAGGCACTGGACTTCCTGTTCGCGCGCGGTTCACACGCGAAACGCGATCCCAATGCGCTACCGCGGCTTGTACTGCTCGATCTCAAGCTGCCCAAAGTCGACGGGTTCGAGGTTATGCGGCAATTGCGCACTCACGAGCGCACCAAGCTGCTGCCAGTCGTGATCCTGACAACCTCCAATGAAGAGCAGGATCGCCTTGCCGGCTACCGTAACGGAGCCAACAGCTACGTGCGCAAGCCGGTTGATTTCAACGAGTTCATGGAGGCAGTACGCCAGCTCGGGCTCTACTGGCTGATTCTGAACGAAGCCCCGCCGGCGCCCCGGGAGTCTTAGAGGTGTGATTCCGGCTCGCGCGCTCAATGAATCTCATCTTCTTCCGATAGAGCAATCATCGGGTCTGGCTTGGTCGCGCCGTTAATGCTGCGCAACTACAGCATGCTTTTTTGCCTTTTTTCTCTAAAGGTCCGGTGGATGTTGCCGTTATGGCGCATAGGCCGTTCAACTATCCAGCAGAAAAAATGCCCCGGCAATCCATGCGCCTTCTAATCGTCGACGATTCTCCCGCCGACGTCGAACTCCTGCGTTTTGAATTCGAAAGAGAGGGCTATAACCCCGTCTCTTGTCGTGTGGAGACCGAGAGCGACCTGCGCGACGCATTGCATACTGCGGAGTGGGATATGGTCATCGCGGACGATTCCATGCCGCGCCTCAACTCGATGCAGGCGCTGAATGCAGTCAAAAAATCCGGACGCGATATTCCATTCATCATCTATTCCGGGACGATGAACCATCGCAACGCTTCGGTTGCGATGCGAGAGGGTGTGCAGGATTACGTGGTGAAGGGCGATTTTGCCAGACTGATTCCGTCGGTCGAGCGCGAGCTCAAAAACGCAGCCGTACGCAAAGCAATGAAGCGGGCGGAATCGCACGTCTATCGCCTGGCCTACTACGACCAACTAACCGGTCTGCCGAACCGCAATTATTTTTGTGAGCGCGTCGGCGAGCAACTCAACGCGCAGCCGGACATGAAAGCGGCAGTGGTATTCGTCGATATCGACAACTTCATGCGGCTCAACAACAGTTTCGGCTACACCATCGGCGATGTGTTGATGCGCCAAGTCGCCTCCCGTATGGAAGAATGTACCGGCGGAAAAGCACTCCTTGCCCGCCTGCGCGGAGATGAATTCGTGATGTTTGTCGCCGGAACATCGGATAGGTCTGACATCGAAGTCTTGATGGCCGCCATCACCCGCAGCTTCAGCCGGCCATTCGCTCACGATTCGCTGGAATTCGATCTTGCGGTGAGCATGGGCATCTGCATGTACCCTGAAGACGGTCAGGATGCCACGACGCTGATCGCCAACGCCGAGGGCGTAATGTCCGAGGCCAAGGCGGAGACGGGCACTTCTTACAAATATTACGACCGCAAAACGGTCGAATTGGCCTCCTGCCGCGTGGCACTGGAAGGGTCGCTGCGCCGCGCAGTGGAGCGCAACGAGTTATTCCTGCAGTACCAGCCCATCGCTGACGTGCGCACCGGGGCAATTCTGGCGACCGAAGCGCTGGTGCGCTGGAGGCATCCGGAGTTCGGCTTCATGTCCCCGGACAAATTTATCCCGATCGCGGACGAAACGGGACTCATCATTTCAATCGGTGAATGGGTATTGAGAGAAGCGTGTCGCCAGACTCGCGCCTGGCACGACCTGGGTTTCCGCGGCTTGGGCATCTCGGTAAACGTTTCAGCGGTCCAGTTCGCCCAAACCCAATTGCTCACCCAAATCAAGAACGCGCTCAACTATAGCGGCCTTGCGCCGCAGTTCCTCGAAGTCGAAATTACTGAAAGCGTCCTCATGCGCGATGCAGAAGCGACAGCCTCCACTTTAAAGGCGCTCAAAGACATGGGGGTGTGCATAGCCATGGACGATTTCGGGACCGGCTACTCCTCGCTTTCCTATCTGAAGCGTTTTCCGATCGACACCTTGAAGATAGATAAATCGTTTACCCAGGATATCTGCGGCAACCACGATGGCTCAAGCATCGTGTCCGCGATTGCAGCTCTTGGCCGGAGCCTGGACCTGAATCTGGTGGCGGAGGGCGTGGAGACGTCCGAACAGAGGGAGTTCCTGGAAACGCAGCAATGCGACCGCATGCAGGGCTATCTGTTGAGTAAGCCACTGCAGTCAGACCACGTTGCACGATTCCTTACCGACATGACGTTGGGAAGGGAGGCCTGAATAGCAGTCTGTCCTGCGAAAGAGAGATGCTTTGTAAGAAAAGCCCTACAACGCTTGTAGATTGGTCCGTACAGCAGATTTGGCTGGCGGCTACTTCTACTCACCCGGATCTTCGCGTCCAATGTCGTCAACGAGAGACACCGTCGTCGGGTACAGACAAGACCGCGCACAACTCTCACTTCAAGCAAATCCGAGGGTTGCCTTAAGGGGATGCAAAATGAACAAAGACAAACTGTTCGATGAAATCCGCGACGCGAACCTCAACTATCTGCTGCTTGCGCAGAGTCTGATCCGGGAAGACCGCGACGCGGCGATCTACCGCCTGGGCGTCAGCGATGAACTGGCGGAACTGCTGGAGACGCTCAGTCCCGCGCAACTCATGAAAATCGCTTCGTCTACTACATTGCTCTGCCGCCTGCGTTATGACGACCGGCTTATCCTCGACATGCTGGTCAGCCATACCAAGGACAAGCCCATGGCGCGTACCCATGCGGCGATTCTGAGCGCCAGTCGCCCGGTAGAAGGCCTGGCCTGATCCAATCCAGCCGACTGCAGCGATCGAGCCGCGGCCATGGCCGGCAAGAGCATCATCAACGAGGCGCATCAGATCGAGCTCGCCATCGAGCTGATCGAGCTTGGAGCAAGACTTCAGGTGCTGGAAGTCGAGACCTCGCTAAGTCGTGAGCGGCTGCTGCGCCTGTACAAGGAAGTCAAAGGCGTATCACCTCCCAAGGGCATGCTGCCTTTTTCGACGGACTGGTTCGTCACCTGGCAGCCGAACATCCATGCCTCCCTCTTCATGGAAATCCAGCGTTTCCTGCTCGCAAATACCCGAACACGCGGCATCGCGGCGACCATCAAGGCCTTCAAGCTTTACCTGGAACATGCGTCCATCGATGGAATGGACCCCATTCTTACGTTTACCCGCGCGTGGACGCTGCAGCGTTATTTCGATTCCAGGCTGCTCGCGCTGAAATCGTGCAAAAAATGCGCGGGCCGTTTCGTCGTCAACTCACTGGATCTGCATAGCCACTACATCTGCGGCCTTTGCGCGCCGCCTTCACGCGCCGGCAAGACACGTAAGGCCGCCGTTACCGCTGAACTCGTTGGTTCGCAATCCTAATTTTCCCCAGCCTTGCGGCGGATTAGCCGGGGGTTTTCCTCGCTTTTCCGGGTATTGACCGGAGTGGACGGCTGCTAGTCTGCCCATCAGTTTCAATAATCCGCATCCTGGAATCGCAATCAATGCTGGTCGTCATCGGCTACATTCTCGTCTGCCTGTCGGTCTTCGGCGGATTTGCTCTGGGAGGCGGCCATCTTGCCGCGCTCCTGCAGCCCATCGAGCTGCTGATGATCGGTGGCGCAGCTTTGGGGGCGTTCTTCGTCGGCAATTCGATGAAGGGCATCAAGGCCACATTCCGCAG
The DNA here is from genome assembly GCA_016194905.1 of Betaproteobacteria bacterium. Lineage (NCBI taxonomy): Bacteria > Pseudomonadati > Pseudomonadota > Betaproteobacteria > Betaproteobacteria bacterium. The sequence goes on from JACQAP010000021.1 coordinate 145,881, forward strand.
CATACCGTCCCTGTTCAAGGGCTCGCGCTACGGCAAGGTGCTGTACATGCAGCTCATGGGATTGCTCTATGAGGTGCTGGCCAAGGTTCGCAAGGAAGGGCTGATGTCGATCGAATCGGATGTCGAAAATCCCAAGGAAAGCCCGATATTCTCCAAATATTCGAAGATTCTCGACGATCACCACGCCGTTGAGTTTCTGACCGATTATCTGAGGCTGATGGTCAGCGGCAATCTGAATGCCTTCGAAATCGAGAACCTGATGGACAATGAAATCGAGACCCATCATCGCGAAGGCGAGATGCCGGTGCACATAATCCAGAAATTGGGCGATGGGCTGCCGGCGTTCGGTATCGTCGCCGCCGTCATGGGCGTGGTGCACACCATGGCCTCGGTCGGCCTGCCCCCCTCGGAGTTGGGCATGCTGATCGCGCACGCGCTGGTCGGAACATTTCTGGGCATCCTGCTCGCTTATGGTTTCGTCGGCCCGCTTTCGACGTTGCTCGAGCAGAAGCTCCACGAATCGAGTAAACCGCTGGAATGCATCAAGGTCACGCTGCTGGCGAGCTTGAACGGCTATGCGCCCGCGCTGGCGGTCGAGTTCGGGCGCAAGGTGCTCTTCTCCACCGAGCGGCCTTCGTTTTCCGAGCTTGAGGATCACGTCAAGCAGGCCAAGAAAAAATAGCGCAGCACCGGCACGCGCGCCAAACCCGGGAAATACAATCGTGTCAGACGAAAGCCAGCGACCGATCATCATCAAGCGCCGCAAGGTTACCCAGGGCGGCGCGCACGGCGGTGCCTGGAAGATCGCCTATGCCGACTTCGTCACGGCGATGATGGCGTTCTTTCTGCTCATGTGGTTGCTGGGATCGACCACCAGAGGCGAACTCGAAGGCATCGCGGATTATTTCAAGAATCCACTGCGACTGACCACACAGGGAGGCAGCGGCGCCGGGGACGCTTCAAGTGTGATCAAGGGCGGCGGCAAGGATCTCACCCGACGTGCGGGCGAGATGGCCCGCGGGGAGATTCGCGACCGCAAGCGCCCGATCGATCTCAAGGCGGCGCGGGCCGAGCTGGAGAAGATCGAAATGGCGCGGCTGGAAGATCTGAAAGGCAAGCTCGACGCCGTAATCGACGCCAATCCCGCGCTGCAGATTTATCGCCGGCAATTGCTGATAGACATCACGACCGAAGGTCTGCGCATCCAGATCGTCGATGAAAAGAACCGGCCGATGTTCGAACTCGGCCGGGCTCAACTGCTGCCGCATACCAAGGATATCCTGCACGAAATCGGCAAGGTATTGAATGACGTGCCGAATCGCATCAGCCTCTCCGGGCACACCGACGCAACCCCGTATTACGGCGGCGAGCGCGGGTACAGCAACTGGGAACTCTCGACGGATCGGGCCAATGCGTCCCGGCGCGAACTCATCGCGGGAGGGATGCGAGAGGACAAGGTCATGCGGGTGGTCGGCCTTTCATCCGCCGTGCTGTTCGACAAAGCCGATCCGCTCAATCCGATCAATCGCCGCATCAGTGTCATCGTCATGAAGAAACGCACCGAAGATACCGTGAGCAACGATGGCCAGCAGGTCGACGTCGGGCAGGGCGAACCGCCTGATCCGGCCGCGCTGATTCCTCAGGCACCGATGCCGCAGACGGCCGCACCGGACGCTCAACCGAAACAATAGGGACGATCATGTCCGCCGCGACCAAACCTTCCCGGCCTGCGCCCACGGCTTACCCGTCGCCATTGTGGCGCGCACTCGCATCACAAGTGGCTGGCTTGATTTCAGTCATCCTTGTCGGCGCGCTCTGGTCCCTGGCAGTCGGCACCGGAATCCCGACTCCGCTATGGACACTGCTGCTGTCGCTATGCGCCGGGGCAATGGCCGCCGTTCTTGGTCTGGCATGGTGGTGGATCGTGCTGAATCTGGTCTTCGCGCCTGCGGTGGCGATTGGCGTTGCCGCTTCGCTGCCGCCGCACTGGTCGGCCGCGGCACTGATTGCGCTGGTATTGGTATATGGCGGCACGCAAGGCACGCGCGTGCCGCTCTATCTCTCGAACTCCGCGGCGGTGCGCGCGCTCCGCGACCTGGTGCCGACGGACCGGCCGCTATGGTTTCTGGATGTTGGCGCCGGTACCGGAACAGTGCTCGCCGCCATCGCATCCAGCCATTCCAATGTTGCAGTCCGGGGCGTCGAGCGTGCCCCGATTCCTTTTTTACTGGCATTTCTGCGCGCCATGTTCTGTCGACGGCGCTATCGGGTCCGTTGGGGAAATTTGTGGTCGACCGATCTGTCGGGCCATGACGTCGTGTATGCCTACCTGTCCCCGGCGCCGATGTCGTCGCTATGGGAAAAGGCGCGCCGTGAAATGCGCCCCGGCTCGCTGCTGGTGAGTTTTCGTTTCATCATTCCCGGCGTTGTGCCTGCGAGGACGATCGGCGCCGGCAGCAACTGCCTTTACGTGTGGCGCTTGCCATGATTCTGGATGCGAACGGACGCCATCCGATCGAGCGCTGGATAGAGGTCATGAGCGCTGCGCAACTGCCGGTGCTCGGGCAGACCTTGCGCCAGATTTCGAAGCTGCGCGCGGACGAAGAGAACGTGCGCCCGCGCGATCTTTCCCAGGTCGTGCTGCACGATCCGTTGATGGCGCTGCGGGTATTGCGTTTCCTGAAGGATCGGCAGAGTGAGCGCGCAATGGTCGAAATCACCACCATCGAGCATGCAATCATGATGCTCGGCGTGTCTCCATTCTTCCGTACGTTTACCAACTTGCGCTCACTGGATGCCGATCTCGCGTCCAAGAAAGTGGCGATGCAGGGTTTGATCGCCGTAGTAGGTCGGGCCCGCCATGCGGCGCTGCATGCGCGGGAGTGGGCGCGCCTGCGCCACGACATCGAATCCGACGAAGTGGTCATCGCCACGCTGTTGCACGACATGGCGGAGATGTTGCTCTGGTATTTTGCTCCGTCGCAGGCGGAAGATATCGAGGCGCGCCTCGCAGCCGATGCGACCCAGCGCAGCGTCGATGTCCAGAACGCGGTCCTCGGCTTCGGTCTCAATGAATTGCAGCTCGCACTGGCGACGGCCTGGAGGCTGCCGCCGCTGATCACGTCGCTGATGGACGATTATCGCGCCGAGCGGCCGCGCGCCCGCAACGTGTTGTTGGCAGTGAATCTGACACGCCATTCCAACAACGGCTGGGAAGATGCGGCCCTGCCCGACGACATCGACGCGATTCGCCGGCTGATCGGACGCCCTCTGCTGGAGGTGAAGCAGCGCATATTTCATACCGCGCTGGAAGCCGGGCGGGATCATGAATGGTATGGCGACCGCGCGCCAGCGATGTGGCTGCCGCCGTTCCCGCTGGATATCGATAGCGCAGAGACGATACCCAGGCCGCGTTTTTCCAGTTCGATATATAACCGCGTCAGACGCATGCTGGTCGCCGATGCCGATGAAGACCTGGTCAATTGGGCCGCCTCCGGCACACCGAACCCGGCCGGTCCTTCGCCCAGTCTCGCAGCGCTGGTGGCGTTGACGTTTCATGGCCTTTACAAGGGCGTCGGTCTTACGCGACAGATTTTCTACAGCCTTGACGAATCGGGAACGCTGGCGCGTGCGCGTTACCTCGGCGGGATACGCGACAGCAGCAAACTGGCGCGTCACGCGCTCCCGATCGGGTTGGCGAATCCGCTTACGCGCAGGCTGGCGGAAAGCGGCGCGGTATGGTGGCGGGGTTTGGCGGACGAGGTGCCGTTGACCGACCTGACGCGCGAATGGCGCGTCGTGGGCGGCGGCGAAGGATTCTTTGCCGGCATGATCCGCACAGCGGACGGCCGCGGCGCACTGCTGTATTGCGACGCCAACAAAGGTTCCATGCTCCTCAATGAGGAGAGATTCAACCAGTTCTGCGAAATCTGCGGGTTGTTGAGCGTCAAGATGGCGGGCCCGATTCCCGAACCGGCTGATCCCGCCGCCTAAATTTCCGTTATTGCATGCCGTTATGCAGGGTAACCGAACATCTGCTCAATCCGGAGAGACAAATGACTGACAAGAATATGAAATTCCTGGTCGTGGACGATTTTTCCACGATGCGGAGGATTGTCCGGAACCTGCTCAAGGAACTTGGTTTCGGCAACGTCGACGAGGCTGAAGACGGCGCCATTGCGTTGCAGAAGCTGAAGGCCGGCGAATTCGATTTCGTGATCTCCGACTGGAACATGCCGAATATGGATGGACTGACGCTGTTGCAGTCGATTCGTGCCGATGAGAGTCTGAAAAAACTTCCGGTACTGATGGTGACCGCTGAAGCGAAGAAGGAAAACATCGTTGCGGCCGCGCAGGCCGGCGCCAACGGCTACGTGGTCAAGCCGTTCACGGCTGCGACGCTGGACGAGAAGCTCAACAAGATTTTCCAGAATATGGAAACGCAGGCCGCCGCCTGAATCCGGCTCGCGCCGCATGCTGAGAAAAAACCAAAATGACCCAGCCCTCCGCCATGGTTGACACCGTCGAGCAGTACTTCCAGTCCGCGCAGACTCCGTTGGAAGAAGCCTATCCCGGCGAGCGTCTGCTGTCCAAGGTCGGCCAGATGACCCGGTCGCTGCACGACAGTCTGCGCGAATTGGGCTACGACAAGGTCCTCGAGAAAGCAGCCGCGCAGATCCCCGATGCGCGCGATCGCATGTCGTACATCGCCAGCATGACCGAGAAAGCCGCCGAGCGCGCGCTGACCGCCACCGAAATCGCACGACCGATCCAGGACGGACTTTCCAACGATGCGGCCAGTCTGGATGAACGTTGGCAGGAGTTGTTCGACGGGAAACTTTCGCTGGAACAGTTCAGGCAACTGGTTGCCGATACCCGCCGATTCCTGACGCAAGTGCCGTCCCGGGCCGAGGCGACCAATGCCCAGCTGATGGAGATCATGATGGCCCAGGATTTCCAGGACCTTACCGGTCAGGTGATCAAGCGGGTGACAGCCGTGACTCATGATCTCGAAAGCCAGCTCGTGCAGTTGCTGGTGGACAACGTTCCCTCCGGGCATCGCGCCGACGCGAATTCCCCCGGCCTCCTCAATGGCCCGGTCATCAAGGCCGATGGCCGTTCGGATGTCGTCACCGATCAGAAACAGGTCGACGATTTGCTGGAAAGCCTCGGATTCTAGAATCCGGGAGGGCCGCACGGACCGACAACGTGAGCGCCGTTCTTCCAGAAAGTCCCGACGAATTCGAACAGCAACCGGACTATCAGGGCTTCGTTCACGAACTTGCGACGCGCGTTTCAGGGCTCGGCAGGGAAGCGGCCGACATCGCGGGTTCGCTCGACGATGCAGTCCAGCTCGGCACCAATCAGGCCAAGGCATTCACCGGATTACGCGAAGAGGTCGGCCGCATGGTCGATTCAAATCTCGGCATCGAATCCGCGGTGGAGCACGCGGGGAAGATTTCCGCCGCAGCGCGCGGCACGGTCGAGCAGGTGGCGCAGGACGTAACGGTCATGAGCAGTGTGCTGGAGCAGGTATTGACGGCGGCAGAAGGCATTTCCCAAATCGCCTTTCAGACCCGTCTTGTTGCTTTCAACGCGGCGGTGGAGGCCAACCGCGTGGGCGAGGCCGGTCGCGGATTCGCGGTCGTGGCAGGTGCAGTGAAGGACCTTGCGCATCAGGTGGAGGAGGCCAGCAAGCGCATCATGAATACCGTTGGGGAACTGGGCAAGAAAGTCGAAGCGCTGGCCCGCGATATCTGCGACGACGGCAGTTCGGGAGAGCGGGACTCCATTCAGGGCGCTTTTCGTGAGTTGCACGGCTGTATCGGCGCGGTGGCGCAAAGCGCACGGGACAACACCTCGATCTGCAATGCCGTTAACGAGTCCGTGGGGTCCTTTTCGCGCGAACTCGACCACACCGGCCGCTCGCTCGGGCGCGCCAGGGGGAGGGTCGATGAATTGCTGGGACTGAGCGAGAAACTGATCGAACTCACTGTCGACAGCGGGCTGGAAACCGAGGATACGCCCTACATTGAATTGGCCATCGAGACCGCGGCGAGGGTCGGACAGCTGTTCGAGCAGGCAGTGGATCGCGGCGAGATCACGCTCGACGATTTGTTCGACGAGGACTATAAGCCGATCCCCGGAACCGATCCTCAGCAGTACACCACGCACTTTCTCGCGCTTACCGATCGCGTCCTGCCACCGATCCAGGAACCGATGCTCGGCTTCAGTCCCAAGGTGGTTTACTGCGCCGCAGTGGATCGCAATACCTTCCTGCCGACGCATAACCGCAAGTTTGCCAAGCCGCAGGGCAAGGATCCGGTATGGAACGCGGCAAACTCCCGCAACCGGCGCATTTTCACCGATCGCACGGGCAAGGCGGCCGGCCGCAACCGCAAACGCTTTCTGCTGCAAAGCTATCGGCGCGACATGGGAGGCGGCCAGCATGCATTGATGAAGGACTTGTCAGCTCCGATCTGGGTAAAGGGGCGACATTGGGGAAATTTTCGAATCGCCTACCGGGTTGACTAGCGCGAAGCGGAAAAGGGGGACTCCTGGGTCCTGCCCTTCCGAATTGGGCCGCAAACGCCCTCCTGTTTGTCGGATTGATCTGACGGCCCGCCCCTAATAATCGTAGCCATAGGAAATGGATATGCCATGGCTGACGAAAACGATTTCGAACGAACAGAACCCGCATCCCCCCGACGGCTCGAACAAGCCCGCGAGGAAGGGCAGGTTGCGCGGTCGCAGGAACTCAATACGTTTGCCCTGCTGGCCACGGTCGGGGCATCGATCTGGGTGTTGGGGGGCCAGCTTCTTTCCGGCCTGACCGGCCTGATGCGCAGCGGGCTCACGCTGTCCGCCGAGGACGGTTTCCGCGCGGAACAAATGGCGCGCATGCTGGGCCGGCACGGAAGCGCCGGCTTCATGACCATTGCACCGGTGCTCGCAGCGGCATTTCTGGCCGCCCTGGTCGCGCCGCTGCTGTTGAACGGCTGGCTGTTCACGCTCAAGCCGTTGCAGCCGAATTTTTCCCGTCTCAACCCGTTCAGCGGCTTCGGTCGCATCTTCTCGGCCCACGGACTCGTGGAACTGGCCAAGGCAATCTCGAAAGTGCTCGTGGTGGGCGGAGTCGCGACCATGGTCATCTGGAACAGTCTCGATGCCGTCCTGTCGCTTTCGCAGGAAACTACCGCCAGCGCCACCAGGCATGCGGCGCGCCTGGTGGGCTGGACGCTGATTCTTATGGTCGGTGGCATGGTGCTTATCGTCGCCATCGACGTGCCTTACCAGCTCTGGAACCACTACCGCAAGCTGCGTATGTCGCGCGCCGAGCTCAAGCGTGAAGCGAAAGAATCCGAAGGCGATCCGCAGATCAAGGCGCGCATCCGCAGCCTGCAACGCGAGGCAGCACGCAAACGCATGATGGCTGAAGTGCCGAAGGCCGATGTCGTCATCACGAACCCGACGCACTACTCGGTGGCGTTGTCGTACAAGGAAAACTCCATGCGGGCGCCGCGCATCGTCGCCAAGGGCCAGGATCTCACCGCCATGCGCATCCGCGAACTGGCGCAGGAACATCGCATACCGATCGTGGAGGCGCCGCCGCTCGCCCGCGCGCTCTATCGCCACACGGATCTCGGGGACGAAATTCCGGAAACACTCTATACGGCAGTGGCCGAGGTGCTGGCCTACGTATTCCAGTTGCGACGCTTCAACCTCGAAGGCGGTCGTGCGCCGCAGTTGCCGGGCGAAATCGTCGTTCCGGCCGACCTCGATCCTCAGCAAGGTAAATCGTGATGGCTGCCGCCGCGGCTTCCGCGCAACGCCTGGCGATCCCGGCAAAGCATCTGAACGTGATGGCCGGGCCCGTGCTGATCATCCTGATCATGGGGATGATGGTGCTGCCGTTGCCGCCGTTCGCGCTCGACGTGCTGTTCACCTTCAACGTCGCGCTCTCGATCATGGTCATGCTGGTCGCACTCTATACCGTGCGGCCCCTCGATTTTTCTGTTTTCCCGACGGTGCTGCTGGTCACCACGCTGCTGCGCCTGTCGCTGAACGTCGCATCCACCCGGGTCGTGTTGCTGCAGGGCCATAGCGGTGGCGACGCCGCCGGCAAAGTCATCGAAGCCTTCGGCCATTTCATGATCGGCGGCAACTACACGGTCGGCCTCGTCGTGTTCATCATCCTGGTGGTGATCAATTTCGTCGTCGTTACCAAAGGTGCCGGCCGAATCGCGGAAGTCGGAGCACGCTTCACGTTGGATGCGATGCCCGGCAAGCAGATGGCGATCGATGCCGATCTGAATGCAGGGTTGATCGGCGAAGAGGCGGCACGCAAGCGTCGTGCGGAAATATCACAGGAAGCGGACTTCTACGGCGCCATGGACGGCGCCAGCAAATTCGTTCGGGGCGACGCGATCGCCGGCATCCTGGTGATGTTGATCAACGTCGTCGGCGGCCTGGTGGTCGGCGTCATCCAGCATGACATGTCGATCGGAGATGCGGCGCACAACTACATTCTGCTGGCCATCGGTGACGGCCTGGTTGCGCAAATTCCCGCGCTGGTGATCTCGGTGGCCGCGGGTATCGTCGTGAGCCGGGTGGGCTCGGATGAACCGATCGGCGAACAATTCGTGGGACAGCTGTTGCGCCGGCCCGAAGCCCTGTCGATCACGGCCGGCATCGTCGGCGCACTTGGCATCGTCCCCGGCATGCCACACATCGCTTTCCTGCTGCTGGCAGCCCTGATGGGCGGCATCGCCTATGCGATGCGCAAGATCCAGGCTGAAGAACCGGAGGCTCCTCAGGCTCCGCAGCCGACGGAGGCCAAAGCCCTCGAGGCGCAGGACGCGTCCTGGAGCGATGTCACCCATGTGGATACGCTCGGACTCGAAGTCGGCTATCGCCTGATCCCGCTGGTCGATCAGGCCCAGGACGGTGAGCTGCTGCGTCGGATCAAGGGCATTCGCCGCAAGTTCGCGCAGGAGATCGGCTTCCTGCCGCCGGCGGTGCATATCCGGGACAATCTGGAGCTCAAGCCAGGCGCCTATCGAATTGCACTGAAGGGCGTGGAGGTCGGCCGCGGCGACGCGTTGCCCGGGCAATTCCTGGCCATCAATCCCGGCCGCGTCAGCGGCACGCTGCAGGGCACGGTGACCGCCGATCCGGCGTTCGGACTGCCGGCGGTCTGGATCGAATCCGCCCAGCGCGAACACGCGCAAGTGTTGGGCTACACCGTCGTGGACGCGAGCACGGTGGTCGCAACGCATCTGAATCATATCGTCCAGCAGCACGCCTCCGAACTCCTCGGCCGTCAGGAGGTACAGCAACTACTCGATCATCTCGCCAAGGACGCGCCGAAGCTCGTCGAAGATCTGGTGCCCAAGATTGTTACGCTGGCCGTGCTGCAGAAGACCTTGCAATCGCTGTTGGAAGAGGGTGTGCACATCCGCGATATGCGCACCATCCTGGAGACCGCCGCCGAGCACGGCACGCGCACGCAGGATCCGCATGAACTTGCGGCGCAGGTTCGTATCGCGCTCGGCCGTGCCATCGCACAGCAGATCGCGCCCGCCGGCAACGAAGTCCAGGTCGTGGCTTTGTCGCCCGATCTCGAACGCCTGCTCATCCAGGCCATGCAGACCGGCGGTTCGCCCGGCATCGAACCCGGCCTGGCCGACGCGCTGGCCGCCGAGGCCGCGACGGCGTCTGCCAAACTCGAGCAGCTCGGGCATTCGCCGGTATTGCTGGTCGCACCGCAACTGCGCGCGCCGCTGTCGCGCTTTCTGCGGCGCACGATTCCGCATCTGCGCGTCATCGCGCACACCGAAATTCCCGACAACCGCAAGATCCGCGTGGCTGCCATTCTCGGAGGTAGGTCATGAACGTAAAGCAATTCTTCGCCACCAATGCGCGCGAGGCGCTGCACCAGGTCAAGCGCGAAATCGGCGCCGACGCCGTCATCCTGTCAAATCGTCGCGTCGAGGGTGGCGTCGAGATTCTCGCAATACCGCATGCCGACGCACGCGCCTTCGATAGTGCGGCCCGCGAACCGGTGGTGGCCAAGAAGCCTGCCGTCGTGCGCACGGCGATGAACAACCCCCCGGTACAGAATTCCCAGACGGTCAAGGTAGAGATGCCCATGCCCGCACACGCGCAGCGGGCGCGAGCCGCTGCTCAATCGAAGCCGGCGCAGCCGGTACCACCGGTTGCCGCGGCTCCGATCCTGGCGCCGGCCACCGAGCAGATCGCGCGCACCGTAATCCGTGAAATCCAATCGATGCGCGGATTGATCAACGAACGGCTCTCCGGTCTGATGTTCGGGGACATGCAGCGCCGCGAACCGGACAAGCTGCGCATGATGTCGACGCTGCTCGCCGGCGGCTTCAGTCCGGCGTTGTCGCGCCGCTTGCTGGAAAAGTCGCCGGCCGATCGCGGCATGACGGCTCTGCGTGGCTGGATCAAGAAAGCGCTCGACAAGAATCTCATCACCAGTACCGCGGACGACATCGTGACCAAGGGCGGTGTTTACGCGCTGCTCGGTCCCACCGGCGTGGGCAAGACCACGACCACCGCCAAGCTGGCTGCGCGTTGCGTAGTGCGCCACGGCGCGGGAAAGCTGGCGCTGCTCACCACGGACAACTACCGGGTCGGTGCACACGAACATCTGCGCATCTATGGGCGCATTCTCGGCGTGTCGGTGCATGCGGTGCGCGATGCCGCCGATCTGGAGATCGCACTGTCCGAACTGCGCAACAAGCACATGGTGCTGATCGATACGGTCGGCATGAGCCAGAAGGATCAGCATGTGGCCGAACAGGTTGCCATGTTCAGTGGCCAGGGTGAAGGTGTCAAACGCCTGTTGCTGTTGAACGCAACCTGCCAGGGCGACACGCTCGAGGACGTCGTGAATTCCTACAAGGGCAAAGGGCTGGCGGGATGCGTCATCACCAAGACCGACGAGGCGGCCAGCCTTGGCGCGGTGATCGACGCGGTGATCCGTCACAGGCTGCCGGTGCACTACGTTGCCAACGGACAGCGGGTGCCGGAAGACATTCATCCGGTAAACCGCGAATACCTGCTGCACCGCGCCCTGTCCGCGGCGAAAGACAACCCGATCCGTGCTCTGTCGGAGCAGGACATTCCCGCCGCCATGATGGGCGCGGAATTCGCCATCTGAGGCGGTGTTGATGAGCCTACAGCCATCCGACCAGGCCGAAGGACTGCGGCGCCTGCTCGGCAAGCAGATCCCGAAAGTGATCACATTGGTCTCCGGCGGCGCGCGCATCGGCAAAACCTGCGCCGCCATCAATCTCGCGGTGGCGATCGCGCAGGCGGGACGCAGCGTGATGCTACTCGACGAGAACCGCGGTCCGCGCAACGTGACCGCTACTCTCGGCATCGATACCGTGGCCGACATGGCCGATACCGTGCGCGGCGGCCGCGCGCTCGAGCAGACACTTGTGCCCGGACCGGAGGGGTTGGTCATTCTCCCGGCCGGACGTGGCGTTCAGGCGCTGGCCGGCATTGACGAGGGTGGCCGCGACAGGCTGGTCGAAGGATTTGCGCGAGTCGGCGGCGCTCTCGATTTCATTCTGGTCGATACCGCAGCGGGCACATCGAGCCGCCTGCTGCCGCTAGCCCATCCCGAGCAGGAAACCATTCTGATTTCCACCAGCAGCGGAACGGGCCAGGCCAATGCGCTGGGCATGATCAAGCTCATGCATCGCGAGCTTGGCGCGTGCAATTTGCATCTGCTGGTTTCGATGACACGCTCGGAAGCCGAAGGCGAGGCGACCTACTACAACCTGGCCAACGTAGCCGATCGGCATCTGGGTGCCGGCCTGGAGTTTTTCGGCGTCGTTCCTTTAGACGAGCGCATTGCCCAGTCGGGCCATGTCGGACGCGCTGCGGTCGAGATGTTCCCGCACGCGCCCAGTTCCGTGCAATGGCGGCGGCAGGCGCAGGAAATCATGCAGTGGCCGCTGCCGCGGGAAGCGGCGGAGGGGATGGATCGTTTCGTTCAGCGTCTGATCCTGGGCAGTCGCGTCCAGGTGGGCACAGTTGCGCTCTCGGCGGCATGAGAGACAAATTGCCCGCGAACATCGCGGGCACAGGCAAGCAGGGGGTTCAGGCATGTACACAGCAACCGGAGCGCAAGACAGGCAGGAGTGGATCCAGCAGTACGCCCCGCTGGTGAAGCGTATTGCCCATCACATTATGGCGAAGCTGCCAGCCAGCGTCGAAGTGGACGATATCATCCAGGCCGGCATGATGGGCTTGATGGACGCGGTCGGCCGCTACGAAGAGACGCAGGGCGCGCAGTTCGAGACTTACGCCGCACAGCGCATTCGCGGCGCGATGTTGGACGAGTTGCGCAACTGCGACTGGTTGCCGCGCGGCATCCGCAAGAACATGCGCACGATCGAGAAGGCGATGCATGCGCTCGAGCAGCGCCTGGGCCGTCAGCCCAGCGAGCACGAAATCGCCAACCAGATGGAGTTGTCGCTACCCGATTACCAGCAGATGCTGCAGGAAGCGCGCGGTCATCAACTGGTCTACTACGAGGACTACAGCGAAGGCGACGATGAACACTTTCTCGACCGTCACGCCGGCCACGCACACCAGAGTCCGTTGGAAAATCTGGTCGAGGAGAGCATGCGCGCGCGCCTGATCGAGGCGATCAAAGACCTGCCCGAACGCGAAAAGATGATGATGGGCCTGTACTACGAGCAGGATCTGAACCTGCGCGAAATCGGCGAAGTGATGGGCGTCAGCGAATCGCGCGTATGCCAGATCCACACCCAGGCCATTGCGCGGCTGCGATCGATGCTAAGGGAAGAACCATGAACCATCGAAAGGCGTAACGCGCTCAATCAGGCGCGATGGATGAAAATTGAATGCCGGTCACGCCGGCATTTTGTTTTCCGGTCACCAGCCGACTTGGCTCCGCGCAGGTCTTTTCTCTCCGAGCAGACAAGAGCCGGTTAATAGGCCCTAATCACCCTTAAGGCGCACGGTCACGGTGCGACGATGTGCGCGGCGCTACGTCGGTTCGAACGCCGGAAGGCAAAGTGCTGCCGCGCATTTAAAAAGTGCTGCTGCGCACTTAAAGAGCGCGCGGGAAGCAAATGCACCAGTAGGGCGTTACCGCGAATTGCGCGGCGTGCTTCGGCTCGCCAATCTGGTCGAGCGGTTTCGCTGAGTGGGAAAAGGGTGGCAATGTCAGGTAAAAATAGTTTATAAACGATATTATTCGATCCGCCAAGTCTCTTCATCGGGAAAACAGTTTGGCACGATGGCAGAGTGGTTATTCAGAGGATTGCTTGTGGGTATTGTCAACTTGCCGCACTCATGATGTGATGCGGCGATGAATACTTCGCGTAGTGTCCTGCCTGCCGGCCTCTACAAGAGACACGGGTTCCTCGCCGGGATCTGCGGCTATCGCGCTTACCTCTATTTCCGGTTCTCCCTCAGCTTCCGTCACATCGGGAAGATGATGGCCAAGCACGGGGCAGTGCTCAGCTATGATACCGTCCGCAATCTGATTTGAATTGCCTTCGCGCAGTTTTATTCGCTGGGCGGATAAGACGGCGCGAAGCAGCGTTTTTCCTCGCTCATACGAAAACTTCGCGACAGAACCTGCGGGAGAACTCGCCGTAATTGAGTGTATGTCACCAGCTTCTCATAATAATAATTCGCGCAATAGCGCTGCAGTACCCCGTCCTCATCCACGCACCGTCGGCTGGTTTGGTACCACCGCCGTCGCCATGGGCGGCATCAATCAAAGCCTGTTCTTGTTCGGCGCGCTCTTTATCGGCCAGGGGGACACTACCGGTCAGGGTAGCGCGGCCGTGCCGTTACTGATCGTTGGCCTGCTTCTGAGCTGGGCGGCGATGCCGGCTTGGACGGAACTGATCATGATGTTTCCGAATCGCGTCGGTGGCATCGCGGCGACCTGCGCAGAAGCGTTTCGGCCCTACAGCCCCGTGCTTGCGAACCTCACGGGCGTCTGCTACTGGTGGGGATGGGTGCCAACCTGCGGCCTGACGGCGCTGCTGTCGGCATCGGCGATCCATCAGTGGTATCTGCCCGGGTTTCCGGTGTCACTCCTCGCGTCTTGCATCGTGCTGTTATTTACGGCGGTGAATCTTTGTGGCGTGAAATGGGTCATGCGTTTCGCCATGCCGATTGCCACGGCTTCGGCGAGTCTTGCGTTTCTCTCCGCGGTGGTTCCGATGTTCAGCGGCCAAGTCGATTGGCAAAGAGCGTTTACATTTCAGCTTACGGTGCCGTTCGAAGGATGGTTCGGCCAGGTCACCAGCGTGATGGCCGGACTGTATCTTATCGGCTTCGCCGCACCGGCTTTTGAACAGTCCGCCTGTCACGTCGGCGAGACCATCAATCCGAACAGGAACGTGCCGCGGGCGATGTTCGCGAGCGCGAGGCTCGCGTCCCTCTACTTCATTGTGTTGCCGGTAGTCTGGCTCGGCGCGCTGGGACCGGAACCGCTGGGCAGGGACCTCGCGCTCGAACTCGGACCGACATTTGCGCCGCTGCTCGGCGGCGCGGCCAAGGCGGCGGCGATCTGGTTCATGATGCTGAACATGTTTCACGGCACGATCGCGCCTCTGGCGGGCGCGGCCCGTACGTTGTCGCAGCTGGCTGAAGATGGCCTGCTGCCAGAATTCATGGCTAAGCGCTCGCGCACGGATGCGCCATGGGTCACGACGATCATCACCGCGGCCATGGCGATCGCGTTTCTTCTGATCGGCGACCCGGTGTGGCTGATCGCGGCGGCGAACCTTACTTATCTCATCGGCATCGCCATGCCAAACGTCGCCGTCTGGCTCCTGCGCCGGAACCATCCGGAGATGGTGCGCCCGTATCGCGCGCCCCGCGGCATGATCACGGTCGGACTGTTCGCGGCCTGCACATGGGCGCTCACTACGGTGCTCGGATTCCAGCAATTTGGTCTTCCGACGGTGCTGACGGGAGTCGCCTTCGCCTATTCGGGTGCGGTACTCTACGCGTGGCGCAAAATATCCGATCGCCGAAAGCTGGGTCTGCCACGAATTGCCCGCACGCTTCATTTGAAGCTCACTGGCGCAATGCTGCTAGTGCTGATGCTGGACGCCGTCGGCTATCTGATTGCGGTGAGCCACGTTCCTGTGCACGACACGGCGCTCATCGCGATGCTGGAAGACGTTTTCGTCGCCGTCGCGCTGCTGACCATCAGCGTCGGCCTGATTCTGCCAGGAATGATCGCACACTCCGCGGTCGAAGTTTCCAAAGCCGCCGAGCGACTGGTAACGGGCACGCTCGCGGATTTCACGCGGTCGATGCGCGCGCTGGCTGCGGGGGACCTCGATGCCGCCAAGGCCCGGTTCGAGTTCGTGCCGGTGGTGGCCCATTCGCGGGACGAAGTCGGGGATATGGCGCTGAGTTTTAACAAGCTCCAAGAGGAGATCGGGCGTGCCGTTATCGGACTGGAAGGCGCGCGCGAGGGTCTTTCGCGCGCGCGCGAGACCACCGAAGCGAACGAGCGCCTGCGTTTCGAGCTCGCCGAGCGCCACCGTGCGGAGGAGCAGTCCCGCGAACAGGCCGCGTTGCTCGACAAAGCCACGGACGCGATCCTGGTAGGGGATTTCAATGACAAGATTGTCTATTTGAACCCGAGTGCGGAGAACCTTTACGGCTGGAAACTCGCGGAGCTCGCCGGCCTGACGGGCGGCGCACCCATTTACCAGGATTCGACAAAATTCGCCGAAGCGAAGAAAGTCGTGCTTGAAAGAGGTGACTGGAGCGGCGATCTGGCGCAGGTCACGCGCGACGGGCGGGATCTGATCGTCGAGAGTCGCTGGACGTTGCTGCGCGACAACGAGGGTAAACCCAAGGCGATTCTCTTCATCAACACCGATATCGCGGCGCGCAAACAAGCCGAGGAGGCGCTGGCCGAGATGAACAACCGCTTGCGCGGGCTGTCGCATCGCGCGGGAATGGCCGAGGTTGCAACGAGCGTCTTGCACAACGTCGGCAACGTCCTCAACAGCGTCAATGTCAGCTCCTCCTGCGTGGCCGATGCTCTAAGAAAGTCCAAGAGCGCCAACTTGTCCAAAGTCGTCGCGTTGTTGCGTCGGCACGAGACCGACTTGGGCGCCTTCCTGACTACCGACGCTAAAGGCATGCAGGTCTTAGGCTATCTCGGGCAACTATCCGAGCATCTGGCCGACGAACAGGCCGCCGTGCTCGAAGAGCTTGCCCAATTGCAAAAACACATCGAGCACATCAAGGAGGTTGTGGCGATGCAGCAAAGTGATGCGCAGATTTCCGGCGTCAAGGAAATCGTCAACATCAACGGCTTGGTGGAAGACAGCCTACACATGAATGTCGGCGTTTTAAGTCGCAACGGGGTCGAGGTCATCCGTGAATTTGAAAACGTACCGCCGATAAACGTCGACAAGCACAAGGTCGTGCAAATCCTGGTGAACCTGGTGCGTAACGCCAATTATGCTTGCGACGAATCCGGGCGCGCAAACAAACGGCTGACCATTCGAGTGGGCAACGGTGATGGCCGAATCAAGATATCCGTGATCGACAATGGCGTGGGAATTCCACGGGAAAATCTGAGCCGCATTTTCAGTCACGGTTTTACCACCCGGAAAGGCGGTCACGGTTTCGGCCTTCACAGCGGCGCGCTGGCCGCGAAGGAAATAGGTGGTTCGTTGACCGTTCACAGCGACGGCCTTGGCCAAGGCGCCACGTTCACACTTGAGTTGCCATACGAGAGGAAGGAAATCTCACATGAATAATTTGAATGCGGACCAACACCGGCGCGTTCTGGTCATCGACGATAGTCGTTCCATCCACGATGATTTTCGCAAGATTCTTTCCCCCGGTAAAACCACACGCCCTGCATTGGACGCCGTCGAGACGGCGCTTTTTGAGATTCCAACGAACACGGATAGGCAAATCCAATGCGAGGTCGACTCGGCCTTCCAGGGACGGGAGGGAGTGACGCTGGTGAAAAATGCCCTTCAGCAGGGGCGTCCTTACGCGATGGCTTTTGTTGACGTGCGCATGCCACCCGGCTGGGATGGCGTAGAAACGACACATGAAATCTGGAACATCGATCCCAACATCCAGATCGTGATATGCACCGCCTATTCCGATTATTCGTGGAACGAGATGGTGGCGAAGCTCGGCCACTCGGACCGGATGATCATTCTGAAGAAGCCGTTTGATATCATCGAAGTGCTGCAACTGGCCACGGCGCTGACCGAAAAGTGGCGGCTGCTCTGGCAGGCCCGGTCAACGATGCAAGATTTGGAGAGAAGGATCGCCCGGCGCACAAGCGAATTGAGCCTGACCAACCACAAGCTTGAGACGGAGGTGGTCGAACACAAACTGGCGGAGACCAAGGTGCTCGAGTCCCGGCGTTGGTTCCACACCGTTTTTCAGGAAAGTCCGATACCCATATTCGTGATACGTGTTGTGGACGGCCGCATCCGCGATGTGAACAAATCGGCACTGGCGCTCTACGGTTACCGGGACGAAGAGATGGTCGGATATCAGATGGCCGAGCTCGACCTCTGGGAGGATCGGGAGAAATTCACGGAGATCCTCACAATCCTGAAAGAGGACCGCCGTATACTGAATCACGAGTGTCAACAACGGAACCGGGCGGGCCAGTCGCTCGACGTGCTGATTTCCTGTGAGACCGAGGTCATGGGGGGCGAGAAAGTGTACATCGCGCAAGTAGTCAATATCACCGACCGCAAGCGGGCCGAAACCCGGGTGCGCCAGCTCAACAGGGAGCTGGAGCGGCGCGTCGAGCGGCGTACCGCGGAATTGCGGGAAACGGTGGCCGAACTCGATTCATTCACCTACAGCGTCGCCCACGACCTGCGCGCGCCGCTGCGCCGGTTGCAGGGTTACTTGCACATGATAACTGCTGAATATGGCGACGGCCTCAGTGCCAAGGGCCGCCACTTTCTGCAGCGGATCGCCATGAACGCGGTGGACATGGGGGCATTGATGGATGGACTGCTCAAGTTAGCCCACTTGGGCCGGCGCGAGGTCGATCGCCAGCCTGTCAACATGACCGAGTTGATGCGGGAAAGCGTTGCGGCGGCGCAGGGCGAGGCGTCGACTAACCTGCGCTTCGTGGTCGGCGAACTGCCGACCGTGACCGGCGATCCGGTCTTACTGAAACAGGTCTGGAACAATCTGATCGATAACGCCGTCAAATTTAGCCAGCATGCCGTGCAACCAACGATCACTATCGACTGGAAGCGGGAGAACGGCTGGGTTTGGTTCTCCGTGGCCGATAACGGAGTGGGTTTCGATAGCGCTTACGCGGACAAGCTGTTCGGGGTATTCCAACGCTTGCATAATCGGTCGCAGTTCGACGGAACGGGGGTCGGACTTTCCATCGTGCGGCGTATTGCATACAAGCATGGCGGAACGGTTTGGGCGGAAAGCCGGCTCAGCGAAGGCGCCTGTATCTATTTTTTCCTCCCGGATGCGGGGATCTGACACCGGTTATCGCGATCCGCACAGCGGTTTCAATGGTATTGGCAAGGTCCCTGCCCGCCTGATTACGAATTCGCCATGAACAGGCCCAGCGGCTACTGAACGATATAGCATTGACGCGGTCATATGAGTCATGGTCCGGAGTTTTGGATCAGGAGCTCGTCGGTCCCTCCCTTCCGATGGGCTCCTTTTTCTACCATTCACCGCGGCCAGTACTTCTCTTAACCCAGTTCCAACTGAGATAACGCTTCTTCGTCGCCGTCATCGCCGGCCGGCGCAATTCCCTTCTTGCGGACCCATTGAGCAAACGCTTCCACGGGCAGTGGCGGGCTAAAAACGTACCCCTGAATGATGTCGCAGCCGTATTGACGGAGGAAGTTCTTCTGCTCGATGGTTTCGGCTCCTTCCGCCACGACTGCCAGTCCCAGCGCGTGAGCCAGCACGATGATAGCCTGGGTGATGGCGGCGTCTTCTTTGTCCTGTGGAAGACCGCGTATGAACGTGCGATCGATTTTGAGCGTGTCAATTGGAAAGCGCTTCAGGTAGCCCATGAATGAGTAACCCGTCCCGAAGTCGTCGATCGACAGTTTCACTCCGATTGAGAAGAGCTCGTTCAGAACGCGGATGTGCGATTCGACATTCTCCATCAGTATGCTTTCCGTCAGTTCGAGCTCGAGCCGATCGGGTGGCAAGCCGCTCTCGCGCAAACTGGAGAGCACCCGTTTCAGCAGGTGATTGTCCTCGAACTGGCGCGCCGAGAGGTTGACCGATACAGTCAGAGCGCCCAATCCCTGCTGTTCCCAGACCATCGCCTGGTGGCACGCCTCGCGCAGCACCCACTCGCCGATGGAGATGATGAGATTGCTTTCTTCCGCAATCGGTATGAATTCCGCAGGGCTCACCTTACCCAACTCTGGATTCTCCCAGCGCAGCAGCGCTTCGGCGCCGACAACGCGGTTTTGCTGGACGTTCACCTTGGGCTGAAAGCTAAGCCGGAACTCCCCATTCTGCAACGCTTTGCGCAAGCTATTCTCGATGTTAAGACGCCGCATCGTGCTCTGGTTCATCTCCTCTTTGAAGACCTGAAAACAGTTCCGGCCCGCGTCCTTGGCGTGGTACATCGCCGTGTCGGCATTGCGGACAAGGCTGGGCGCATCGCTGGCGTGATCCGGATAAAAGGCGATTCCACAGCTGACCGTGGAATAGACCTCACGCGATTCGATGACGTACGGCTTGCCGAGCTTGTCGACCAGCGCTTTTGCCACCAAGTTGGCTGCCTGCTTGTCCGCGGGATTCTCCAGGATCACGGCAAACTCGTCACCGCCCAATCGGCAGACCGCGTCGGCGCGCCGCAGGACCTTGGTCAGTCGCTCGCCTACCGAGTGCAGCAGCGCGTCTCCGGCTTGGTGGCCCTGGCTGTCGTTGACCGACTTGAAGTTGTCCAAATCGAGTAACAGTAAGCCGACGCTGCTATGAAAACGTTTTGCGCGCGCGAGGGCGAAGTCCAGGCGCTCGTTGAAGGTGTGCCGGTTGAGCAGATTGGTGACTGGATCGTAATGGGCCAAGTAGGTGAGCTGTTCCTCTGCCCGCCGGACGGCGGTGCGCAGGCCCGATATCAGCAAGTAGGCGACGCCCATCGCCAGCAAGCCGGTCACTGCCGTTGTGCCAATGAATCCCGCGAGACGAGAGTAGACCAGCCGCAAGCTGCCGCGGACCTGCACTGACCCAAGCTCCCCTTCGCTGTATTGGACGGGATGCACTACATCGATGTGGTCCAGCGAGAAGTGCTCTTGACCCGTGAGCGGATGCGTGGAAGCGTGGCCAGCAGAGGGCTGGCGCTGGTACACCGCGAACGGCTGCTCCCGGTTGTCGTAGATAATCGCGTCGATGACCGTCGGCGATGCACGCAGGGCGGATAGGATCTCGGTTGCGTTCTTACGGTCTCCAAAGGCAAGCGCTGCCTGAGCGTTGTCTCCGACGATTTGGGCTTGTGCTTGAAGATCGTCGTGCAGCGATATCCTGAGCGACCGCATCTCGAAAAACGTGAGGACCGCACCCGCGATCACCAGAGCAATTGCCACCGCGATGAGATTGATCGCATCGGAACGCTGACTTACCCCCAGCCTGGCTAGGACCAGATCGAGTTTTTGGATCATCATTTTCCGAGGACCGATCGTGACAGCCTCAGGAGCTTGGAGCTGATGGATAGACTCTGCCGGCTTGCCGCGTGTGGGTTGATATCGAACACCATTTTCTGATTGGCCACGTCCAGCCCGATAATCATGCCATCGCGCGCCGCCCCTTCCGCATCGGAGATGGTGAGGACGGATTTTCCCTGGAGGGTGACCGCAATCCCGGCCAGACGACGCTTCTCCGAACTGGACACGAACAACAGGTCGCAGGTATCGGGGAGACCCGGTCCCTTGAGCCGCCGTATTCCGATCTTCCTGCCACGTATGGTCTTGTGCTCGAGCGCAGCGATGCTGGCGCCCAATGCGTCCTCTCCCGTCAAGCAGATATAGAAGAGCGGATCACTTCTGTGTTCGCTCTCTTGAGGCCATTCCACGAACAGGGCGAAGTTGTAGATGAGCGCCACCTTAAGAGCGTCTTCGGGGGCCACTTGCGAGCGAGCAGGGCCGGACGCCGAAATCATCAGCGCAATCACGATCCCCAGCAGCAGCGGTTCCCAAGCGCGCGTCATGGCGGCTAAAACCGATAGCTAGCCGACAGTCGATAGATGCGACCATCCTGCACGATGACGTTCTGCACGTGCTCCTCGGACGCCGGGTCGGCGTACGCCTTGTCGAAGAGGTTGTACACGCTGGCCGAGACTACTAACCCCGGAGCGAGCTTTCGAGTCAGGAGCGTGGCGTTGAATATCGCATACGCGCCGGTGTTTTCGCCGCGCAGCGTGCGCCGATTGCTGACGTACTGCGATTCCAATCCGAGCTGGAAGAAATCCCGCCACAGCGGGGTCATGAAGTTCAGTTTGGCCAGAAGACTGGGAGAGTTTGTCATACGCTCCGCCGTTTCGCTTCCCTCGGAATCGACTGCGCGTTGCCACGTCAAGCTGGCCCTTAGCTTGGCCTCGCTGGCCCAGATCTTCTCCGCTTCGAACTCGATGCCATTGACCCTGACGTGCTCGAGGTTGATGAATACGAGGAGGCCATCGACGGGATCAGTCGTCAGGCTGATGAGGTTTCTGATGTCGTAGTGGAAAGCCGACCCGGTCAGCCGGAAACCTCCGGGCAGCCGTTCCTCGGCGACGAACTCATAGGTCGCGATGGTTTCCGGCTCCAGATTGGGATTGGTCTTGAAGCCCGAAGTGGTCGTTGTCCCGTAGTAGAGTTCGTAGGCGTTGGGAGCACGGAAGGCCGTGCCATAGAGCAATTTGAGCGAGGTCGTGTCCCGTGGCTTGAAAATGGCGGCCAGGCGCGGATTGACGGAGTCCAGGCCGGTCGAGTAGTAGTCGTAGCGCAGTCCGGCATTGAAGAGCAGCTTCTGCGCAACGCTGATCTCGTCCTGAGCATAGACCCCATAGCGATAGTCGTGGTGATGATTGTCCAGATAAACCACACGGGGGCTGTCGTCGAAGTTCATTTGTGTCTGCTCGAGATCCTGCTGGTATTCGACGCCGGTTACCAGGCGGTGTCCGTTGAGCGGACTGCTCGTGAGTTTGATCTCGCCATCCCACCAGCGGCCCCTGACGCGATCCTGGTTTACAGTGACCGGCGGATAGTCGAGTACGTAGTCGCCACGATAGTGCCAGTCCGTATAGCTCGCGCGCGCGGAGAGCTCAGTACTTGACCAGGCGGTGTCGTAGGCCAGGCTAAGGGAGTTGCGCCCGTCCACCGTCTGGCTGCGCGGGTCGTTGAAGAGTTGTCCGAAGGAACCGGTGGGGATACCCTTCGTGCGCTCGTGATGGAGGACCCCGAAGCTCAAGCCCGAAGCGCTGAACTTGCCCAGGAAGAACTGCGCCCGCTCGTAATCGAGACCCTGGGCTACGCCATTGTTGGTGGCGGGTGAGTTGAACTCCGGGAAGAACAGGTCGCGGCCTTCGCTGTTCAGACCGGAGGCGGACAGCAGCAGTTCGTGGTCGCCGCCCCACTGGCGGCCGTAGGTCGCTCGTCCGCTCACGGTCTCGGCGCTGGCGACTTCGCCCTTGATCTCGGTCGCGGCGTAGTCATGGCCGTGCTTGGTGACGACGTTGATGACGCCGAGAAAGGCGTTGCTGCCATACATCGAGGAGCCCGGCCCGGGGATGAACTCGACGCGGTCAATGAGATCCACGTCGATGGGAAACTCGTAGCCGATGACCGCCTGGTCGAAGACGTTGTCGTTGATACGGTAGCCGTCCAGGAGCAGCAGAACTCGCGTGTTGTAGTCGCCGGGTCGGGAGAAGCCGCGCACGCCTAGATAGCTGTAATTGCGATCATTGGACACATACAGGCCACGGATGCTCTTCAGGACGTCCGCGAGCGAGCGGTAGCCGTAGGCTTCGATCTCGCTGGCCGTGATCACGGTCACGGCCGAGGGCGCATCCGAGGCCTTTTGCAGGAACTTGGACGCTGCATAGACCTGCACATCCAGGAGCTGTTCCAGAGGCAGTTCAACGAGCTTATCGGCGGACTGCGCCTCTGAAACTGGACCGGCCGCCAGGGTAACGCCGTTCCACAGTGCGAATGCCACGAGAGCGCTGACAAACTTCGACAGGTGCCGTGCGCACGCAGCCCCTGCCTGGCGCAGGGATTGAGGGCGGGACGCTAGGAAATCGGGCTGTTTCCGACGCTGAGTCATTTGCCAGGGGTACGTGTTCGTGTTCGGGATATCGGAAACACTACGGATTTATCGGCAGACAGCCGGTCGTTCTTGAGAGGTTAAGCAGGGGAGCGGCTACCCGGTTCCGGTGTATCCGCGGACAGGCATAGACTGGGTGGCTGGTGATGGAGAGCCAGAGCCAAGTCGCTGCTGCGCGAAGAACCATGAACTATGGAAAGGCGTGATGCCTCAATCAGGCGCGATGGATGAAAATCGAATGCCGGCCATGCCGGCTTTTGTTTTGCGACCAGGAATTGAAAAGCGCTAGTGCGGAGGATTCCTTTCAATATTCAGTGAGCGTCCTCGACGGGTAATCGAGGGGGGTGGCAGGGTACTACTGAGGTGATGGTTTGCAATGTGGTCCAAGACGGTCTAGATTGAATCGCCATGCAGATTGCATTGACCCGAAAATATCAGGCGTCCGAAGTGACGCAAAATAAAGTGTCTTTTAGGAGTTCTGCTTTACGTTAGGCCGACCATGACTGAGAAAACGGAAGAAGAGAAGTTCTTGGAGGCCCACCAAAAGGAACGGGATGTTCTATTCTCAAACGAATCCTTCGTTATCGGCGTTCTTCAAGCAGTTTCTGGCGGCTCACTGTTTGCTGCCTTAGCGCAGTCAGAAACTCTCCTCAAGCTTGCGGGAAAGCTACCATTTCTTACCTTTCTCACATTGATGGGTATCAGTCTGATATCGGCCGTATTCGCCGCGTACTGGAAACATCAATACAAGATGTGGGACGTCAAAGCACGTGTGAGTGGGGCAGGCGGCAATTCAGCAGAGATGAAAATACGCTCGGAATCTTCCAGTACACATTTGGTCGCAATGCGCCAAGCTATGTTTGTTGCCGTGATTGTGTTCGTGTTTGGCCTAGGTAACCTTTTGTTTTTTGCGTGGGCTCGGGCCTTGTGTCCTGCTGTCTCAGCCTAACTTTGGGTCGAGCGGACCGTCCGCACGGTCCGCCCCTCACCAAGGTGTTATCCGTTCCATTACCGGTGCAATCACCATGCCGCTAAGCGATCCATCGATCAAGAAGCTGACGAATCTGATCAAGGACAGCTTTCGCGTTCGCCGGAACCAGCGCCCTCTATATGTTGACCTTGGTGGAAGCCTTGAGCGCATTGCTGCGGCCCAACACCAGGTAATTTTCGGCCGCCGTGGATCGGGGAAGTCCTGCCTCCTCGTGCACTACCTAAATACTACGGCGGACAGCCGTATCCTCCCGATCTACGTTCTCGCTGACGAGTTCAAGAAGCTCACCTATCCGGACATCCTGATCCGGCTACTCGTTGAAATACTTGAATCAATGCCAGTGCGCTGGGCTGTATTCAAAAAACTCCTTCGGAGACCAGCGCCGACTCGCGTCGCGGCCGAAGAACTTCGTAAGCTGTTGGACGTTGCCGACGAGTCAGAGGTAATAGAAGATCGGCAGCACCGCACAGCAGACACAGCCGGTGTCAACGTAAGCGCCCAAGGTGTGGGGCAGGCTGCGATTGGGTCCACAACAGATCAAGCTCAAACGCGCTCCTCCAGGTTCAAGGAGCGGAAAATCGACACCTTGGAAAGACATTTGAGAGACTACAAGAACGCCATCATCAGCGCCGTGAAGACATCAAGGGCAGAGAGAGGCTGTGTCCTGATTGACGATTTCTATCTCATTTCTAGAGAATGGCAGGCCGACGTTTTCGACTATATCCATCGGTTGTTGCGTGACAGCGACGTCTACCTCAAGGTTGCGACGATCCGCCACCGCACGACGCTGCTCCGGAACCGACCGCAGACAGTCGGCGTTGAGTTGGGCCAGGATGTAGAGGAGATCAATCTTGACCGAACCCTGGAGGACCTGGAGGCGACAGAACAGTACCTCCTTCAGATGCTCAGAACGATGGGCGAGCGCGTCGGAGTGACAGACCTCATGGCCTACTTTAACCCGGACGCGCTTCAGGCTCTAACGCTCGCCTCGGGTGGTGTTCCACGCGACTTCCTGAATATCTTCGTCAACGCCGTAGAAGTTGGAGTGCCAGAGGAGCGAGCAAAGTGGCTGACTCCCAGAAACATATACAAGGGAGCCGGCCGCTTGGCGTACCAGACCAAGCTCAAGAATCTGCGTGATGACGCAGGTTTAGACGCCGCGGGTCTTGACCGTGTTCTGGTTGATCTATTGACGTTTTGCCTCAAGGAGAAGCGCAAGACGGCATTCTTGATCTCGCAGGACGAGGCCCAGCAGCATCCTGGAGAACACCGTCTTATTCAGCAGTTGATGGACTTCAAGCTAATCCATGTCGTCGAACCCGACACCTCTGCGGCATCGGGTCGTAGCGGCCGCTATGAAGCGTACACGTTGGACTTTTCTTTGTTCATGGAACCACGACGGAGAAGCATCGAGATAATAGAGTTCTGGCGGAGAGGAGAAGATAGTCATCGCGTTGGCATCCGAGAAGCACCCGTCTATGGGCTGGATCGTGTTGCGCGCGTGTTTGAGGAGGCATCAACTGGTACGAGCCCCGAAGCCTTCTTGGACGAGCCCGACGTAGAGACAGGCGCCAAGGAGCAGCCCCAAGCTCGTAGTGCACGCGAACTGGAGCGAGGTGTTCAGGGGAACCTCTTTGATAGAGTGAACGGTCGGGGAGATCGGTAACAAAATAGTCTGAGGACATGGGTTACACTTTCGGGGTCGCAACCCGGCTGCCGCAGGATCGATCCGAATGTATCTGCCTTCCCACTTCGAAGAAACCCGCGCCGAAGTTTTGCACGAACTGATCCGCAGCCATCCGCTGGGTGCGCTGGTTACGTTCGGCTCCGATGGGCTGAACGCAAACCATGTTCCCTTTGAGATCGACCCCGCGCCCGCGCCGTTCGGTACATTGCGCGCTCACGTAGCGCGGGCGAATCCGGTGTGGCGCGAGTTCTCGAAGGAAGTCGAATCGCTGGTGATTTTTCAGGGGCCGCAAATCTACATCACGCCGTCCTGGTACCAGACCAAAAGGGAAACCGGGAAAGTGGTGCCGACTTTCAACTACATCGTGGTGCATGCCTACGGCGCCATGCGTGTCATCGAGGACGCCGACTGGTTGCGCAAGTTTGTCGGTGGATTGACCGCTCGTTTCGAGGCGGCCCGTGCACAGCCGTGGGCTATCAGCGATGCGCCGGAGGAATTCGTCGCCATGCAGTTGCGTGCAATCGTCGGGATCGAAATTGCCGTTACCCGGCTGGTCGGAAAATGGAAGACCAGCCAGAATCGGCCGGCGGCGGATCAACAAGGCGTCGTGGCGGGATTGCGCGAATCGGACGATGCGGTTGCGCAGGCGATGGCTGACGCGGTCGAACGCAACTGGAAGGCCTAGGGCGCGGGGTGGATTGGTTCACGGGGGGTGTTCGTGCTCGCCGTGTTCGGTTTCTGGATCTCGCACACGGGTTTCCGCTGACCGGATTCAACCACCTGCCTATGCAAATGAAAACGCCGGCGTCTGCCGGCGTTTTCATTTGAACGGGAAGGGGGATCAGCCTTGAGCCAGGCGGCGCGAAGCACCGGAGCCATAATTGGTGATGCCGCTCGTGCTGTAAAGCGAGGTGCGGGGGCCGCTGATCGCGTCGATCGCGCGATCGACATGCGCAAGGCGCTGGTTGACCAGAAATCCGTTTCCGGCGTTCAGTTCGGCAGCGCGCCGCGCCACGTCGAGCAGGTTGCTCCAGATTTCCTGTGCGTCGGGATCGGAGCCGAGAAGTTGCCGTATGCCCGCCGCGGTCCCCGATACACCGGCGACGCCGAGCAGGCGCGCACGCTGTTCGGCACAACGCGAAAGAATTTCCATGAGGGTGGTTTTTTCCGCGGCCAGCCCGGGGAGCGTGTCGGCCTTGCCTTCACCGAGCGCGCCGCGTTCCTGCTCGAGCAGCGTCACGAACGATTGCATCGTAACGAGTTCTTCCGCAACGGCCTTGGCGAAACTGCCAGCATTGGAGCCTGATCGCGCCGGGGTCTGCATCATGTCGGTTATCGCTTGTAAGCGACGATCAGGTCCCGGACGGTCTGCAGCAGACGGTCCGCCACGACGTCCGGATTGACCTTGAAACGGCCCTCCGAGATGGCCTGCTTGATCTCCGCTACGCGGGCCGCATCGACGACTTCGCCGCTGGATACTTGCGCGTCCAGTGCCTGCAACTGGGAGGACAGGCCGCTGAGTTCGACGCTGACGCCAGGCTCGGGCCTGGCCGAATCCGTCTTGCCGCTCTTGCCGGTGACACCTTCACCGGCGATGCTCCCCACGGACTTGAATGAATTATCGATCTTCATGGCAAATCTTCCTTGGTCTGAAGCTGGTTCGATAGTTTATCGGCATTTCCCCTGGGGACTTTAGGCCGCGAACCGCTATTTTATCCACCTGTCGGTCCTGTTATCGGCACCCGCCCACGAGTCCTTGAGCCCTATTTGACCACTTCGACGATCGGCCCGGGACGCACGATGCCGCTGACGACGGCGCCGGTGAGGGTTTTTACCTGAACGCGCTCACCTTCGGGGGCCTTGCCCAGAGAATGGCCTTCCGAACTGATCCTGAATCCGCGCCCATTCACGATCAGGGCGACCAATTGGCCCTGAACGATGGCCGGCGGTTCGTGCACCGCATCGCGGCGCAATGGCTGACCCGCCCGCACGCTGTTGGCGAGACGGCGGCCCATGGCTTGCGAGGCGTCGGTCAGTACACCGGCGGGTAGCTGCGTGAGGTCTCCCTGTTGCACCGAAAAATCGCCGGCGGCGATTTCCTGGCCGAGCGCGAGCGGCCGGGCGGCTATCAAATAACTGGCGGAGACTTTGACGCTGGCCGGCACGTAGATCGTCCAGGCGGAAGGAATTGCACAACGCACGCCGACGGTGGTTTGTCCCCACGCCCGGCTGCCCGCCGGGAAAAAAGTCTGCAACCGCGTGCATGCCGACAACGAAACTCGCGTGTCGATCTTTCCGACTTCGATGGTGACCTGGCCGGGCAGACCTTCGGTTTCCCGCTTCAGGAAACTTTCCGCTGCATTGTTGATCTGCGCGGGATCCTGACGCAACTCGGCTGCGTGCAGCGAGACCACCACTAGCATCGTCGTCAGCAATCCGGTTCGCTTCAACTCCATCTCCTTCGCGTGGCCCGCGTGACTCACCGGCAATTCTTGCCGTCGGATGCAATGATCCCCTGAAAGCGGTGTGCACCGTGTCCCGAATTGAGGGGCCTTTCCGCCTCTTTTCGCAAATTTGCCGTTGCAATGGACAGCCTAGCATGGGCTCCGTGAAAAAGCGGGTCAAGGCCCGCAGGAGCCGCACGGATGAACAAGCTCGACGAGTTGTTGAATTTCAATCACCAGGCGCTGAACCTGCGCTCGCAGCGCCAGCAGGTGCTGGCATCGAACATTGCGAATGCCGATACGCCGGGATACAAGGCGCGCGATTTCGATTTCAAGTCTGCGCTGGCCACGGCCGTGGCGCAGCCGGCGACGACGGAGGCTTCCGGCGGCGCGACACCAGCGCCCCAGCCCGAATTGTTGTATCGAAGCGTGATCCAGCCGTCCATCGACGGAAACACGGTGGACATGGACGTCGAGCGCGCCCAGTTCGCCGAGAACACGGTGCACTACGAAGCCAACATCACGATGTTGACGCATCAGATCCGCATGATGCTCGCGGCCATCCAGGGGTAGTCGATCATGACTTCATTGTTGAAGATATTCGACGTCGCCGCTTCGGCGATGACGGCGCAGTCACAGCGGCTGAACGTAGTGGCCAGCAACCTGGCCAACGCGGACAGCGCCTCCGGTCCCGACGGCAAGGCTTACAAGGCCAGGCAGGTCGTGTTCTCCACGCAGAACATGGGCAGCCCGGAAAACGCCGGGGTACGCGTCACCGGCGTGATCGAGGACCCCTCGCCGATGAAACGACTCTTCGAACCGAATCATCCAATGGCCGACGCCAGCGGATACGTGACCATGCCCAACGTCAATGTCGTCGAGGAAATGGTGAACATGATCTCGGCTTCGCGCGCGTACCAGAACAACGTCGAAGCCATGAACACCGCCAAGACACTGCTGGCGAAAACGCTGACCATCGGCCAGTAATCGCGGAGAAAAACATGACGACGATTGCAGAGCTGCAAAGCACACTGGGTGCATCGACGGCAAAGGCCTCGACGAGTTCCGCTGCCGATGCACAGGACCGCTTTCTCAAGCTGCTGGTGACGCAGATGCAGAACCAGGACCCGCTCAATCCGATGGACAATGCCCAGGTCACGACACAACTGGCGCAACTGAACACGGTGACCGGAATCGAGCAACTCAACAAGACGCTCGGGCAGATGGCCGCGTCCAGTGCTGCGCAGCAGTCGCTGCAGGCGGCGATGCTGGTCGGCCGTGAAGTGCTGGTGGCCGGCAATCAAATCAGTTTCAGCGGGCAGCCCGTGCGCTTCGGCGTAGACCTGCCGCAAGCCGTCGATGGCATGACGATCGATATCGCCGACAGCAAAGGCAATGTCGTGGAGAGTTTTCAGACCGGCGCACAACCGCAGGGCGCGACGACGTTGGAGTGGGATGGCCTGGATGCGTCCGGGACGGCGTTGCCCGCGGGCAAGTATGTCGTCTCGGCCAAGGCCAGTTCAGGCAGCGCGGCAGTGACCGCGACAACGCTTATCAGCGGAAAAGTGCAGTCGGTAGGCAGTGCCGCAGACGGCAGCATCCAGTTGCAGCTATCCGGCGCGGGCAATGTCGGCATCGCCGATATCAAACGATTCTTATAATTCGGCAAGGAGACAGTCATGGCATTTCAGCAGGGTCTGAGCGGTCTGAACGCGGCGTCCAAGGGATTGGACGTCATCGGCAACAACATCGCCAACTCGAACACGGTCGGCTTCAAGTCCTCGCAGGCGCAGTTCGCGGATGTGTACGCCAATTCGCTGCTGGGCGGGGGCAATGCGGTCGGCATCGGCACCCAGGTTGCCACGATTGCGCAGCAGTTTTCGCAGGGCAATGTCTCCTCAACGAGCAATCCGCTGGATGTCGCCATCAACGGCAACGGTTTTTTCCGCATGAGCGACAACGGCGCAATCACCTTCAGCCGCAACGGCCAGTTCCAGCTCGACAAGGCGGGCTTCATCGTCAACGCCCAGGGCCTGTCGCTGACCGGATATCCGGTGGATGCGAATGGCCTGATCGTGCCGTCTTCGCCGACTCCACTGCAAATCCCGACCGGAGACATTGCACCGCAGGTTACTACCACCATGGACGCCACGCTGAACCTGGACGCGCGTCTGGCGCAACCAGTCACCGCGACCTTCGATCCGGCGGATCCGACCAGCTACAACAATTCGACGTCCCTGACGCTGTACGACACTTTGGGCAATCCGCATCTGCTGTCGATGTTCTTCGTCAAGACTGCAACGCCCAATCAATGGAATACGTTTGCCACAGTGGACGGGACGCCGGCTGCGAACGTGGATCTCGGCGGTGGAGCCGGCGTGGCGACGCCGCTCGATTTCAGCACCGGCGGCGTCCTGACAACCGCGATGCCGATTACGGCGACCATCGATCTGGCTGCCGTCGCGACCGACCTCGGGCTGGTCAATGGCGCGACCACGCCGCTGACGTTCACGATGGATTTCCGCGGCACCTCGCAATTCGGCTCCAGCTTCGGCGTCAGCTCGCTGGCACAGAACGGCTATACCTCCGGTCGGTTGGCCGGACTCGCGGTCGGCCAGGACGGCATCATCCAGGGCCGTTACAGCAACGGCCAGTCGCGCAACATCGGCCAGATCGTACTGGCGAACTTCAACAATCCTCAAGGGCTGAAGCCGCTGGGTAACAACCAGTGGGCGGAAGCATCGGATTCGGGTCCGGCGGCGGTCGGCGCGCCGAGCACCGGTTCGCTGGGACTGTTGCAGGCCTCCTCGGTCGAAGAATCCAATGTCGACCTGACCGCCGAACTCGTCAACATGATCACGATGCAGCGCGCCTACCAGGCCAATGCGCAGACGATCAAGACGCAGGATTCAATATTGCAGACGCTCGTCAATCTCCGCTAACGCGGAGATTGAGGGACGAGGGACTGGAGAACAGGGACTAGGGGCTAGGGACTAGAGGGACCTACACCCTTCACTTATTCATTCCTTCACTGTTCACCGTTCACTCTTCACTGATTTCACATGGATCGACTCATCTACACGGCAATGACCGGCGCCAAGCACCTGCTCGATCAGCAGGCGGTGGTGGCGCACAACCTGGCCAATGCCAACACCACGGGGTTCCGCGCCGAGTTGAGCGCGTTTCGTGTCGTCCCCGTGATTGGAGACGGGTTGAACACGCGTGCCTTCGTAGTGGACTCGACAGTTGGTGCGGATCTGGCGCCGGGCGTGCTACAGCAGACTGGTCGCCCGCTCGACATCGCGGTTCAGGGTGGGGGATTCATTGCGGTGCAGACCGCGGATGGCGGCGAGGCCTATACGCGAGCCGGTGATCTCCAGGTCAGCGTAAATGGACAACTGCAGACCCGCAATGGCAATGCGGTGCTCGGGGATGGGGGGCCGATCGCGATCCCGCCTGACTCGACGCTGACGATCGCATCCGATGGCACGATCTCCATGGTGCCGACGATCGGCGTACCCAATGCGGTGGCCACCGTCGGCCGGATCAAACTGGTCAATCCCTCCGAAAGCGAAATCGTGCGTGGCGGCGACGGCTTGTTCCGCATGAAGAGCGGGAACCCCGCCGAACCCGATGCCAGCGTTGCGCTGGCGCCCGGCGTCCTGGAAGGAAGCAACGTCAACGTGGTCGAGGCCATGGTCAGCCTGATCGAGAACGCCCGCCAGTTCGACATGCAGATGAAGATGCTGCAGAACGCGGAGAGCAATGCCTCGCAGGCCATGACGGTTCTGACGGCAAGATGACATCCGGTTCGAGATTCAAGGTACGAGGGTCGAGTTGGATGAATGGCTCGGTCCGCAGTCCTCGCAATCCGGCCCTTTCACTAGGATCAACACCATGATTCGCTCGTTGTGGATTTCGAAGACCGGACTGGAAGCGCAGCAGACCCAGATGGATGTGATCGCCCATAACCTGGCGAACGTCAGCACCAACGGGTTCAAGCGCCAGCGTGCGGTGTTCGAGGATCTGCTGTACCAGACGCTGCGCCAGCCCGGCGCGCAGTCCTCGCAGCAGACCGAGGTGCCATCGGGGATGCAGATCGGTACCGGCGTGCAGCCCATCGCAACCGAGCGCGTCTTCACGCAGGGCAATATTCAGCAGACCGGCAATGCCCTCGATGTGGCGATCCAGGGTGACGGCTTCTTCCAGGTATTGCTGCCGGACGGCACGACGGCGTATACGCGCGATGGCGCATTCCAGTTGAACAGTCAGGGCCAACTGGTTACATCCAGCGGGTACCAGGTCCAGCCTGCGATCACCATGCCGGCGAACGTCATCTCTGTAACCATCGCCAAGGACGGCATCGTTTCCGTTACGCAGGCCGGGTCCAGCACGCCGACGCAAATCGGACAGATGCAGCTTGCGACCTTCATCAATACCGGGGGATTGCAGTCGCGCGGTGAGAACCTTTACCTGGAAACGGCGGCGTCCGGCGCCCCGCAGCCGAACGCGCCGGGCTCGAATGGCGCCGGCCTTCTGAACCAGTCCTACGTCGAGACTTCGAACGTCAACGTCGTCGAGGAACTGGTGAACATGATCCAGACCCAGCGCGCTTACGAAATCAACTCGAAATCGATCCAGACCTCCGACCAGATGCTGGCGAGACTGACGCAATTGTAAAGGCGGGACTCAGGACTCGGGACTCAGGACTGAGTGATTTGTGCCGTGGTCGGCTTTTACTGAGTCCTCAGTCCTTGTCACAAGGGATACGAACCATGCGCTTGTACCGAATTATCTTGATTGCATCGGCGACATTAATGCCCGCCTGTGCCGTCAATCAGCCGCCCATCGTGCACCAGCCGATGACGGCGCGGCCGCTGCCGGACGCGGGGGCGCGCGCGCAGCCGGCGGGTTCGATCTATCAACAGGCCAACTTCCGCCCGCTGTTCGAAGACAGGCGCGCGCGCTTCGTCGGCGACACGCTGACCATCTTCATCACGGAAAAGACCGCCGCGAACAAGAAGTCCGGTGCCGGCGCGGAGCGCACGAGCGCAGTCTCCGCGTCGGTGCCCACCGTACAGGGATTGCCCGGCAAAACGTTCCAGGGACTGGGGCTCGATGCCAGTTCTTCGAACAAGTTCGACGGCAAAGGCCAGGCCGCGGCAAGCAACGATTTCACCGGCACGGTGACCGTGACCGTCATCGAGGTGCTGCCGAACGGCAATTTGCTGGTCAGCGGCGAAAAGCAGATCGCAATGAGCCAGGGCTCCGAATTCATCCGCTTCTCCGGGGTGGTCAATCCGGTGACAGTCAGTGCCAGCAACAGCGTCATTTCCACCCAGGTGGCCGATGCGCGCATCGAATACCGCGCCAACGGCTACATCGACGAGGCGCAAACGATGGGATGGCTTGCGAGATTCTTCAACAACGTACTGCCATTTTGAAAATGCAAATGAAAGATCCCGAAAAACTAAAAGCCGCCGCGTGGTTTCTTGTGCTGATTAGCGCCTTGTGTTTCGGGCCGCTGGCGCGATCCGCGCACGCGGATCGCCTCAAGGAAATGGCGAGAGTGCAGGGCGTGCGCGATAACCAGTTGATCGGTTACGGGCTCGTGGTCGGCCTTGACGGCAGCGGCGACCAGACCACCCAGACCCCGTTCACCACGCAGAGCCTGCAGGCGATGTTGTCGCAACTCGGCGTGCAGTTGCCGCCCGGCACCAGCCTGCAACTCAAGAATGTGGCCGCGGTGATGGTAACGGCAACGTTGCCGGCATTCACCCGGTCCGGACAGACCATCGATCTGACCGTGTCATCGCTCGGTAATGCGAAGAGTCTGCGCGGCGGCACATTGCTGATGACGCCCCTGAAAGGCGCCGATGGCCAGGTGTACGCCATCGCGCAAGGCAACGTTCTGGTTGGCGGGGTGGGCGCAGCGGCCAACGGCAGCAAGGTGCAGGTCAACCATCTGGCCGTAGGCCGTGTTCCGAGTGGCGCGACGGTCGAGCGCGAGGTTGCCACGACCATCGGCCGCGGTGAATACATTTATCTCGAGTCGAATACCACGGATTTCAATACGTCCCGCCAGATTGCGGAAGTGATCAACGCCTTTGTCGGACCGGAGCTGGCCTCCGCCGTCGATGGCAGGGTGGTGCGCGTGCGTGCACCGGTCGAGCAGGACAAGCGCGTGGAATTCCTGGCCCGCCTGGAAAACCTGGAGATCGTACCGGCCAAGAGCGCGGCGAAGGTCATCGTCAATGCCCGCACCGGTTCGGTCGTGATGAACCAGACGGTGACCATCGAGCCCTGCGCCGTCGCGCACGGCAACCTGTCGGTGATCATCAGCACGGAACCGGTCATCAGCCAGCCGAACGTTCTTTCGCTGCGCGGCGACACCGTGCAGGCGCAACGCTCCAACATCGAGATCCGCGAAGACAAGGGCGGCCTCGTCACCATGCCGGCCGGCGTATCGCTTGCCGAAGTGGTTAAGGCGCTCAATTCGATCGGCGCCACACCGCAGGATCTGCTCGCCATTCTGCAGGCCATGAAGTCCGCGGGCGTGCTGCGCGCCGATCTCGAGATCATCTGATCGGGTCCAGATGGCAATCGGCAATGATCCCGCTGCAATCGCGCTGGCTGGCGGCACCCAGGGCGTAGATGCCCTGCGCCTGAAGGCCAGGACCGACCCGAAGGGCGCGGTAAAGGAAACGGCGCGCCAGTTCGAGGCGCTGTTGATGAACGTCATGCTCAAGAGCATGCGCGAGACGGTTGCCCAGGACGGCCTGTTCGACAGCGAGCAGACCCGGCTCTACACTTCGATGCTCGACCAGCAACTGTCGCAGTCCATGGCCAAGCGCGGAATCGGCATCACCGAGGTTCTGGCGCGCCAGTTGACGCCTGCCGCGCAGGCGGCGGCGACGGATGCGGCGGCGCCGACGGCGAAACCCGGCGTCTCACCGTCGAGTCTGCAAGGCACGCCGCCGTCCTTAGCGCCCGCGCAAAATCCTGCGAGCACGTCACAGGATGCGAAAAGCCAGGCGCGGATGTTCATCGAACGCCTTGCACCCGACGCAGAGGCGGTGAGCCGCGACACGGGCATTCCCGTGCGCTTCCTGCTCGGACATGCCGCGCTGGAATCCGGCTGGGGTCGCGCCGAAATTCGGGCGGCCGACGGCACGCCGAGCCACAACCTGTTCGGCATCAAGGCCGGCGCCGGCTGGCCGGGCCGTACCGTCGAGGTGCAGACCACGGAATACGCAGGTGGCGTGGCACAAAAGAAGGTCGAAACTTTCCGCGCTTACGACTCTTACCGGGACTCATTGCGCGATTACGCGAATCTACTGGCGACCAGTCCGCGCTATGCCGAGGTGCTGAAGAACACGAACGACGCCCGTGCCTATGCGCGCGAGTTGCAGGACGCCGGATATGCCACCGATCCGCGTTATGCGGACAAGCTCGCCGGCGTCATCGACGGCAAATTTCTGCGCCTTGTCTAAGCTGGCATGACGTCAAGTTCGCTCGCGGCCTGCCGTTAACAACGCAGGATCAGGGAAGGAAAGCCTTTGGCAACCAATATCTTCGGCATCGGCGTTACCGGCCTGCAGGCGGCCCAGGCCGGTCTGATCACGGCCGGCCACAATATTTCCAATGCCAACACGCCTGGCTATACACGCCAACAGGTCGATTTTTCCAATGCGACCCCGTTGGCAACCGGCAGCGGTTTTTTCGGCAACGGTGTCGATGTCGTCACTGTGAAGCGGTTGTACAGCCAGTTCCTTTCCAACGAAGTTCTGACCGCATCCACGCAATCGAACTCGCTCGACAGCTATTATTCGCAGATTCAGCAGCTCGACAACCTGCTCGCAGACCCGTCAGCCGGATTGTCACCCGCCTTGCAAGATTTCTTCACCGCGGTGCAAGGCGTGGCAACGACGCCGAATGTGGCTTCTTCCCGTCAGGCACTGCTCTCGTCGGCGGAAGCGTTGAGATCGAGATTCCAGGTCATCGACCAGCGGTTGACCGACTTGCGCGACGGCGTTAATTCGGACGTTGGTGCAATGGCACAGGAAATCAGCAATTTCGCCACGCAGATCGCCGACCTGAACCAGCGCATCATCGTGGCTCGCAGCGCCACCGGCGGGCAGCCACCCAACGATTTGCTCGACCAGCGGGATCGGCTGGTGGCGGATCTCAACCAGGACATTCGCGCCACCGTCGTGGTCCAGGACGACGGCGCCTACGATGTTTTCGTCGGCAGCGGACAGCCGCTGGTTGCCGGCACGCTGGCCTACTCGCTGGCCACGTTGCGCGATCCGCTCGATCCCACCAAGCTCACGGTCGGCTACCGAACGGCCTCTGGAGTCGTGCAACTGCCGGAAGCGACGCTCAACGGCGGCAAGCTCGGTGGGCTGCTGGCTTTCCGCAGCGAAGCGCTCGATCCCGCACAGAATGCGCTGGGCCGTGTGGCGATAACGCTGGCCCAGACTTTCAATGCCCAGCATGAGCTGGGACAGGACTTGAACGGACAACTCGGCACGGCCCTGTTCTCGATCGGCACGCCGCAGGTCAATTCCAACCTCAACAACACCGGCAACGCCGTGATCGCGGCCGCGTTCGATTCGACCAACGTCGGCGGACTGACGGCCAGCGATTACCGGCTGAACTACGACGGGGCCAATTTCACCCTGACGCGGCTGGCCGACAACACAACCCAGACCTTCGCCACGTTCCCGCAGAACGTGGACGGCTTCACGCTGACGCTCGCTTCAGGGGCGGCCGCGGCCGGCGACTCTTTCCTGATTCGCCCGACGGTGGCGGGCGCATCGACGCTGGGCGTTGCCATCACCGATCCGTCGAAGATCGCGGCGGCAGCGCCGGTGCGCACCGCGCAAGGCGCGGCGAATACCGGCACGGGAAAAATCAACGCCGGGACGGTCAATTCGGTCGGTGCGAACCTGCAGCAGCCGGTGACCATCACGTTCACCAGTGCAACCACGTTCGACGTGAGCGGCACTGGTACGGGTAATCCCACCGGTCTGACCTATACCGCGGGACAGAACATCGCTTTCAACGGCTGGACCGTACAGATCAGCGGCGCACCGGCGACGGGCGATACGTTCAGCGTTGGCCCGAACACCGGCGGCAGCGGCGACAATCGCAACGCGCTTGCGCTCGCGAGCCTGCAGACCACGAAGATCCTGGACGGCGGCACCGCGTCGTATCAGGGAGCCTATGCGTCTCTGGTCAGCCAGGTCGGTACGCAGACGCGGCAACTGCAGGTCACCAGTGCGGCGCAAGCCGCCGTACTCGAACAGGCGCAGACCGCGCAGCAGTCTTATTCCGGCGTGAACCTCGACGAAGAAGCCGCCAACCTGATTCGCTTCCAACAGGCCTATCAGGCCTCCGGCAAGGTATTGCAGATCGCGTCGACGCTGTTCGACACGCTGCTCCAGCTCGGCAGCCACTGAGAGAGATCGTCATGCGCATCAGCTCCAACACCATCTACGATCTCGGCGTCAGCGCAATGAACCGGCAGCAGACGCAATTGCTGAAGACCCAGCAGCAGATCTCGGCCAATCGACGCGTTCTCACGCCGTCGGACGATCCGATCGCTTCCTCGCGTGCGCTCGAAATTACACAGGCCGACTCGATAAACACGCAATACGGCGCGAATGCGCAAACGGCGTCAGGCCGCCTTTCGCTGACCGAGCAGGCGCTCGGTCGCGTGACGGATTTGCTGCAATCGATCAGGCAGAACGCAATCACGGCCGGCAATGGCAGTTTCACCGCGTCGGACCGCGAATCCGTGGCGCAGGACGTCCAGGCGATGTACGACGAACTCCTGACGGTCGCCAATACCACGGACGGTGAAAGCAATTATCTGTTTTCCGGATTCCAGACGGACCTGCAGCCATTTTCGCCGACTGCCGCCGGTGTGCAGTATCTGGGCGACGACGGGCAACGGCTGGTGCAGGTTGCGAGCGGCCGGCAGGTGGCCGTCAGCGAATCCGGTGCCGATGTATTCACGCGCATACGCCGTGGAAACGGGACATTCGCGGTGTCAGCCCCGGCGGCCAATACCGGCAACGCAACCTACAGCAAGGGTACGGTCACCGACGCCGCCGCGCTCACCGGGGACCAGTATCAGATCGTGTTCAGCGTGACCGGCACGACCACGACCTACGACGTTCTCGACGTAACCGCCGGCACCACGGTGGCCGCCGCACAGCCCTATACCAGCGGCGCATCGATCGCCTTCGACGGCATGAGCCTGGAGGTCAGCGGCACGCCGGCCGCGGGCGATTTGGTGCAGATCGATCCCAGTACCAATCAGGATATTTTCAAGACGGTATCGGATCTTGTCGCTGCACTGAGGGCGCCCGCCGGAGACCCGGCCGCGCAGGCTCGGCTGCAGAACTCGCTTACCGATGCGGTGACCAACCTCGACCAGGACCTCAACAACGTCAGTTCGGTGCGTGCGGGCGTCGGCACGCGCATGCGCGAAACCGACGATCATCAGAACAGCAGCGAAGATCTGTCATTGCAATACAAGCAGGTCCTGTCGAAACTGCAGGATCTGGATTATGCAAAAGCGGTCAGCGATCTGGTCCAGCAGCAGACCAACCTCCAGGCGGCACAGAAGACTTTCCTGCAGACGGCGCAACTGTCGATATTCAACTACCTCTGAGGAGCGGGTCTGGGGAAACCCTTTCGGCTCATCACTTCTGAAGTATTTCCAGTGCCGCAGATGCGCCGGAGGTCAGCAGTTTCTCCATCGGCACCGTCAGGTAGGGCAGCACCAGCGCCAGCATGAAAAATCCCAGCAGCAACGTGATCGGAAACCCGACTGCGAAAATATTGAGTTGAGGTGCGGTGCGCGTCAGCACGCCTAATGCGAGGTTGGTAATGAGCAGCGCCGCGACGACCGGCAATGCCAGTGTCAGCCCGGCTGCGAACATTTGACCGCCCCAGGACACCAGACTGAACGCAGCATGTGCGCCGAACAGATCGGTGCCGATCGGCAGCATGGCAAAACTTTGTGCGAGCGTGGAGATCATCAGCAGGTGCCCATTCAGCGCCAGGAAGAACAGCACCGCCAGCAGGCTCATGAGCTCTGCAATTACGGGCGCGTTGTTTCCGTGCTGCGGATCGAAGAATGTCGCGAATCCCAGGCCCATCTGCAATCCGATCAGTTCGCCCGCCGTATCGACTGCCGCGAACGCGATACGCATCGCCAGACCCATCGCCGTGCCAATGACGATCTGCTGGATCAACACCAGCAGGCCTTCGTATGAGGATGGCGATACGTCGGGAATGGGGCCGGCGAGCGGCGCGATCACGAGCGTCAGAGCCAATCCGAGACCGAGCCGAATGCGCCGCGGTACACCGCGATTGCCAAACACCGGCGCCGTCGAGACCAGCGCGAGGATCCGCGCCATCGGGAATGCGAAGGAGGCGAGAAAGGCGGCTAGTTGGGTGGAAGTGAGGGAGAGCATGATGGGATAGGGGCTAGGGATCAGGGGCTAGGGGCTGGAAGAAAAGCGCTGACAAATTATGTTAAGGCAGTAAAGGCCTGAAGACGTGTTCCCCTAGCACCTAGTCCCTCACCCCTAGCCCCTAGCCCCTGTCTTTCAGCCAATCATGAACGGCAGGTTCTCCAGCAGCCGCCGCATGTAGTCCACCATCATCGTGATCATCCACGGGCCGGCAAGGACCAGCATGACAAGGATCGCGATGAGCTTGGGAATGAACGACAAGGTCATTTCATTGATCTGTGTGGCCGCCTGAAACACGCTGACCAGAAGGCCGACGGCGAGCGCGGAAAGGAGCAGCGGCGCCGATACCAGCAGCGTCAATTCGAGCGCGTGGCGGCCGATGGTCATTACGGATTCCGGTGTCACGGCGAGAAGCTCCTGACCAGGGAGCCGATCAGCAGATTCCAGCCGTCCGCCAGCACGAATAGCATGATCTTGAAGGGCAGCGAAATCATGACCGGAGAGAGCATCATCATGCCCATCGACATCAGCACGCTCGAGACCAC
Organism: Betaproteobacteria bacterium; assembly: GCA_016194905.1. Lineage (NCBI taxonomy): Bacteria > Pseudomonadati > Pseudomonadota > Betaproteobacteria > Betaproteobacteria bacterium. Next base: position 186,380 of record JACQAP010000021.1, read on the forward strand.
CATGTCGATGATCAGGAAGGGGATGAAAATCAGGAAGCCGATCTGGAAGGCCGTCTTCAGCTCCGAGGTCACGAAGGCCGGGATCAGTGCTTTCATCGGCACCTGATCGGGCGTAGCGGCTTCGCTATCGGCCAGCTTCATGAACAAGCCGAGGTCGGCCTCGCGGGTCTGCTTCAGCATGAACTGCCGCAGCGGCACGCCAGCACGATCCATGGCCTGCGTCGCGTTGATCTTGTTCTGCGAGAACGGCTGGTAGGCGTCCCTGTAGATCGAGTCGAGCGTCGGTGCCATCACGAAGAAATTCAGGAACAGCGCCAGACCGACCAGTACCTGGTTGGGTGGCGCGGTCGGCGTGCCGATGGCCTGGCGCAGCAACGACAGCACGATGATGATGCGGGTGAAGCCAGTCATCATCAGCAATAGCGCCGGCAGGAAAGTCAGCGCGGTCAGGAACAACAACGACTGGATCGGCAGGGAGTAGGTCTGGCTTCCGCCGGGTCCCGGCGCGCTGGTGAACGCCGGCAGGCCGGCCTGTTGCGCGAGCCCCGGCAGCGCCGGCACAAGCAGCATCAAGGCGACAAGCCAGCGCACACTCTTAGCCATGGTTGCGGCGCTCGAGAGTCTGTTTCAGCCAGACGGCGAAACCGTTCGGCGCGCCAGGCGCCCGTGCCACTTGATAATTGTCCGGCCGCGGCATGCTGTGAATCTGGGAAACCCGGCCCGGTGCGACGCCGACGACCAGCCAGGTGTCATTGACTTCGAGCAGCAGCACACGCTCGCGATTGCCGACCGCAGTGCCGGCCACGATGCGCAGCGCGCTGCTGCCAGGGGCAACGTTCGGATTGAATCGGCGTATGGCCCACGCGGCAACGAACACCATGCCAAGCACCACAGCCAGGCCGAGCAGCACCTGCAGCACGCTGCCCGCGCCGACCGGCGCGGCCATCGCGTCAGCCGCGAACGCTGCACATGGCATCAATAGCGTCCAGGCCACGGCCCGGACGGCATGGAAGGGCAGAGCACGCATCATCGGTTCAACTGGCGCATGCGCTCGGAAGGCGTGACGATGTCGGTCAGGCGGATGCCGAACTTGTCGTTGACCACCACGACTTCGCCTTGTGCGATCAGGCAGCCGTTGACCAGAACGTCCATCGGTTCTCCAGCCAGTCCGTCGAGCTCGACCACCGAACCTTGAGCGAGCTGCAGGAGGTTTTTGATGGTGATCTTGGTGCGCCCGAGTTCCACGGTGAGCTGCACCGGAATGTTGAGAATCAGATCGATGTCGTTCTTGGCGTCGACCGTTCCGCTCGGTGCGAGTTTCTGGAACACGGGCGCGGCGGAAGATTCGACCGCACTCTGTTCCGCAAGGGCAGCGGCCCAATCGTCGTTCTTCGGTTCTGCAGTAGTGGTTTCGGGCATTGCTGCCTCCGTTGGTTTGGATTGAAAAGGCCTGCGGTCTTTGTCGCGACGTTCCTGGTCAGGCATCGTCCGGACCCGAGAAGCTGTCGTTCATGCTGTGGTTGATCATTCGCAGCACGCGCAGCGCGTACTGCCCGTTGAACACGCCGTAATTGCATTCCATGACCGGGACACCATCGACCTCCGCGGTCAGCTCGGCCGGAATGTCCAGCGGAATCACGTCGCCGACCTTGAGGCCGCTGACCTGGTTCAGCGTGAGCCTCGCGCTGCCGAGATTGGCGACCAGCTCCACTTCGGCTGATTGGACCTGGCGCGACAACAGGCGCACCCAGCGCTTGTCGGCCTCCATGTGGTCGCCTTGCAGGCTCGAATAGAGAATGTCGCGAATCGGTTCGATCATCGCGTAGGGCATGCACAGGTGGAAATCGCCGCTTACCGCTCCGAGCTCGATGGTAAATGTTGTGGTGATCACGACTTCGTTCGGCGTGGCGATGTTCGCGAATTGCGTATGCATCTCCGAGCGCATGTGCTCGAATTTCACCTGGTAAATCGGACTCCAGGATTTTTCGTAAGTCTCGAACACCACTTTCAGCAGTTTCTGGATGATGCGGTGCTCGGTCTGCGTGAATTCGCGGCCTTCGACCCGCGTGTGGAAGCGGCCGTCGCCGCCGAACAGATTGTCGACCACCAGAAACACGAGGTTGGGATCGAAGATGAACAGGGCGGTGCCGCGCAGCGGCTTGGCCTGGACCATGTTCAGGTTCGTCGGCACGACCAGGTTGCGGATGAATTCGCTGTATTTCTGCACCCGCACCGGACCGACGGAAATCTCCGCGCTGCGGCGGATGAAGTTGAACAGGCCGACTCGCATCAACCGCGCGAAACGTTCGTTGATGATCTCGAGCGTGGGCATGCGCCCGCGCACGATGCGTTCCTGAGTGGCGAGGTTGTAAGGCCGGATTCCCTGGCCGTCGTCCGGCTTGTCGGCCCCGGCGTCCTGCTCGCCGGTCACGCCCTTCAGCAGCGCGTCGACTTCATTCTGGGTCAGGAATTCCTTGGTCATGCGCGCGTGTCTTGCCTTACTGGATGACGAAGGATGTGAAGAGCACGCTCTTCACCTTGTAGTCTTCGGGCGACTGCGGTTCTTCGGCTGCAGCCTCGGTTTCTTCGGCGGGCGCTTCCTTTGCCGCTTCGCCGGCTTTATCGCCCTCGGCCGCTTCCTTCTTGATCCTGGGTTGTTCCACAGGTTTGACGGCATCGGGGTCGACAACCGCGGTAATTTCCACGCGCACGGACTCTGCAAGTCTGGCCTTGCCTTCCGGAGTCAACAGCTCCTGCGATGTCTTGGTCGAGAGAAGCATGAGCACACAGTTGCGCACTTCCGGCATGTGCTGCTTGACCTGGTCGACCACTTCCGGCCCGGCAAGGCGTAGCGTCATGTCGGTCTGCAGGAATTGATCGTTGCTCTGCGGCGCCTGCGCGCGCAGGTTGACGACGAAGGGCTCGAGCGGAAGGAACACCGGTGGGGCATCCTTCTTCGCGTGCTTGACTTCCTTGATCGGCGTGGCCTGCGCTTCGCCCTCCGCGGAATGCTTGCCCTTGAGCATGTACCAGGCGCCGCCACCGCCGCCGCCCATAAGCAGGACACTCGCCAGGACGATGATCAGTTTTTTCTTGCCGCCCGGTTTCCTGGCCGTGGGTTCGGCGACTTCCTCTTTGGCGGCTTCGATTTTTGGGCTTTTTGCCATGACACGCCCTCAGTGTGGGATGCAGCCATTATTCAGGCCGGGGGTCTCGATCCATCGCTGGAATAGAGCGGCAAAAAATACCTAATTCGAGGGGCAGGGGCTAGGGGTGAGGGACTAGGGGCTAGGGAAGTGCGAAAGGAATCTCGAGCAACGCCGGAGAAGATTGACAGAAGACAAATCCGAATCGAAATTCTTGCCCTAGCCCCTAGCCCCTAGCCTGTCGCGTCGCCCGCAGCGCTACGCGAACGTATCCACCAGACCGCTGCCTCGACGCAGAGGACTGCCGAGGCGTGGCTGGATCGGAGGTTCCGGTGTCTGGCCGGCGCGTGCGTCCGATCGCGTGCTGCCGTGGGACGGCCGGCCGGAATCGCCCGATCCATCGGTGTTGCCCGCAGTTCGGGCATCGACCGTGGTGTTGCCCAGCGCGATGCCGTTCTCCAGCAGCATTTCCCGCAATCGCGGCAGCGCGGATTCGATCGCCTCGCGGGTGGCGGCGTGTGCGGCGCTGAATTGCACCGACGCGGACGCTTGCGCACCCTGGTCGCCGGTCAGCACGAGTGTGACCTCGATCGGCCCGAGATCCGGGGGATTCAGGCGGATTTCGGCAGATTGCACATTGTTCTTGGCCATCCATACAACGCGGCTGGAAAAGCCATCATCCCAGGTGGGCGAGCCAAACGGCTGGGCCAGTTGTTCCACGTGCGCCACAACGCTCGCAGTGTTCGCCGATTGCGATGGCGCCACCGCGTGACCCGGCGTGCTGCCCACCGTCGGCAGCTGGAAGGCGGGTTCCTGCCGGCGCTCCGAGAGTTCGGCCTTGAGAACTGGAACGGCTACGGGTTCGTGCGCGGCAGTTTTTGCGACCGTCACAGCGGACCCGGCGTCCGCGTCATGTCGGGCATCGGTTGCGCGCAGCGAGTTGGCCGTGTTTTGCATGTCGGCCTGCGGCATGCTCTTGCCGCCATCGCTGCGCACGCGGGCGGAAATTGCGCTGTCGCGAGCGATGACCGGCAATGTGGTGGAGTCGGTCGCCTTGGCCGGCGCGGTCGAGTCGACCGGTGCGAGTGAAGCGGGCATCGGTTGGAGGGCGATCTGTGCAGCGGTCAGTTGTTGCGGATGGAGATCGGCCTTACCGGCGGCGATGGCGTCGAGCAGCGCGGTGGGATCGCACGCGGGCGTGTCGCCACTGGCATTTTTTGTGATTTCGACCGGTTCGCATGCTTGTTCCGGACTCGTTGTGCGTCCGATCCCGGCGCCGAGAAGTCCGGCGAAATCGAGGTCGCCGGCGTCGGCATCCCCGGGATCTGCTGTCGCTGCGGGACCACCCGCAGAGTGGGTCGGGGAAGCCGTCCGTGCCGGATTCGCGATCATGAGTGTGTTCATGAAGTTTTTGCCTGTCGTTTTATCAGGAGGGTGTCTGGCGGCGTTGATGGCTGGCCGCGCTGCGTTCGTCCTGGTCGCGCTGTTCGCTCCTGGATTCGCGCTGCGCTTCGTCGCGCTGGTGACGTTCGTAGAGCACGTCGAAAGACTTCAGCTTGATGCGCGCCAGTTGCCATTCGTGCAGACCCGCCTGGCACTGGATACTGCATTTCGCCAGCATTTCCTTCTGCTGCGCGATGGCCTGGTCGAGCTTGCTTAAGAATTCGTGATAGTTGCGCCATTGTTCGTTACCGATGCCCGACTGGCTGGACCGCTCGAATCGAGACTGGTAGTCCTGTCGGCAGGTCTCCAGCATCTGCAGGGTTTCCGCGGCGGCGCGCTCCTTGGCGCGCAGTTCCGCAAGCGCGGCGGCGGCGGTATCCGCCTGCTTGCGCGTGAGATCCATCACGACTTCGAGTGGAAAACGCTTGGACATGTCGGCTCCTTTTTTCATTGACTCTTGCCGTCTGCGGCGGCGTTGTTGAACAGGCCATGGAGCTGCGTGATCGCGGTCGCAAGCGGCTCGCGGCTGCTCATGTCCTGGCGCAGGAATGCCTCCATGCGCGGCATCATCTCGATGGCCTGATCGAGCTGCGGGTCGCTGCCGGCCAGGTAAGCACCGACGTTGATCAGGTCCCGGCTGCGCTGATGGCGCGAGTAAAGCGATTTCAAGCGGCGACCATTTTCGAGTTGAGATTCGTCGACCAGCGAAGTCATCGCGCGGCTGATCGATGCTTCGACGTCGATGGCGGGGTAGTGTCCGGACTCGGCAAGTTGCCGTGAAAGCACGATGTGTCCGTCGAGAATGGCGCGCGCCGCCTCTCCGATCGGATCCGCCGGGTCGTCGCCTTCGGTCAGCACGGTATAGAACGCAGTGATCGATCCGCCGCCCGTGGTGCCGTTGCCGGCTCTTTCCACCAGCGCCGGCAGCTTGGCGAACACCGATGGCGGATAGCCTTTGGTCGCGGGAGGCTCGCCGATTGCCAGTGCGATCTCACGCTGGGCCATGGCGACACGCGTCAGCGAATCCATGATCAGCAGCACGTTCTTGCCCTGGTCGCGGAAGTATTCGGCCACCGCAGTGGCGTAAGCCGCGCCCTGCAATCTCATCAGCGGCGAAGTGTCTGCCGGCGTTGCGACGACCACCGAGCGCGCCATGCCCTCCGGGCCGAGAATCTTTTCGATGAATTCCTTTACTTCGCGGCCGCGCTCGCCGATCAGACCGACCACCGTCACGTCGGCGGTGGTGTAGCGGGCCATCATGCCGAGCAGGACGCTTTTGCCCACCCCGGAGCCTGCGAACAATCCCATGCGCTGTCCGCGGCCGACTGTCAGCAGGGCATTGATCGCGCGCACGCCGACGTCGAGCGGCGTTTCGATCGGCGCTCGCTCCAGCGGATTGAACGGCCGGCTGTACAGCGGCTGCATCTGGCTGGTGTTCGGTGCTGGCAGGCGGTCGAGCGGTTTGCCGGCGCCATCGAGCACGCGCCCGAGAAGTTCCACACCGACCGGAACATGCTTGCCGCGATCGGCAGCGCGCCGGCGTGGCATTTCCTTGTCGCCTATGCGCAGTGTCGCGACCGGGGCTTCCTGGGGCACGACGCGCGCACCCGGCGTCAGCCCATAAACATCCTGCGACGGCATCAGGAAGAGGCGGTCGCCGGAAAAACCCACGACTTCGGCTTCGACCGAATTGCCGTTCGGCAGCAGCAGTGTGCAAGTGCTCCCCACAGCGAGTTTGAGACCGACCGCTTCCATGACCAGTCCGGCGGCGCGCGTGAGATAGCCGCTCGGGGCCAGCGGCTGGCTCGAGTCGATGCGCGTACGGCAATCGGCGAGGAAACCGGTGAGGCGCTGGGTGCGTCCAGCGGGTGCGGGTTTGGCCTGGGCGTTCATGCCTCGCCTTTATCCTCGCCATTTCCCAGCCAGCCGCCTTCGCGGCCGAGCGTGCCGACAATGCGGCGCCAGCGCGCGTCCAGCGTCGCATCGACCTCACCGTGCGAAGTGCACACCACGCAACCGCCGCGTGTGATTGCGGCATCCTCGACGATGGTCCAGCCGGAAACTACTGTGAGTGACTCTCCCGCGAGTTCGCGCGCGAGCGCGACGTCCTGGGGATGCAGGCGCAGGCACCGCTCTTCACCGAGAACCGGCAAGCTGCGTATTGCTTCCTGGATGACGGGCAGTATCAGTTCCGGTCTGACTTCGAGTGCGCCTCGCAGCATCTGGCGCGCGACGTCGAGGGCGACATCGAGCACTTGTTGCGCGAGCCGCTGATCGAGTTCGGCGGTCTCCGAAGAAAAAGCCCTGGCCAGGGCGGCGAGGCGCTCTGCTTCCGAGCCGGCCCGTTGCCTGCCTTCGTTCAACCCGGTCTGATAGCCATCGAGACGCGCTTGCTGATGGATCTTCTCGACCTGCGCCGCGGTCGTCAGCGCTACCGGACCACGCTTGCCCGGGACATCGAAGCTGTTAAGTTCCCAGCGTTCGTAAGCGGAGAGCTGCTCTTTCGGAATGAGGTTCGGTGCGGCCATGAAGTCAGTGACTGGTGACTAGTTGTTGATGACTGGAAAAGGCAGAGCGTCGCGATCTGTTGATAGTCGTATTGCTGTGTGAATTCAGGTCGTCATTTCTTGGTTTTGCCAGTCACCTGTCACCGGTTACCCGGCGCTGTCGTCAGACAAAGGCATCATCGCCCTTGCCGCCAAGCGCGAGCTGGCCTTCGTCGGCGAGGCGGCGCACCAGTTTGAGGATTTCTTTCTGCTCGCCCTCGACTTCGGACAGACGAACGGGGCCTTTCGATTCGAGGTCCTCGCGCAGCATTTCCGCAGCGCGACTCGACATGTTCCTGAAGATCTTCTCGCGCAATTCTTCGCCGGCCCCTTTCAGTGCGACGATAAGGGACTCGGATTGCACTTCACGCAGGACGAGCTGTATGCCGCGATCGTCGATGTCGATGAGATTGTCGAACACGAACATCTCGTCGAGGATCTTCTGCGCCAGGTCGCCGTCGTACTCTCGAATATTCTCCATTACCGTGCCTTCCACGGTTCCCGGCATGAAGTTCATGATTTCCGCTGCGGCGCGCACGCCGCCCATGGGACTTTTCTTGAGGTTGTTGTTTCCGGAAAGCAGCTTCGTCAAAACGTCGTTGAGTTCCTTGAGGGCCGAAGGCTGGATGCCGTCCAGGGTGGCGATGCGCAGGATCACGTCGTTGCGGGTTCTCTCCGCGAAATGGCCGAGGATTTCGCTTGCTTGGTCGCGATCGAGGTGCACCAGGATGGTGGCGATGATCTGCGGGTGTTCGTTCTTGATCAGGTCGGCGACCGCGGGGGAATCCATCCACTTCAGACCCTCGATGCCGCTAGTATCGCCTCCCTGCAGGATGCGGTCGATCAGCGAGGCGGCCTTGTCATCGCCCAGGGCTTTCTTCAGTACCGTGCGAATGTACTCGTCGGAGTCCATGCCGAGCGCGGTTTTTTCGCCGGCGAGTTTGTGGAAATCGCCGAGGACGCCGTCAATGTTTTCCCTGGTGACGTTTCTCATCGCGGCCATCGCCTGGCCGAGTTTCTGTACTTCGCGCGGTCCGAGATATTTGAACACCGAGGCGGCGGCTTCCTCGCCGAGCGACATCAGCAGAATCGCGCTTTTTTCGATGCCGTCAGCGCTCATCGCCGGCTACCCAGGTGCGAACGATATTGGCGACGAGCTTGGGTTCCTGCCGGGCAAGCTGTTTCGCCGAGTCGAGGTTGCTCTGATAGGACGCTCCGCCCATGACACCAGGCGCCGCACCCGGGGCACCGGCGGGCAATGCCTGTGTTTCGACCGGAGACGGCGTCATTGCGCTGCGAAACATCGGACGCAGCACTTTGAAGAAAAGGAACAGCACCAGACCTGCGATCAGCAGATTCTTGCCGATTTCCTGCGCCAGCGCCCACGTGCCCGGCTGTTTCCAGAACGGCACGGTTTCCAGTGCTTCCGCTTCTGCTACGGTGAAAGCCGTGTTGGCCACGGTCACCGTGTCGCCGCGCGCTTCGGTGTAGCCCATGGCTTCGCGGACCAGCTTGTTGATTTGCGCCATGTCGTCTTCGCTGCGCGGCTTGTAGGAAACCCTGCCGTCCTTCGCGGTGACCTTGCGATAATTCACCACTACGGCGACCGACAGCCGTTTGATATTGCCGATGCTGTGGCGGATGTGCTTCAGGGATTTGTCGACTTCGTAGTTCACCGCGGAATTCTTGTTTGTGCTGCTGCTCGCAGGCGGCGCGGATGGTGTCGTGGCGCCCGTCGCGGCGGGCTGGCCGTTGATCGGCGCCGACGCGGGTGACGGTGGTTGGTTCGACAGGGCGCCGGGAACGCCGCCGCTCTGAGCGCCGCCGGCGCCGCTGCTTGATTCGCTCGAGGTCTGGCTGCGTATCGCCGCTGGCGCCGCGCCCTGGTTCGGACGATAGACTTCCTCCGCCTGTTCGGTCTGCGAGAAGTCGATGTCCGCGGTGACCTGGGCGTGCATGTTGTCGTTGCCGACCACGGGCAGCACGATGGATTCGATGCGCTGGGCGTAATCCTGCTCCATCGTCTTTACGTATTTGAGCTGCCCGGGATCGAGGCCGGTCTGTAGCTGCGAGTCGTTCTGCGCCGAAAGCAGATTGCCGTTCTGGTCGACGACCGTGACATTCTTCACCAGCAGATCCGGGACGCTGCTGGCGACCAGGTGCACGATCGCGCTGACCTGCCCGGGATCGAGTGTGCGACCGGCATTCAGATTGACCAGTACGGAGGCGCTTGATTTCTGTTGTTCGCGCATGAACACGCTGGGTTTCGGTATTGCCAGATGCACCCGCGCGCCACCGACGGCGGAGACCGACTGGATCGAGCGGGCGAGTTCGCCCTCGAGCGCGCGCTGATAGTTGACCTGCTCGAGAAACTGGCTGGTGCCGAGCTTCGGTGTTTCCATGAGTTCGAAGCCGACCAGGCTGCCTTTCGGCAGACCCTGGCTCGCGAGCCTCAGCCTGGCTTCGTGCACATGCGTGGCCGGCACCAGAATGGCGCCTCCGCCATCCGCAAACTTGTAAGGCACGTTCATCTGCGTCAGCGACGCTATGATCGCGCCGCCGTCGCGGTCGCTCACGTTCGAGAACAGCACGCGATAGTCCGGGGCTTGGCTCCACATCCACGCGCCGACGGCAAGCGCCACGGCCGTAGCGGCTGCCAGCATCAGGGCGACAACCTGCCTCCCACCCGGGCCGCTGAGCTGCTGCATGGTCCGTACCGCGGTTCCAGCCATCGAATCACCTCGCTATGCGACTGCCTCATGCGGCCGCCGTGCTTTTGGCAGGCGGATTCCGATGACGGCGATTATGGTCGGCGGGTAGCAATTCAATCGGGTGAAAAGAGGGGCTTTTAGGCGCTTTATCCGGGCAGGGTCTGCAAGCGGGGCGAGGTATTGTGCCGCCATCGCGTAACGGGGTTGGGGACATGGACCACAACAATCACCAGATGCCGGCGACAAGCGTGGAAGCAGGCTCGCCGACGGACGACGAATTGGCCAGGGCAGTCAGGGTCCTGGCGGGCAAGCTCGATCTCAGGTCGCTGGAGCGCCTGGTTATCCTGCAAACGCTGGCTACCGTAAACGGCTCGCGCCGCGCCGCGGTGGCGCGCCTCGGGATCAGCGAACGCACGCTACGCAACAAGCTCCAGCAATACCGGCTGGATACCGTGATTTGAGGCGCCGGCGCGCCCGAGGAGCTGCACAATGGACCGCATATCAGTGGAAAGCGTATTGAGCCAGATCCGCGCGATGCAGGAAATCGCCGCCGGAGGCCAGAAATCCCCCGTGACCGGGGCGCCCGGCAAGGTGGACTTCGCGCAAATGCTGCGAACGTCGCTGGATCAGGTCAGCGGCGCCGAACAGCAGGCAAACAATCTGTCGCAGGCTTTCGAGAAAGGGGATCCGAGCGTGAACCTGCAGGACGTCATGATCTCGATGCAGAAGGCCAATATCTCCTTTCAGACTGTGGTCCAGGTGCGCAATCGTGTGGTGGCGGCCTATCAGGACATGATGAACATGCAGATGTAGTACTAGGGGCTAGGGATGAGGGACTAGGGGGGTAGGGAACTACGTCTTCATACCTTAACTGCCTTGCTCGCTTGTCAGAGCTTTTTTTCTAGCCCCTAGCCCCTAGCCCCTCTTCCCTGATCTTCTATTTCTTCATCCTGAAATTGCGTGAGCGCTCCAGAAACATGATGTAGCGTTGCACCAGGTTTTCGTTCGAGGGTGCCAGATTCAAAAACTGGCAGCCGCAGCGGCGAAAGCTCAGTCCGTTTTTCAGCGGCGTGTCGAACGAGTTGCGCACTTCCAGCGAGACCACCAGCGTACCGACTTCCGGCAGCCCGATGCGGCAGTTCTTGAATACATCACCGATCTGGAAGCCGGTTGCGTCATGATTGTCCATCAGCGCAACCCCGCCGATACTGATGTCCAGCACGATGGTTTCAGCCTGCACGCCGGCACCGCGGTCCGGCAGCGGCAACGTGCAGATCAGTGGTTTCGTGATCGGCGTGGCAATACGGTAGTGCTCGCGGCGCTGGATGCGTACCAGAGTACCGGGCAGCGGAATGCGCAGCGCGGGGCGGCCCTGGTAACGCACTTCGCGAATGTCGCTGGTCGTGAATTTCACCTTGACCTGGTCGTGCGAGGTCACCAGCAACACTTTCTTTGCAGCGAGCAGCCGTTTGTTTGCTGCTGCGTCAGGGGAGACGTCGAGCACGACTTCCGCCGTGTCAGACATCACGGCCAGCAACGATGTCAGCGCGAAATCGGCACCGCCATCCAGATAAGCAGTGACCAGTTGCGTGTTCTGCATGATCTTCTTCAGCACGAAAACGATCTCGGCCGGCTGACTCACGGCGAAGCGGGCATCGTCGTCAAGCTGATTATCCCGGCCCTGCGGCTGGGCGCGGTTTGCGTCCTCTTGTTTCATGTTCCCGGAAACGATCACGGTTGCGTTATCTGTTCGGTGCGGGCGGGGCTGCGAGCCCTTGTTCGACACGATATAGCCAGGCGAGCAATTCCGCCACTGCCACGTAAAGTTGGGGAGGTATGTGCTGGTCGAGGTCTACGTGCATGAGAAGATTGACGAGTTCCGGCGATTCGTGCACGTATACGCCGGCTTCCCGCGCGCGAGCGATGATCGCTTCGGCGATGAGGCCATTACCCTTGGCGACGACCTGTGGTGCCGACTGGCCCTCGCGATAGGCAAGCGCCACCGCCGCGTGGTCAGGTCGTTTCGGGACCATGACTTACCTCGAGTGCATGAATCGGTATGCCGGACGTATTGAAGCGATTTGCCAGCGCCGGCGCCTGTTCGCGCAGACGTCGGGCGTGTTGTTCGGAATCCGCGATGAGCCGCAGTTTTGCGCCGTTCGCGTCCAGTTCGATCCTCGCAAGCAGTTCCCCGATATTGGGCAGCGTCAGTTTCAATTCGGTACGCCATGCTCTCGGTACTTCGCGGTCTTCTTCTGCGTGGGACGCACTGTCACCCACCTGCCATTCCATGAATTGGCCGGGCCATACCTGCCCGCGCCACGCGACGTGGCCGGATTCGAGCGCGCCGAGTTGCTGACGGATGATCGGGAAGGTGTCGGGATGCGCCGGTGAGCGCGCAACCTGCTCGGTTTGCGAAGGCGGATCCGCCTCGGCGCCATGCGCTGACTCCGTCGGCATTGCATCGGCGCGACGGATGGCTTCTTCGGAAACGGGAAAGGCCTGCAGTTCCATCATTGCAGCGGCGGCTGCGGGCTGCATCGGCGCAAGCTTGCCTTGCGGTTCGCGTTGCAATTGCGCGGTCGAGCGTGTGCCCAGAACCCATTGCGCCTGGTGAGACTCGTAAAAAAGACCACTGAGTGCGAGCGCTTCGCGAAGAAGCGTTGCGGCCTGCGGTGCTTCCGGAACGCGCGACTGAAAGACTGGAATCGCGGCACGCGCGGCGGGTTCATCGGGCGCTTCGATCTGGAACTCCCGGAGCATTGCCAGCAACTTACCGGCATCGCTGAGCTTCGATTCGGCCTGGTCGTTCGCGCGCTCGATTCCCAGCAAGGCAAAAGTCGGCCGCGGATTGTCGTTCACATAAACCATGCGCAGCAAATCGCCGGGGCGGGTGCCGTCGGGAAGCTTGAAGTCGTAGCTGCGACCGCGCACCGACACGATATAGCCGGCGCGGGATTGTTGTTCGACGCGTCCGTCGATCGGTTGTCCGGGCCGCAACGGAGGCAGTTCGCGGTCGCCCGCCACAAGCGAAGTGCGCACGGCGCCGACCAGCAGGCGCAATCGGGTAAGTGCCTCCGGACGAATCATGCTTGGGATTGCGCCGCCTCAGCGGCGCTCTGTTTCAGTCCGTTGCGCCAGCGTTATACGCGGCATGCAGCCTGCGCTCGTGCCCTACGCTGGTCAGCAGATGCTGCAATCTCTGCATCCAGGGTTCGGTCAGGTTGCGGATCTCGGCATCGTCCGCGAGCACCTTGCGGATGATTTCGACCTTGCGCCCGAGCACCTGGGGTTCGAGGACAATATCATTTTCGTTCCGGGTGTTCATGAGGCTTTCCACCAGCTTTCGGCATTCTTGTTCGCGATTGACCAGCAGGTCCCAGTCGGCGGCGCGTGCTGCATCCAGCATCTGTGCCGTGACGGCAAGAATATTCTCGTAGGTCCCGATCACTTCTTTGCTGGTCATATTCACTCCCCGCCGACGATGACCGCAGGTTGAGTCTGGTTATTTTTGCCGATCGCTTGCCATGCGTCATTGAGTTCCGCCAGCAACCGACCTACCTCTTCCAGGGGTTCGGCGCGATTGCCGATATTGGCTTCGGTGAGCCTGACCACCATGTACTCGTAGAGGGTGAACAATTTCTCGGCAATCTCGCCACCGCCCTCGCGATCCAGACTCGCCATCAGTCCATCCTGGATTATGGCCACCGCCTTGGATATGGCCTGGGCCTTTTCCGCCGTCCGGCCGATCTGCATGTGCATGCGGGACGCGGAGACGGCGAGCATCGCCCCTTCGAACAACATCAGCACAAGTCCGTGCGGACTCGCGGACATGACGCCGCTCGTTACTCCTACGGTCGTGTAGTTTTTTGCGGAATTCAGGTTGTTCGAGAACATGATTGTGATTGTTGTAGCTATTATTATGATGAGGTCTTGGGAAGATTCGCGAGCTGCTGTGTCAGGAAATTGCTGGTCTGCTGCATGTTGCTCATCAACACGTCTAGCGCGGTAAACTGCGCGCGGTAACGCTTTTCCACGCCATCCAGACGCTGCGACATCGCATCGCTGCGGCGCGTTAGATCGGCGATGGAACGGTTGATCCCGTCCGTGCGCGCCTGCAAAACGCCGCCTGACCCGGCCAGACGATCGGCGAGAGTCGAGAGCGAACTGCCAAAGAAGGTGGCTGCCGCCAGTACCGAGGCAGGATCGGCATCGATCGCTCCTTGCGCCTTGGTGCTGTCGAACGTAAGGGAGCCATCTTTCTGGAAACTTACGCCAAGCTGTGACAACGAGTTGATGGAGCCGCCGCTGTTATTCAGGATCACGCCCAGCGCCGAGCGCAGCCGGCTCAGGATGCTCACCGTGGCGGTATCGCCCTGCAGAAGAGCCTTCAGGGCAGTGGCGCTCTTGATCGCCCTGTTGGTGTCGTTGTACGAGTCGACAATACTCTTGAGTGCGGAACTGATGTTTGTGCTGTCGCGCGCCACGCTGACAGTGACATCGGTGGTGAGCTTCGACAGCTTCAGTGTGACGCCCTGGATAGCGTCGGCAATATTGTTCGTTGGCCGACTGATGGCGATGCCGCTGATGGACAATTGAGCGTCGAGTGCTGTCTGCGTCTGCCGCAGGTTCTGCGTGCCGCCGGGATCGCTGGCAAGGAGCGTGGTGATATCTGCGCTGCCGGTGACGCCGATTTTGAGGCTGTTCCCGGCGCCCGTTGCGTTCGAAGTGATCGTGAGACGATACGGTGCGGCACTTCCGTCATTGACGATGGCCGCGGTTACGCCGGCATTGGCGGCGTTGATCGCATCGCGAATGCCCTCGAGCGTATTGTTCGAACTGCCGATCTGGACTTGTACCGCGGTCCTCGCGGGATCGGCGGTAAAGGTCGCGCCGCTGTAGGTGCCTGAGTTGACGTCGAGCGTTCCGCCGGTAATGCTGCCGAAGCTGAAGGCCAGGGTAGTCGGAGTGCCGTCGCCGATCTTGGCACCGAGCGAGGTCTGCCCGGCGGCAACCAGGCGCTGCGCCTGGGCGAGTTGGGTCACCGTTACGTTGTAGGTGCCGGCAACCGAGGTGGAGCCGGCTGAGCCGCTGACGGAAGTCGAATCGGAAGAACTGAGTTTGTATGCCGTGCTGCTGCCTGCGGTTTTCAATGCGCTGGCGGCAGTCTGGAAACTTGAGAGCGCTCCCTTGATGGTACCGAGAGTTGATAGTTGCGACGTAAATTGGGCTTCGCGTTGCGCCAATGCGACCAGCGGTTGCTGCTCAACTTGCATGAGCCTGGTTACTATGCTGTCGACGTCCAGTCCGGAACCGATTCCGCTCGACGAGATGGCCATGAGATTCGCTCCCGCGGCGGCAATCTTTGCCGCGCCCAAATCACCGGCGGCATGCACGCCCGCCCAATACAGGAATTATCGGGACCGGCGCCGAAAACTTTAGGATGGAACTGATATGGAAAGCGCCGTCAATTCAGGCTTTCTGTTTGATCAGCAAACCCTCAAACCTATCGAGTGCACGGGCGATTGCGAGCATCTCTTCGGATGGAAACTGGCGAATGACCTGCTGGGTACTGGCGTCGATAATACGCACGACAATCTTGCCGGTCGCTGCATCTCTGGCAAATTCGAGATCGGTCGTCACCTGCTTGAGCGCTGCGTTTGCTGCGTCGATTGCGTGCTTGATCTGCGATTCGCTTGGCTCAGTATGTTCGGACCGCAGCAGAGTATCGGCCGGACGCGTGACCGCCGTCGCGGCGGGTTGTGAAACGCCCGGCATCTGAATCGGGACGTTGGACGTCGATGCGATAGGCTGCATGATGCCTCCTGGTGTGCTCGTTAAGGGAGCGTCATCGGCCCGATGCCGGGATTGCCGACCGGGCCGATGACCCTACCGTTGCCGACTTACTTCAGCAGAGACAGCACGCTGTTCGAAGACGCGTTGGCTTGGGCCAGAATCGCCACGCCTGCTTGCTGCAGGATCTGGCCGCGGGTGAGTGCAGCGGTTTCCTGCGCGAAGTCTGCATCGCGGATACGGCTACGTGCGGACGACAGGTTCTCCGACGTGGTTTGCAGGTTCGAAATGGTGTTCTCGAACCGTGCCTGCAACGCGCCGAATTTCGCACGTTGGCCGTTGATGCTGGCAAGCGCCGAGTCGACGATCGACAGGGATCGGTTCGCGGCGGCGACGCTGCCCACATCGAGATCGCCGACTTTCTGCAACTGCCCTGCGGCGGTAACTGCCGTGAAGAAGTCAGTGGTATTGGCGGCGGCGACGTTGAACGTCTTGTCCGAATCGAGCACGATCTGGCCGGTGCCGACTGCGCTAGCAGCAGCAGCAGTTGCAGTGCCGCCAACCGTGACCGTAGTCGAACCGGCGTTGTTGGCGATCGTGATGTTTTCACCTGCCTGGTTGAGCAGCGTGATACCGGTGCCAGCGGTGTTTACTTTGGCGGTAACTCCGGTCTTCGAGGATACGTCGTTGATCGCACTGACTGCCGATGAGAGGCCGTCGGTGTTAACCGTTGCACCCACCGTGAAAGCGACCGTGACAGCGGTCGTGTTGTTCGACGTGACATTGAGGGAATAGCTCGAGCTCGCCGTGAAGGCGGTCAGGTCGAACTGGGTGATCGCGCTGGCGGTTACGCCGGTGTTCGCGGTCTGCGCATTGATCTGGCCGGCAACGGTCTTTGCGCTCGCAGCGGCGGCCGCGGTGATGGTTGCACTGCCTACTGCGCCGTTGATCGTGATGGTGCCGCCGGCAACGCGGCTGGTGGCCGCGGCATTGGAGGCGATCGCGTTCGCTGTGCTGCCCGCAGTCAGATCTCCATCCGGGTTCGACGCGGTTGCGGCCAAGGAGCCGATGCGGTAATTGCCGTACTGGTTGGTGCGGAAGTTACCGGTCGTCGCGGTGATCGTCTGGTTGGCGTTGGCGCCGACCTGGAAGGTTGCGGACCCGAAGCTACCATCGAGCAGTTTCAGTCCGTTGAATTCGGACGTTTGCGCGACGCGGTCCAATTCGGAAGCAAGCTGCGTCACTTCGGCGTTGAGTGCCTGGCGGTCGCCGGCTGAATTGGAAGCGTTGGCCGATTGAACAGCCAATTCGCGGATACGCTGCAGGATGTCCCCTGCGGTCTGCAATGCGCCTTCAGCAGTTTGCGCCAGGGATACGCCGTCATTCGCATTGCGTCGGGCCTGATCGAGACCGCGGATTTGCGCGGTGAACCGTTCCGAAATCGCCAGGCCGGCGGCATCGTCTTTGGCGCTGTTGATGCGCAGGCCGGACGACAAACGCTGCAACGACGTGGCAAGTGCGCTTTGCGAAACGTTGAGGTTTCGCTGGGCGTTCAGCGAGGCAACGTTTGTATTGATAATTTGCGGCATTACTTTCTCCTTTGCCAAGATTTGACTTCTGGCGGCGTTAGGGTCGTAAAGCTCATGACGCCGTCAACGTTGGCCCGCCTCCAAAAGAGGCAACAAAACCGCCGTTACTCCTGATATCGGTTGGCGGAATTGGAACTTTAGGAAAAGAAAAAAGGGGGTCATGCGGAACACTCGGTTCCGCATGACCCGTAAACACCCCGGGGAGGGGCGACTAACCAGCTGATTCAGTTAATCGGCAAGAGCGAACATGACGCGGTTCTTGCCGGAATGCTTTGCACGATAAAGTGCCGCATCGAGGCGCTTCTCCACCTCTTCTTGCGGTTCGCCGAACGCGCGCACGGCGACGCTGGCTGTGAACGTCACGGATATATGATGGTGTCCGCAAACGACGACGTTATTTGCTACGGCCTTCAGCAGGCGATTCAGTGCGGCGAAAGCCGCCTGCTCGTTGCTGTTCGGCAGCAGCGCCATGAACTCTTCGCCGCCGACCCGCGCAAGCACGTCGTTCGGTCGCAGCGTGGTGCGCATCACCTTGGCAAGATGGGTCAGCGCCGCGTCACCCGCGGGGTGGCCGTACGAATCGTTGATACGCTTGAAATCGTCGATATCGATGGATGCGATGCACAACGGCGTGCCATGGCGGTCACTGCGGGCCGCTTCCGCGACGAAGCCTGATTTCATCCCTCGGCGATTAAGAAGCTCGGTGAGCGGATCGACATTGGTCAGCTCGATGGCTTTGTTCAATTCGGCCTTCAGCGCCTCGATTTCGAGTTCGGCGCGCCGAACCTTGTCCTCGGCCAGCGCCAGAGCCCCATCGCCCCGCAGAGAGCGCGTCTCGCCGAGCGCCTCGTCGAGAATATCGACGATTTGCTCGACGCTGCGCGTTGCACGGATGCGCTTGGCAAAGGCTTCGATGCGCTGGTAGTACCCGGCCGGCGCCGCCGGCAGGTTGGACGGAACCTGAAACGGCGAGGCGTCCTCCGCCTTCGGAACCATCAATCGCAGCAAATCGTCGACTAACACAGCCATCATTTCTCCCTCTTATCGAGAACCCGATCGTTCCGGATATTCCGGACCGAGCAGACGATGGTTGCCAATCTAATGGCAATTCCGCAACGGCAAAGCCCGGAAAAGAAGGGGAAAAAGCGGGTAAATCAGCGAATCGTCCCGGCCGGCGGCAGGCGTTAGCCGGACTGCGCGCCGAAATGGCTAGTTTTCGGCGGCGCAGACCCGGTTCTTGCCGGAGCGCTTGGCCTGATAAAGCGCGCGGTCCGCGCGGGACACGGCTGGTTCGAGATCTTCGCTGGAACTGCGCTGAGAGACGCCGCAACTGAAAGTAATCAGCAGTTTTTCATTGTTGTGCAGGAAAAAGCGTTTGGTCAATTCGCGCTGCAGGCGCGCCATCACATCCATGGCTTCGGATACGTCGGAGTCGGGCAACAGGATCACGAATTCCTCGCCGCCGTAGCGCGCGAGCGCGTCCGCGGGGCGCAAATGCTCCTTGATTACCTGCACGATATGCATAAGGGCCTCGTCGCCGGCCTGATGGCCGAGCGTATCGTTGAGCTTCTTGAAGTTGTCGATGTCGAGCAGCGCCACGCACATCGGCGAGCTTTGGCGGTCCGCGCGGGCGGCCTCGCGCTTGAATGCCTCGTCGAGTCCGCGGCGATTGAGCGTGCCGGTCAACTGGTCTTCGCGCGCCCGCTCGGTGAGATGTTCGAGCTCCCGCTCCATCTGCTGGATGCGCGCTTCGGCGGCCTGAACGTGCTGGCGCGCCGTGGTCAGCGCTTTGCCGGTTTGCTCGGTGGCTTCGTGCATGGAGCGGGTGTCGCGCAACAGGTCGCGGATGATGTCGTTCAAGGCCACGAAGGCGTCCGTCTGCTGCAAACGGCTGGAATACGTTTCCAGCTTCGCCTGGTAGTCGCTGGTATCGTCGGACATTCCGCCGAGGCGGTCGATGAAATCCTGCAGCAATGCCTTGAGGCTGGCGCGCGCTTCTTCCAGCGAACGCTTGAGCGCGCCCTGCCTGATCATCAGGTCCTTGATCGCACGCTCCGCTTCCTCGATGACTTCCGGCGTGAGCGGACGATCCAGCACGTTCTTGACGATGGCCACCTGTCCCTGAATCCAATGGTCGCCCTCAACCAGCTCGCGCATGTTGTCCACAATCAGGCGCAACAGGCGCAACAGGGCCTCACGAATCTGCCCGTCGCCGCCGCCATGCAATTCCGCGCGTTGGGTGAAGAGTCGCAAATCGTTGCCGAGCTGGATAAGCGCGGCGGCATCATCGGCCAGGCGCACGCGGCCCGCGAGAGTGCGTGCCTCCCATGCGAGATCGGGTGCGTGACGAAGCAAGGCCGGCAGCGCGACGTCGAGCGCAGTAATCAGGCAATCGCGCAAATGCTGCGCTACGTTCCCCGGCGTGTCCTGCGCCGGGTCGGGGACGCCTTCGGCGGTTTCGATCAGCGTGCGGGCCGCCGGGGTTTCTTCCCAGCCGCTGACCAGGGCGCGCAATCTCGTGAGCAGGGCGTCGGGATCGCGAGGCACGGAATTCAGAAGGGTATCCAGCGCGTCGCGCTTCTTTGCGCGAGTCCATCCCGCATGATTGGTTTCGAAGGACTGCATCAGCGCGCGCAGCGTCTTCGTCCATTCCCTGGAGCCTTGGCGCTCCGCGGTTTGCTCCGGCCTGGTCTTGCCCCCGTCCGTCTGTGCCAGGGCGAGCAATATGGCGCTCAGGTTTTTCCAGTCGCGCCGGGCCAGGACTTTTTCCAGCGTCTTGCGCACGTCGCCAGGCGGGCCAGTCTTGGGAAGTTGTTCGGCGAACTGGGTCAGCTTGCCGGCGAGGTCTTCCTCTTCCTCGCTGCTGCCATGGCCGCCGATGCGATGATAGAGGTCGCGATAGTTGTCGGGGGTTGGCGCAATGCGCTGCGTGGCAAGTTGCCTGAACGTTTCGCGCGCGATATCGGTGGGGTTCAGCGGGGCATTCATCGCCAGCAGGGTGCTGAAAACTGAGAGCCTCGTTTAAGACTACCTTGCCCGCCGTTTTTTTGGCCGGTCGCCTTCGGCCAGCCCCCGTGCGGCACGGCTGACGCGGGAGTCTTCCGGTAGTATCGGCGGCCGCGGCGGAATCTTTAAGCGGGCTTCAGATCAATCGATAAGGCCGTTCTTGACGGCGTAGTGCGCGATTTCGGCATTGTTTTTCAACTTCATTTTTTCCAGCAGACGGGTGCGATAGACGCTGACCGTCTTCGGGCTGATCGACAGCGACTCTGCGATTTCGGTCAGGGACTTTCCGCCTGCCAGCATGCGCAGGGTGTCGAATTCCCGGTCGGACAGCAGCTCGTGCGGACGCTTCTCGGTGGCTTCGCCGATGGATCGTGCCAGTTCTTCGGCAAGTTCCGGACTGATATAGCGGCGACCGGAGGCAACCTGGCGGATGGCCGCCACCAGCTGATGGTGCGCGCTCTGCTTGTTCACGTAGCCGGAGGCGCCGGCTTTGAGCGCTCGCACGCCGAATTCGTCCTCGGCATGCATGCTCAGCATGATGACCGGCAACCCGGGCCTGTCGCGTTTGATTTGCTTCAACGTTTCGATGCCGTTCTTATCTGGCAGGGAGATGTCGAGCAACACCAGGTCGTAGGTGTTCTCGCGCAGCAAGCGCACGGCTTCCGCGCTGGAGCCGGCTTCCGCGGCCACTTCGATGTCGGCAGATTCCGAAACGACCTGGCGAAGGCCGTGGCGCACGATGGTGTGATCGTCGACGATGAGCAGGCGAATCATGTTTGGATTAGGGATAGTAGGTGTTGGAGAGTTCTCTGGAGCGCGGGTTCAGCGCCTTTTCGCTAGAATTCCGCGGCATGAGAGGGCCGCTTGGCGGGCAGGCATACGCGTACCTGTGTGCCGGCGCCGGAGGCGCCCGAAATGTCGATGGTACCACCCAGGAAGTCGGCGCGTTCGCGCATACCGCGAATTCCGTAGGAGCCATTCTTATGCATATCGCCTGCATCGATGCCCTGGCCGTCGTCGGTGACGGTGAGCAGCACCGCGCTGCCGTTGTCTTCGAGCGAAATGTCAACGTGCGACGCGCCGGCATGCTTGGCGATATTGGTCAGCGTTTCCTGGAAGATGCGAAATAGCGCCGTGGAAAACTCCCGGTCGAGCACGATATCCTCGCGCGAACAGACGAAATCGCAGGTGATGCCCATGCGCTTCCTGAATTCCTTGACCTGCCATTCGATCGCTGCCGCCACGCCGTAGTCGAGGACCAACGGACGCAGGCTGCGTGATATCCGGCCCGTCGCCTCGATGGCCGAATCCAGGAGCGCTTCCATTGCGTCCGCCTTTTCGGCCAGCGCCGTCTGGTCCGGGTTGAGACGGCCGCGTATCCAGGCCAAGTCTATCTTCGCCGCCGTCAGCGTGCCGCCCAGATCGTCATGGATTTCCCGGGCGACGTGGGCGCGTTCCTCTTCCTTGACGCGCTCGATGTGCGAAGCCAACTGCCGCAGTTGCTGCTGCTGTCCTTCGATGGACTGCTGGGCGAGCTTGCTTTCGGTGATGTTGGAAATGATGCCGTCCGAGATCACGACGCCGGAAGACAGTCTGCGCACGCTGGCGCGCAGGTTTACCCACTTGATTTCCTGGCCATTGGCACCGATGCGGATGCGGCCTTCCCAGTTGAGCGGCGCCAGCTGGGTGGCTGACTGGATTCGCGCCGCGACGAAGCTGTTGCGGTCCTCCGGCAGGATCATGTCGAGAATCATTTCCGGGTGACTCATCAGTACGTCCGCGGTAACGCCCAGGACGAGATGGCTGCCCTCGCTGACATAGGCAAGATCGGCGCTGCCATCGTCATAGAGCAAAGCCTGGAACACCACGCCGGGCAGATTGGCCGCGATCGCCCGGAAGCGCGCCTCGCTTTCGTTCAGCGCCGCGAGCGCTGCTTCGTATTGCCGCAAGGAATCCAGCTCGCGCAGGTTGCGTTCGACCACGGGCATCAGCCTGTGCAGCCCCTGCTTTGTCACGAGATCGGTGGCGCCGGCCTTGATTACCGCGGCCGCCGACTCCTCGCCGATTGCGCCTGTGACGACGATCATCGGCACCTGCGCTCTAAGGGTTCTGAGGATTTCGAGCGCCTCGATCGCGCTGAAGTTGGGCAGATTGAAGTCGGACAACACAACACTCCAATCGTCCGATTGCAAAGCGGTACGCAGCTGCTCGGCGGTTTCCACGCGCCGGCTGACGACCGAGAATCCGCCGGACGCAAGCGTGGCGAGAATTACCTCCGCGTCCTCCTCGGAATCCTCGACAAGCAAAGCGCGAATCACCCGTTCTTCCATCATTGAGCCCTTATCGTAAAAGTTGCCTCACGGTCGCGTTTGAAGCGCTGAACCAGCCGCAGCCCGGCCCATCCATATAGAAGTAGTGCAATTCCGGTAATGGTGAGCGACACACCGAGAGCCACCATGGTCAGCGCCGAGTGCAGCGCTCCGACATCGACGCTCGCGCTGTTTCCGAACAGGTCCCGGGACAGCAGCGCCAGCAGGGCAACGCCGACGATGACGCCGGCGTACCAGCCCACCTTTTTCAGGGACGGATTGGGCAGGCGTTCCTCAGTTTGTCCTGCATTTGCGCGTGTACGACCCGCGGACAGGTCGGAAGACCACTGCAAGCTGAACCCCCCCCTTGTTGGTGCCGCCCCGGATGTCCGGTCTGCAACAAGGCGGCCACGCGTTCACCATCGCATGTCCCTTCAGGACCCTGCCGAAAAGTATAAACGGGCGGAGGTGGTTCTGCACCGGCAATCCACGAATAGCGGGTCAAGCCATGCCCTGGCGGCCGCGGGTAGCCAGGGTTGCCGGTGTGCTGGGTCCGGTCTTTCCGGACCGCTAAAGCTCCGTGTCCCCGGGCCGTAATAGGCCAAACGAAAGACGGAGGATGAATGTTCGCCGCAGTCCCTCACCGCATGTTCCCGTATGTGAAGGAAAGTTTCATGGGTCCGGAAGAAGCAGAAGGTACCGAACCGCTTGCCCACGCTGAACTGTGGGGTGGATTGGAGCGCGACCTCGAACGCCTGCAGGGGCTGCTGGACGGAGCGGTGGAACAACTGCGCCGTTCCTTTACGAGCATGAGCGAAGCCATGAATTCCGATCCGGCCGGCGAGCGGTTGCGGGAGCGGTTCTGCGACGAGGCCGATCGCGTCATAACGTGCCTGCAGTTTCACGATGTTGCCTCGCAAATGATCTCGAACATGCGCGGACGGGCGGAACTGCTCGAGATTGCCGCCTTGACCGCCGCGCCGGGAGCCATGGCCGAAGCACGCTCACGACTGCTGGCAGAGGCGCTGCAACTCTCGAAGCGACGCCCGGACGTGGATTGCGATCGCAGCGGCGACGTGGATCTGTTTTAGCGATGGTCAGCCACGCAACAGGAACCGGAGGCGGCGACATGGGAAAGAAAATTCTGACGGTGGACGATTCGCCGACGATGCGGCAAATGGTATCGCACACGTTGCGTGGTGCTGGATACGAAGTGATCGAAGCCGAAGACGGAGTGGACGGCCTGGATAAAGCAAAACGCGAGCTTGTGCAACTCGTTCTAACGGACCAGAACATGCCGCGCATGGATGGCCTGACGCTGGTGCAGAGCCTGCGTGCGTTACCGGACTACAAGACGGCGCCGATTCTCGTGCTGACCACGGAATCCGGCGACGAAATGAAAGCAAAAGGCCGCGCGGCCGGCGCCACCGGCTGGATGGTGAAGCCCTTCGATCCGCAACGGCTGGTCGACGTGGTCAGAAAAGTTCTCGGTTGAGCGGAGACGGATGCCATGAGCACGGATATGAGCCAGTTCTACCAGATCTTCTTCGAGGAGGCCGCCGAACTGCTGGCCGAAAAGGAAAACCTCTTGCTCGGGCTGGATCTCGATGCCCCCGATTCCGAGCAACTGAATGCGATCTTTCGCGCGGCGCACTCCATCAAGGGCGGTGCCAGCACCTTCGGTTTCACCGACATGACCGAAGTAACCCACGTGCTCGAGTCGCTGCTCGACCGGATACGCAAGGGCGAAATGAAGCTGACCGGACTGATGGTCGACGCCTTCCTGAACGCGGCAGACGTGCTCAAGGCGCAGCTCGCAGGGCATCGCGATGGCGTCCATCCCGACCCCGCAGCAGCACAACGGATTTGCCAGGCGCTGAAACGTCTGGCTTCCGGTGAACAACCCGCCGCGCCAGCGGAAGTACAGGTCCAGGAACTTGTATCGCCCCTCCACGCGTCACAACGAGCGCCCACCGCCGGACCTGTGGCAGAGCAGATATCCGCGCCGCAGGATGTAAGGCCCGTCCAAGGACAGGTGCCCCGCTACCAGATCGAATTCACACTGGCCGAGGGTGTCCGAACTGCAATGGTGAACAACCTGCGCGCCAATCTTTCCGCGCTGGGCAAACTCGATGCGCTCAACGAGCCAGCCGCGAGCGTGGTTTCTGGCGCTTATGCTTGGCGGCTGGAGACGGACTCTTCGGAAGAAGATATATGGGAGGCGCTGGCCTTCGTGGTCAATCCCGCTGCGCTTAAGATCGAGCGTGAAGGCGTTGTCGCGCAATCCCCGTCCAAGCCGAATCCGGCGGATACCGATTACGGATTTTTCGAACCTTTGTATGACGCGCTGGTGCCGCCGAAGGAAGCGCCCGCCGCGGTCGCCACCGCTTCGATCGCACAGGTTGCGGAGGTGCCAGAGCATGCCACGTCCGCAGCCGCCGAGCCCGCGGCGGCTGGCCAGCCGGTGAAATTCGGTCGCCGGGAAAGCGACAAGAACCCGGCTGCACCAAGTCTCGACGCGACCTCGATCCGCGTCGGCGTCGAGAAGGTGGATCAGCTCATCAACCTGGTTGGCGAACTGGTGATTACCCAGGCGATGCTTGCCCAGACCGTATCGAAAATTGATCCCGTCCTGCACGAAACGCTGGTCAAGGGAATTGGCCTTCTGGAGCGCAACACCCGCGATCTGCAGGAATCGGTCATGTCCATCCGTATGATGCCGATCGGCTTCGTGTTCAGCCGCTTCCCGCGCGTGGTCCGCGATCTCGCGTCCAAGCTCAGCAAGGAAGTGGAACTTAAGACCGTCGGTGAGGGCACTGAATTGGACAAGGGGCTGATCGAGAAGATCGCCGATCCGCTGAATCATTTGGTGCGCAATTCCATAGACCATGGCATCGAAGCTCCGGAGAAGCGCCGCAGTGCCGGGAAGCCTGCCAAGGGCACGATCACGCTGCGCGCCTTCCATCATGGCGGCAACGTCGTCATCGAAGTATCCGACGATGGCGCCGGACTGAACCGCGACAAGATCCTGGAAAAGGCACGCAGCCGCGGCATGGCGGTCTCGGACGCAATGTCGGACCAGGAGGTCTGGCAACTCATCTTCGAGGCCGGATTCTCGACGGCGGAAGTGGTGACGGACGTTTCCGGTCGCGGTGTCGGAATGGACGTTGTGCGCCGGAACATCCAGGCCTTGGGAGGCAGCGTCGAAATCGATTCCGCGCTTGGAACGGGCACCCGCATTTCGATCCGGCTGCCGCTCACGCTGGCCATCCTTGACGGCTTGTCGGTCACGGTGGGAGACCAGCTGTTCATCGTCCCGCTCACCTACATCGTCGAATCTCTGCAGCCGAAGATGGCCGACGTCAAGTCTGTTCGCAACCAGGGAACGGTGGTGCACGTGCGCGGCGAGTACCTGCCGGTCTTGAAATTGCACGAAATGTTCAATATCCAGCCGAAAGTTGCCGATATCGAAAAAGGAATCATGGTGATTCTCGAGTCGGACGGCATCAAGAAGGCGTTGTTCGTGGACGAACTGATCGGTCAGCACCAAGTGGTGATCAAGAGCCTCGAAACCAACTTCCGCAAGATCAGGGGCATCTCCGGAGCCACCATCATGGGTGACGGCAAGGTGGCGTTGATCATCGACGCCGGCGCAGTGGTGCGAGGGACGAAGCAGGAGTTGCGTGCAGTGGCGTGATCGAGTGCGCGCGCCGGTTACTTCAATCAGCGAAGGAGACAGTCAATGAGCCAGGCGACACAAGGCGGGTTACCCGACAATGGCGCGAAATCCGCATCCGCGGTGGCGTCCACGGGAAGCGAATTTCTCACTTTCACACTCGGCGCCGAGGAATACGGCGTGGATATCCTCAAAGTCCAGGAGATCCGCGGTTACGACGCCATCACCAAGATCGCCAATGCGCCCGAATTCATCAAGGGCGTCGTCAACCTGCGCGGCATCATCGTGCCGATCGTGGACATGCGCATCAAGTTCAATCTGGGCAATGTCGAATACAACCAGTTCACCGTGGTGATCATCCTGAACGTTTCCGGACGGGTCGTCGGCATGGTGGTGGACGGCGTCTCGGACGTGATCATGCTCTCCCCTGACAAGATAAGGCCGGCGCCGGATTTCTCGGCCCAGTTCGACATCGAGTACCTGATCGGCCTGGGCACTGTGGACGAGCGGATGCTGATCCTCGTCGACATCGAAAAGCTGATGAACGAGCGCGACATGGCGCTGATGAACGAATATGCCGACGCAGCGTGAACATATCCTGAGAGACGCAGGCCAACCAGCTCGCGATCGGCGCCTCCGACGTGGCGGCGGAGAGCCTGGAAGAACAGGCCCAGCACCTGGCCGACGCGGTGTTGATCTTCAAGCTGTCGCAGGCCTCGGCGAGCTGGGACGGCAGGACCGAGCGTCGCGGGCCGGATCGGCCCCACAACGTCGAGCGGATGCCGGTCAAGGCGGTCGCGCCCAAGGCTCCCGAACACAAGGTCCTTGCCAAGCCAGCCGGGCGCAAGCCGGCGGCGGAGGCCAAGGAGCAGGGGAAGAAACCAGTGGAAAAAGGAACGGTTCATGTCCGCATTTTTAACACTTGAGATTTTGAAAGGAGCCTGAAATGAAGCTGTCCAATTTGAGAGTCGGTATCCGCCTGGGGGCGGGGTTCGGCACGATCCTAATTTTTCTGATCGCAGTGATCACGATCGGGATGGTGAACATGGGGCATCTCCAGGATCGGATGGTGGAAATCGGCCACGTGAACGCAGTGGAGGCGGAGCTTGCGGCGTCGATGCGCGGCAACATGCTGAACCGGATGATCATCCTGCGCAACCTGGCGCTGCTTAGCGACATGTCCGAGATGCGGCCCGAGGCCGATCGTCTAAAAGAGCTCGGTGCAAAGTACGCGGAAACAGAAGTCGAGCTTAACAAAATGTTCGCCGACTTCAACGGCACAGACTTCGAAAAGACTCTGATGGCCAAGATCAAGGAGACCGACACGGCCGCTTTGCCTGTGATGACCAAGGCGGCGGAACTCGGCCTTGCCAACAAGGCTGATCAAGCCACCCGGGTCCTGATGGGGGAACTGCATCCGATGCAGGTTAAATGGCAGGGCCAACTTACCGAACTGGTGGATTTTCAACACAAGAGCAACACCGAGGCGATGGCCGCTGTGGAGAAAGCCTATGCCAATGCGCGCCTGCTGATGTTCGCGCTGGGCGGAATAGCGCTGTTGTGCGGCGCCCTGATGGGATTTTTCATCACCCGCAGTCTGCTGCGGCAGTTGGGGGGTGAGCCGGCGTATGCGCAGGAGATTGCGCGTCGCGTGGCCGATGGGGATGTCTCGACGCTGATTCAGGTGCGCGCGGGCGACAGCGCGAGCCTGGTGGCGACGATGAAGACCTGCGCATCAAGAACGCGCTGGACAAGTGTACGACCAACGTGATGATCGCGGGCGCGGATAACCACATCGCGTACATGAACGATTCGGTGAGCGAGATGCTGACCCGGAACGACGCCGAGATCCGCAAGGTGCTGCCGCAGTTCGACGCGAGAAAGCTCATCGGCGCGAACATCGACGTGTTCCACAAGAATCCGTCGCACCAGAGGAACATGCTGGCGAACCTGCGCGGGGCCTACAGGACCGAGATCAAGGTGGGGCCGCTTTCCTTCGGGCTGATCGCGAGCCCGATTCTGGACGACAAGGGCGGCCGCGTGGGCACGGTGGTGGAGTGGAAGGACCGCACCGCCGAAGTGGCGGTGGAAGAAGAGGTGGCGGGCATCGTCAAGGCGGCGGTGGAGGGTGACTTCACCAAGCGCATCGCGATGGAAGGCAAGGATGGCTTCTTCAAGCTGCTGGGCGAGAACATCAACCAGTTGATGCAGACCAGCTCGGTGGGCCTGAACGAAGTGGTGCGGGTGCTGGCGGCGCTGGCGAAGGGCGACCTGACCGAGAAGATCAGCAACGAATATCACGGCACCTTCGGGCAGTTGAAGGAAGACTCCAACGCCACGGTGGACAAGCTCACCGAGATCGTGGGCCGCATTCGCGAGGCCACCGACGCGATCAACACCGCCTCCAAGGAAATCGCCTCGGGCAACACCGATCTGTCGCAGAGGACCGAAGAGCAGGCCTCCAGTCTCGAGGAGACCGCCTCCTCGATGGAAGAGCTGACCTCCACGGTGAAGCAGAACGCCGAGAACGCCAAGCAGGCCAATCAGCTCGCGATCGGCGCCTCCGACGTGGCGGTCAAGGGCGGCAACGT
This sequence comes from Betaproteobacteria bacterium, assembly GCA_016194905.1. Classification (NCBI taxonomy): domain Bacteria; kingdom Pseudomonadati; phylum Pseudomonadota; class Betaproteobacteria; species Betaproteobacteria bacterium. The sequence continues at coordinate 215,190 of JACQAP010000021.1, forward strand.
GGTGGGGCAGGTGGTGCAGACCATGAGCTCGATCAACGAGTCGGCCAAGAAGATCGTGGACATCATCAGCGTGATCGACGGTATCGCCTTCCAGACCAACATTCTGGCCCTGAACGCGGCGGTGGAAGCGGCGCGCGCCGGCGAGCAGGGCCGGGGCTTTGCGGTGGTGGCCACCGAAGTGCGCAACCTCGCGCAACGCTCGGCGGCGGCGGCGAAAGAGATCAAGACGCTGATCGAGGACTCGGTGGGCAAGGTCGACACCTTTGCGGAGCGCAGGAGTTCCCAGCGCGCCACCAACGTAGAGCGGCTGCCGGCCAAACCGGCACCCAAAGCAGCCGAGCGCAAGACAGCCGGACCCCGGAGTAAAGTCGCGGGCGATGCGGCCGTTGGCAAGAGGTAGGAACGGAAATAAGGCGGCACCAAGCTGCGCTTTCCGAAACCGATGACGTTTGGACACCGGAGGATGCCGATGCATTTACCCAAGCCTCTATTGCAGATAAAAGACCTGCTGATTCCGTTGATGGCGGCCGTGGCTTTGGCATGGGCCGGCTGTGACGATACTGGCCAGTGATCCAAAACTATAAGGGTGTTTCGCCGCAACTGACAGGGCAGACGGCCAATAAACCTGGTGGCGCGATCGAATCGAGCCGCAACGAGAACGCAACACGGCGCAATTTCTGAACGGATCTCATGGGTGCAGCGGAAACCGCGGTTACGGGGGGCGATTTCGAATTCACCGATCGTGATTTCGAGAAGGTATGCAAGCTCATCTATGCTCGAGCCGGCATATCGCTCAAGGAGACCAAGCGCCAGATGGTGTACAGCAGGCTGGGTCGACGGCTGCGCATACTCGGACTTGCGCGTTTTGGCGACTATCTCGACCGGCTCGAGGCGAGAAACGACACTGCGGAATGGGAGGAGTTCACCAACGCCCTGACCACCAACCTGACGGCATTTTTCCGTGAACAGCATCATTTTCCGGCGCTCGCGGAACTGCTGCAACGTGCAGCCGCACGCGCAAGTATCACGTTGTGGTGCAGTGCCAGTTCGACCGGGGAAGAGCCTTATTCCATGGCGATGACCACGCTGGATACGCTGGGCCGGCAGGCGTCGAAGGTACGCATCCTGGCCACCGACGTGGACACCAATGTACTGGATAAGGCGAAAGCGGGTATCTACCCGATGGAGCGTCTCGAACGCCTGCCTGAAGGATATGCGAAGCGTTTCTTTCTGAAGGGCGCCGGTGCCCAGGACGGCTATGCGCGCGTCAGACCCGAACTGCGCGAAATGATTACCTTCAGGCAGATCAATCTTCTCGATGAGCAGTGGTCGATCCGTGGGCCACTGGACGGCATCTTCTGCCGCAATGTCATGATCTATTTCGACAAGTCGACTCAACGAGCGATTCTCGAACGGTTTCATCCGCTGCTGCGGCCGGATGCGCTGCTGTTCATGGGGCATTCGGAAAGCCTGCACCATGCCACCGACCTGTTCCGGCTGCGCGGAAAGACCGTGTACCAGCCGCTGCCCGGGCGCAGGCATGGCTGAGAAAACAACGCCGGATGGATTGGCGCGCAACAGCTATTTCGATCCGACGCTGAAGCGGGCGGCGGTGAAGCTGCTGCCGGGCGAATACCACGTGACGACCGAAGATCTGGTGCAGGTCACGGTGCTAGGCTCTTGCGTTGCGGCTTGCATTCGCGATGTCACCAACGGCATCGGCGGGATGAACCACTTCATGCTGCCTGATGCCGGTAGCGGCGAGGCTGACCGTTTCGGCAGCACCGCCCGCTATGGTGTGCACGCGATGGAACTGTTGATCAACAGCCTGCTAAAACTTGGTGCCAAGCGCCACAACTTCGAGGCAAAGGTATTTGGCGGCGGAAACGTGATGCGCAGCCTGAATCACTCAAATGTGGGCGTGCGCAATGCGCAGTTCGTTCTCGAATTTCTCGGCAATGAAAAAATACGGGTCGTTGCACAGGATCTCGAGGACATTTACCCGCGCAAAGTCTATTTCTTTCCGCACGACGGCAAGGCGCGGGTCAAGAAACTGATGAACATGCACAACAGAACGCTGTTCGAGCGTGAGGCGGACTATACGTCCCATTTGCGGCAAACGACCGACACCGTGAGTGGCGGCGACATCGAATTGTTCGGTTAGGAGAAAAAATGCAGAACAATATGCAGACCGTGGCGAGACAGAGTGCGGCTGGAAGCCGTATCCGTGTCATGGTCGTGGACGATTCGGCCCTGGTGCGCAAGCTGCTCACCGAAATCGTCAACGGACAGAAAGATATGGAGTGTATCGGCGCGGCCGCCGACCCGCTGGCGGCGCGGGAGATGATTCGCGCACTCAATCCCGATGTGCTGACACTGGACGTGGAAATGCCGAAAATGGACGGCCTGGATTTTCTGGAACGGCTGATGCGGCTGCGGCCGATGCCGGTTGTGATGGTCTCCACGCTGACCGAGCACGGCTCGGATATAACACTGCGCGCGCTGGAACTGGGCGCGGTCGATTTTGTGCCCAAGCCCAAGCTCGATATCGCCAACACCTTGCGGGACTACAGCGCTGACATAGCCGACAAGATACGCACGGCGGCGGCGGCCCGAATCCGACAACCGGGGGCAAAGGCTGTCGCAAGCGTGGCACTGCCGCCGCTCGGCAATCGTGTTGCCTCAACCGAAAAGCTGCTGATTATCGGTGCCTCCACCGGCGGTACCGAGGCGATCAAGGAGGTGTTGGTGCAATTGCCGCCGGACAGCCCGGGTATTCTGATTGCGCAGCATATGCCGGAGGGCTTTACGAAGTCGTTTGCCGATCGACTCGACAAGATCTGCCGCGTACGTGTCAAGGAAGCAGTGGATGGAGAGCGCGTGCTGCCGGGCCACGCGTTCATTGCGCCGGGACATTCTCATTTGCTGTTGAAGCGCAGCGGCGCGAACTACGTGACGGAACTGTCGCAGTCGCCGCCCGTAAACAGGCACCGCCCGGCGGTGGATGTGCTGTTCCGTTCGGCGGCGCAGTGCGCGGGGAAAAACGCGATTGGCGTGATCCTCACCGGCATGGGCAAGGACGGCGCGGTCGGCATGCGAGAAATGCACGATGCGGGCGCCTACACCTTTGCCCAGGACGAGCAAAGCTGCGTGGTGTTCGGCATGCCCAAGGAAGCCATCGCGAGCGGTGGCGTGGACGAGATAGTGCCCATTCAGGACATCGCGCGACGGCTACTCGGGCGACTGGGTGCAATGGGGACGGCTGGCGTGCGCGTCTGACTCAGAATTTGCCGCTTGAGTCCGGTGCCGGGCAAAGGTAGGCTTCGACGCGAATCTATTGTTGTGATGCGAGGCCATGCGTTATTTCCCGTTGCTGTTGTTTCTTCTGCCGTTGACCGCCGCGGCGCGCGAGTGGGTGGAGATCAGCGCCGATGCCGAATCGGCGTTCTATTTCGACCGCGACAGCCTGAAGCGCGACGGCGATATCGTCGAAGTCCTGCTGCTCTGGAACTTCCCTGAAGTGCAAGTGACGCGCCGGCCGGTCAAGCCATATCTGTCCGCAACACGGCTGACGCGTTACGATTGCAAAACGGGCGGTCGCGCCAATGTCGAATCGACGCTGTACCGCGAAGCCATGGCAAGCGGAGAGGTAACCGAGGTTTACCGCACGCCGGACGCGGAAATCCGCTTCGAATGGGTGAATCCGCAAGCGCCCGGAGGGGAGAGCATGCGTCGCGTCTGTGCGGCCGCTGCCAACTGATCGCGCGACGTGCCGAGTCGGGCTTGGGGGCTCGGTTATAATGGCGCGCCCGCGTCATTCCGGAACCCAATGCTTCAGGCCTGTGAGATCGAATGTGTTCGCGGCAACCGGCGTCTTTTCCGCAATCTGTCTTTTCGACTGGAAGCGAATCAGGCGTTGCGCGTCGGCGGCGAGAACGGCAGCGGCAAGACCAGCCTGCTGAGAATGGTCGCCGGCCTGTCCCCGGTCGAATCAGGCGAAATCCTCTGGAAAGAGGGCCGGATCGCCGCGTCGGGCGAAGACTTCCGGCGCGATCTTCTCTTCCTCGGCCACGCCAACGGGTTGAAGGACGATCTCACCCCGATCGAGAATCTGCGCCATGCACTGGCGCTTGCCGGCATGAAGGTCGGCAGCGCGGCGTTGCGTAACGCGCTCGCCGAACAGGGGCTCGCTGGCGTGGCAGACCTTCCAGTCAAACTGCTGTCTCAGGGACAGAAGCGCCGGGTTGCGCTGGCGCGGCTCTGGTTTTCCGCGCCCAAACCGTTGTGGGTGCTGGACGAGCCGTTTGCCGCACTCGACACCGCATCCGTCCGGCGGACCGCGGCAGTCGTCCTTGCACACTTGCGCGGCGGCGGCATGGTGTTGTTCACGACGCATCAGGAAGTCGAGTTCGCCGGTGCGCAAGTGCAGTCGGTCGAATTGGGGGCGCAGTAATTGGACGCAACGGCGGGCGCCGCCTGCCGCGCCGTCGCAGCCCGCGATCTGCTGATCGCGGCGCGCCGTCGCAGCGATGTGCTCACGACGTTCCTCTTTTTTGTGATCGTCGTGAGCCTGTTCCCGCTCGGTGTCGGGCCGCAGCCGGATACGCTGCGCGAAATTGCGCCGGGGGTGGTGTGGGTGGCCGCGCTGCTCGCCGCGATGTTGTCGCTGGCGAGGATGTTCGGTGCAGACTACGCCGACGGCACACTTGAACAGCTGGTGCTGACACCGCAGCCGCTGACGCTGCTGGTATTGTCGAAGGTGCTGGCGCATTGGCTGACGACCGGTTTACCGCTGGTGCTGATAGCGCCGCTGCTGGGGCTGCAATTCGATTTGCCGGGCGATGCCCTGGCGACGTTGCTGGTGTCGCTCCTGATCGGGACGCCGGCGCTTTCGTTGGTCGGTGCGGTCGGCGCGGCATTGACGCTGGGCGTGCGCGGCGGCGGTGCGCTGACTGCGGTGTTGGTGTTACCGCTTTATGTGCCGGTGCTGGTGTTTGGCGCGGGCGCCGTGACGGCATCGGCAACCGGTATGGGAGTAGCGGGACACTTGTCCCTGCTGGGCGCGATGTCGCTGGCTGCGCTGGTGTTTGCGCCATGGGCAGCCGCAATGGCATTGAGAATTTCACTGGAATAGATTCGCGACATGAACTGGTTCAAGTATTCCTCGCCCCAGACTTTCTATACGCTAGCCGGAAGAATGGTGCCGTGGTTCATGGGCATCGCCGTCGTCCTTGGCCTGATCGGCCTATATATAGCGTTCTTCGCCGCACCTACGGACTTCCAGCAAGGCGATGCGTATCGGATCATCTTCCTTCACGTGCCGGCAGCCTGGATGTCGATGTTCATCTACGTGGTGATGGCGTTCTGGGCCGGCATCGGCCTGGCGTTCAATACCCGGCTGTCGTCGATGATGGGCCATGCGCTGGCCCCGACCGGCGCCCTGATGACCTTCATCGCGCTATGGACCGGCGCCTTCTGGGGGCGGCCGACCTGGGGCGCCTGGTGGGTGTGGGACGCGCGCCTGACTTCCGAACTGATTCTTCTTTTTCTGTATCTGGGTTATCTGTCGCTGGTTGCCGCGATCGACGATCCGCGCCGCGCCGACAAGGCGTCCGCGGTGCTGGCGCTGGTGGGTGCCATCAACGTGCCGATCATTTATTTTTCGGTCAAATGGTGGAATACGCTGCATCAGGGTTCATCGGTCAGCATTACGCGGGCGCCGAGCATGGCCAGCATCATGCTGACCGGCATGCTGGTGATGGTGTTCGCTTTCTGGGCGTATTCGATCGCTGCCGCGTTGATGCGGGTGCGCTGCGAGATCCTTGATCGCGAGCGCAACGCCGCCTGGATGCGCGAGCTTGGTCATCAGTAAACGGCATCCCAAAACCGAAACAAGTCTAAATGCTCATGTCCGATTCTGAATTGATTTTGAGGAAAAAGTATGCAGTGGGATAGTGTTTCGGAGTTCCTGGCCATGGGCGGTTATGGCTTGTACGTATGGGGCGCCTACGCCGTGACCGCGGCGGTCATCGCCGCCGAAGTGGTCACATTGGTACGGCGCGCCAGAACTCTGCGCGTGCAAGCGGGTCGTAGTTCGCATGCGCAATCCGATTGAATGTCGATGAAACCCCGCCATAAGCGCATCGCGCTGATCGTCGCCGGCCTGGCGGTTTTGGGCATTGCGGCAACGCTGGTGTTGAGCGCCTTCCGCAGCAATCTGGTTTTTTTCTTCACCCCGACCCAGGTGGCCGCACACGAGGCACCGCAAGGGCGCAATTTCCGCATCGGCGGCCTGGTTGAAAAAGGCAGCGTCAAACGCCAGCCCGACGGCGTGACCGTGCGCTTCGTCGTGACCGATACTGCGAAGAGCGTACCCGTCCTGTTCACGGGCATCCTTCCCGACTTGTTCAAGGAAGGCAAAGGCGTCGTTGCCCAGGGCAAGCTCGGAGCAGACGGGGTGTTCGCCGCCTCCGAAGTGCTGGCCAAGCATGATGAGAACTACATGCCGCCGGAAGCCGCCGACGCCGTCGAGCGCGCAAACAAGGCGATGCACGAGTCGCAGAAAACTCTGATTCAGAAGCCGTAAACGGTAAATGCCAATGCCCAATGACCGATTGGTCTTGTATGTCAGTCACCCACTTCCGGCCAACTCGCTGTTGACGAGCCGCGGATCGCGCGCCGTCCGGCCTTTTCTGTTCACAATTCACTGTTCACTGGTCACTACCTTATGATTCCCGAACTAGGGCATTTCGCACTGATCGTCGCGCTCTGCATTGCACTCGCGCAGGCGATCCTTCCGTTGGTCGGCGCCGCGCGCGGCGACGTCATATGGATGAGCGTCGGCCGGCCGGCGGCTCAGGGCCAGTTCGTGTTCGTGGTCATCGCCTTCGCCTGTCTGGCGTATTCCTTCATCAGCAACGATTTCTCGGTGCTCAACGTGGCGACAAACTCGAATTCCAGTCTGCCGTGGTTCTACCGCTTTGCCGCAACCTGGGGCAGCCACGAAGGTTCTCTGCTGCTCTGGGTGTTGATGCTGACGGTGTGGATGCTCGCGGTGAGTGTGTTCAGCCGCCATTTGCCGTTGGAAATGGTGGCGCGCATTCTCGGCGTGATGGCGTTGATTTCCGTCGGCTTCCTCTTGTTCATGCTGTTTACCTCCAATCCGTTCCAGCGGTTGCTGCCCGCCGCGCCCGATGGCAACGACTTGAATCCGCTGCTGCAGGATCCCGGCATGGTGATTCATCCGCCGATGCTGTACATGGGTTACGTCGGATTTTCGGTTGCATTTGCGTTTGCCATCGCCGCGTTGCTGGGTGGAAAACTCGACGCCACCTGGGCGCGCTGGTCGCGCCCGTGGACGACCATGGCGTGGGTGTTCCTGACCGTCGGCATCGCGCTCGGCAGCGGCTGGGCGTATTACGAACTCGGCTGGGGTGGCTGGTGGTTCTGGGATCCGGTCGAGAATGCGTCGTTCATGCCGTGGCTGGTCGGTACCGCGCTGGTACATTCGCTGGCGGTTACCGAGAAGCGGGGCGGCTTCAGGGTGTGGACCGTGCTGCTTGCGATCATCGCTTTTTCATTGTCGCTGCTGGGAACCTTCCTGGTTCGCTCCGGCGTGCTGACTTCCGTGCATGCCTTCGCGACCGATCCGGCGCGCGGCGTCTTCATCCTCTTCTTCCTGGTCATCGTCATCGGCGGTTCGCTGGCATTGTTTGCCTGGCGCGCCCCGCGCGTGGGCTTGGGCGGGAGCTTCGAGTTGATGTCCCGTGAATCGGCATTGCTCGCCAATAACGTGCTGTTGCTGGTGGCTTCTGCGTCGGTCATGTTGGGCACTTTGTATCCGCTGTTCCTCGATGCGCTCGGGCTCGGAAAGATTTCCGTCGGCCCGCCTTATTTCGAAGCCGTGTTCGTGCCGCTGATGACGCCGGCACTTTTCCTGATGGGCGTGGGCCCGATCGCGAAATGGAAGCAGGCGCGTGTGCCGGAGATGGCAGCGCGGCTGAAATGGGCTTTCGTCATCGCGCTGATCACGGCGCTGCTGCTGCCGTTCACCCTTGGAAAGTGGACACCCATGATCGCCTTCGGCCTGTTGCTGGCCTCGTGGGTGGCGATCGCCGGTTTCGTGAACCTGAAGCAGCGTGTGGCGTTATTGCGCGCGAGCAGCGGACGCAGCTTCGGCTCCCAATTGGCCGCCATTCCGCGTGGCTATTACGGCATGCTGCTGGCGCATCTGGGCGTTGCCGTTTTCATCACCGGCGTCACACTGGTAAAGGGTTACGAAACGGAAAAGGATGTACGTATGCAGCCCGGCGACACCGTCGAGGTCGGCGGCTACACGTTCCAGCTTGATGGATTAAGCCAGGTGCCGGGACCGAATTACGAGGCGACGCGCGCCACGATAACGGTAGCCAAGGGCGGGGAAAAAGTACGCGCGCTGTATCCGGAGAAGCGCTTCTACCAGGTCCAGCAAATGCCGATGACCGAAGCGGCAATCGATACCGGTCTGACCCGGGACTTGTACGTATCGCTCGGTGAGCCGGTCGACGGTGGCGCCTGGGTTGTGCGCATCTATCACAAGCCATTCGTGGACTGGATCTGGGGCGGCGCATTCCTGATGGCGCTTGGCGGCATTCTGGCCATTTCCGACAAACGCTATCGGCTGGCGCGCAAAGCCGAGCGCGAAGCGTCTGCGGCTGCCAGCGTTGTAATAGCCTGACCGATGGGTCTGCCGTTCACCATTCCCTGTTCCCCATTTACCGTTCACTATTCACCGTTTAAGGCGAAGCACTTATCCCTGAAGGGACACTGATCTTAAATGAAACGCTTTCTCCCGCTCGGCATCTTCCTGGTGCTGGCTGTGTTCCTCGCCCTAGGGTTGAGCCTGGATCCGCGCGAAGTGCCATCGCCGCTGATCGACAAGGCGGCGCCTGCGTTCCGGCTGCCGCAGTTGCAGGATCCGGGCAAAACGCTTGGCACGGAAGACCTCAAAGGCAGGGTCTGGATCCTCAACGTCTGGGCTTCCTGGTGCGTGGCCTGTCTGGAAGAGCATCCGATCCTGGTCGACTTCTCCAAGCAGAACGTATTGCCGATCTATGGGCTTAACTACAAGGACAAGCGCGAGGATGCGCTGAAATGGCTGGACAAGCACGGCAACCCATACATGCTGTCCATAGAGGATAGCGACGGGCGCGTGGGCATCGACTACGGCGTGTACGGCGTGCCGGAAACCTATGTGATCGACCGCAATGGAATTATCCGCTACAAACGTATCGGCCCTGTCACGGTGCGAATACTCCAGGAGAAGATCCTGCCGCTGGTGAGACAGCTTCAGGGATGAAGGCCATTTTCGCAATTCTGTGGCTCGTATTTTCCGCGCAGTGTGCGGCCAGGGAGGCGTCTCCCGCCGCCGACGATCCCGTGCTCGAAAAGCGCGTCGTCAAACTGACTTCCGAACTGCGCTGCCTGGTGTGCCAGAACCAATCGTTGGCGGATTCGCACGCCGATCTGGCGATTGATCTCAAGAACCAGGTGCGCAGCCAGATGCAGGCGGGCAAGAGCGACGCCGAAATCCGCGGCTACATGGTTGCGCGCTATGGCGATTTCGTGCTCTACGACCCGCCATTCAAGGCGAGCACCTTGCTGCTCTGGGCAGGGCCATTCGCATTGCTGCTTATCGGTCTGCTTGGATTGGCGGTTTACGTGCGCGGCCGGCGTCGTCGATTGCCCGATGTCGAGCTGACACCCGTGGACCGTGCGCGCGCCGAGGCGTTGTTGCGCGGCGGATCCGGAAACGAGCTGCAATGATCGCGTTCGCTGGCGCTGCTGTCTTTCTGCTCGTCGCTGCGGTGGTCATTGTGCTGTGGCCGCTGCTGAAGCGCTCGAATTCTCCGGTCGTGGGACGGCATCTGTCCAACCTCGACATCCATCGCGATCAGTTCTCGGAACTCGACAAAGACCTCGAAGCCGGAATGCTGGGCGCGGACCGCTACGAGCAGGCAAAAAATGAACTGGAGAGGCGCGTCCTCGAAGAAGCTGCGGCGCCGGCCGAACCGCCGCAATCGGCAACTCAAGGCAAGGCAGTTGCTATCGTCATCGGCGTCTTCCTTCCGCTGGCGGCCATCCTGTTGTACCTGTATCTCGGCAATCTGCAAGGTTTGGTGGCGCCGCGCCATCCGGCGGCCGATCTGTCGTCGATCACGGCAGATCAGTTCCAGGATATGACTGTCAAGCTGGCGGCGCGCATGCAGCAGAATCCGGGCGATGCGGAGGGCTGGAAAATGCTCGGCCGGGCTTACCGGGCGATGGAGCGCTTCGGCGAAGCCAACGATGCCTACAAGAAAGCGGTGGACCTGAGGTCGCAAGACCCCGACCTGCTGGCGGACTACGCCGAATCGCTGGCGTTGGCCGCAGGGCGCTCGCTGATAGGTGAGCCGACCCGATTGCTGGATCGCGCCTTCAGGCTCGATCCGCATAGCACCAAAGTATTGGCACTATCGGGAAGCGCAGCGTTCGAGCGCAAAGATTACAAGGCTGCGATTCGCTATTGGGAGACGATCATCAAGCAGCCCGGCGTCAGCACCGAGCTTGCGCAAGCGTTGCAGAAGGGGGTCGCCGAATCGAAGGCGCGACTGACAGGCAAGCCGGTAGCGGCTGCTCTTGCCGGGAAAGAGCGCGTGACCGGTGTCGTGGCTCTCGCTGATTCCCTTAGAGACAGGGCCCGGCCGGACGATACGGTGTTCGTTTTTGCGCGCGCCGCGAGCGGTCCGCGCATGCCGCTGGCAATCGTGAAAATAAAAGTCGCCGATCTTCCTTACCAATTTTTATTCGACGATTCGATGGCGATGATGCCGGAGATGAAGCTTTCCCAATTCGCTGAAATCGTGATCGATGCCCGCGTGTCCAAATCCGGTGGCGCGACGCCGTCGGCCGGGGATCTCGAAGGAGCCAGCGACAAGATCAAGCCCGGCCGGAACGGCATTCGCGTAACGATCGACCGCGCGGTCGCCAAGCCATGACGCTGTCGCGCACCCTCCTTGCGGCGTGGCTGCTGTTCATCGGTGGTTCTTTCTCGACGCTGGCCCAGGCGCCGGCCAAGGTCAAGCTCAAGCCGGAGGTCGAGAAGTTCATTGCGCAGATGGTGCAGCAACACCAGTTCGCCGAACCGGCTCTGCGTCAGATTTTCGCCCAGCTGAAAGGTAATGAAGGGGTGGTCAAGGCGATCAATGCGCCGGCGACGTCGAAGCCGTGGTACGAATTCAAAAACATATTCGTGTCCCCGACGCGCACCAGCGCCGGTGTCACCTTCTGGAACGAGAATGCGGAACAGTTGAAGCGCGCGCGGGACATCTACGGCGTGCCGGAGGAGATCATTGTCTCCATCATCGGCGTCGAAACGATCTACGGCAAGCGTACGGGCTCGTTCAGGGTGATCGACGCACTTTATACGCTGGCTTTCGAAATGCCGGAACGAGCAGCCTACTTCCGCGACGAGTTGGAGCAGTTCCTGTTGCTTACCCGCGAAAATGGCCTGGACCCGTCGACGGTGAAAGGCTCTTTTGCGGGCGCGATCGGCATGCCGCAGTTCATGCCGACCAGTTATCGGCGCTTCGCGGTGGATTTTGACAGCGACGGAAAAATAAACCTCTGGGAGAACGTTCCCGACGTCATCGGCAGCGTCGCAAATTATCTGCACTACTTCGGCTGGCTCGCCGGACAGCCAATCGTCGTGCCTGCGCGCATCAGCGGCACGGAGTACAAGGACATCGTCGACAAGGGTTTCAAGCCGCACCTGACGCTGGCGCAGATGCTGCCGAAAGGGATCGAGCCCACGGAGACCGTGCCGTCCGAACTCGTGGCCGGCCTGTTCACGCTGGAAATCGAGCAAGGCCAGGAATACTGGCTCGCGTTCAATAATTTCTACGTCATTACCCGTTACAACCGCAGCAAGAATTACGCGATGGCCGTGTACCAGCTTTCCAAAGCGATCATACGCGAACGCGAAAGCCAGAACTCGGCGCAAACGGCGCCACCGGCGGTAAATCAGTAGCGTTCAATCCCGCCCTTCGGCGGTTTTCTTCAGGCGGTAAAGCAGCTCGAGCGCTTCCTTTGGCGACAGGGCGTCGGGGTCCAGTTCGCGTAACGCTTCCTGCAGGCGATGCTCTTCCTTGTTGTGCTGAGTCGCCGGCACGGAAAAAAGATCGCCCTGCGGATTGCGGGTCGCGGCTTCTTGCTCCAGCTTCGCCAAATGCTTCTTGGCCGCGCGTACCACCGCAACCGGTACACCGGCTAGCTGTGCAACTTGGATACCGTAACTTTGCGATGCCGGGCCTTCCTCGACGGCGTGCAGGAATACGATCTTGTCCTTGTGCTCAACTGCATCCAGATGCACGTTGGCGACTTGCGGGTATTCCTCCGGCAGCCGGGTGAGTTCGAAGTAATGGGTTGCGAACAGCGTGTAGCTCCGGCTCGCTTCCGCAAGATGACGGGCGATGGCGATCGCAAGCGCCATGCCGTCGAAGGTCGACGTTCCGCGGCCGACTTCGTCCATCAGGACCAGAGAGGTGCGTGTGGCGTTGTGCAGGATGTTGGCCGCTTCGGTCATTTCCACCATGAAAGTGGAGCGGCCGCCGGCGAGATCGTCGGAAGCGCCGATGCGGGTGAAGATCTGGTCCACTGGCCCGATGACGGCGGCCCTTGCCGGTACAAAGGAGCCGACATGGGCAAGAAGTACGATCAGCGCGGTCTGCCGCATATACGTGGACTTGCCGCCCATGTTCGGGCCGGTAATCAGCAGCAGCCGGCGCCCATCGTCCAACTGCGTGTCGTTGGCGATGAATTCGTCGATCTGCTTTTCCACGACGCAATGACGCCCGGCCTCGATTTCTATTTTCTCTTCATCGGTGAATTGAGGTGCCGAATAGCCTAGCGTCACGGCGCGTTCGGCGAGCGTGACCAGCGCGTCCAGCTCGGCGAGCGCAGCCGCCAGGCGCTGCAGTGTCGGCAGGTGCGGCGCCAAATCGTCGAGCAGTCTTTCGTACAGATACTTTTCCCGTGCCAGCGCACGATCCTGTGCGGACAACGCCTTGTCCTCGAATGTCTTCAGTTCCGGCGTGATGTAGCGCTCGGCATTTTTCAATGTCTGCCGGCGGTGGTAGTCTTCGGGGACCTTTTCCGCATTGGCGTTCGTCACCTCGATGTAGAAACCGTGCACGCGGTTGTATTCGACTTTCAGATTGGCGATGCCGGTGCGGCCGCGTTCCCGTATTTCCAGCGCGATCAGGAATTCCCCGCAGTTATTCTGGATCGCGCGCAACTCGTCCAGTTCGGCATCGAAGCCGTCGTTGATGACGCCGCCCTCACGGATGATGGCTGCGGGTTCCGGCAGGATCGCGCGCGATAGAAGATCGGTGAGCTCCGGCAGAGGGGCGAGATCGATCGACAAGGCCGCCAGCCGTGGGCTGGAGAGCGGCTCGAGCAAAGATTTGATGGCGGGCAGAGCTGTCAGAGTTTCGTGCAATGCGGACAGGTCGCGCGGCCGCGCATTTCTGAGGGCGATGCGCGCAGTGATGCGCTCAACGTCGCTCACCGGCCGCAGCGCGTTGTGAAGCTTCCGATAAGGGCCTTCCGCGCTTTCTCCGCGCAGGATTGCCACTGCATCCAGTCGGGCCGCCACCACAGTGCGATCGCGCAGCGGATGATGCAATGCGTGCCGCAACCAGCGCGAGCCCATCGTCGTCGCGCAGGTGTCGAGCAGGGACAACAGGGTGGGTTCGGGGTCGCCGCGCAGGGTTTCGGAGATTTCCAGGTTGCGGCGCGTGGCCGCATCCATGCGCACATATTCGGAATCGCGCTCGACGGCGAGCGAGCTCACATGGGCAATCGAGGCAGCCTGTGTCGCGCGAGCGTATTCAAGTAATGCGCCGGCCGCACCGAGAGCAGGACCGAGTTCGTCAGCGCCGAACCCGGACAGGTCGTGCGTATCGAAGTGCCGGAGCAACACGCGATTCGCGGCGTCGCGGTCGAATTGCCAGGCGCTCAGCCGCTTGATTGCTGCGCCCGATGTCTCCAGGCTGGAATCGTTGCAGTCGTCCGCGACCAGAATCTCGGCCGGTTGTAGCCGCTGCAGTTCGGATGCGAGATTCCCCTTTCGGGTTTCCAGCACGACGAAGCGGCCACTCGCGAGCGAAAGCCAGGCGATGCCCAGTGCATCGCCTTGCAGATTGATGGCCAGCAGCAGGTTTTCGCGCCGGTCGTCGAGCAAGGCCGCGTCCGTGAGCGTGCCCGGCGTGACGACACGGGTGACCTGGCGTTCGACCGGACCTTTCGATGTGGCGGGATCGCCGATCTGTTCGCAGATCGCCACCGATTCGCCGAGCTTCACCAGCTTGGCGAGATACTGCTCGACGGAGTGGAAGGGCACGCCCGCCATCTTGATCGGCTCGCCGGCAGAGGCACCGCGTTGTGTCAGCGTGATGTCCATCAGCTTCGCGGCACGGACGGCATCTTCGAAGAACAACTCGTAGAAATCGCCCATGCGGTAGAACAGCAGCGTGTCTGGATGCTGTGCCTTGATGCGCAGGTACTGCTGCATCATGGGTGTGTGTCGGGAAATCACGGTTTCGCCAAGGTCCTTGCCGACGCTGCCGTTTTGCGCTATAAGATATTGTCGTTCCATGGATATTTAACCTTCGCCGATGCGTTTTCTGTTCAAGTCCGGGCAAGTCCTTGCCCAGTTATCCGGTGTAGGTTTAGTGTAGGTCGACCTCCAAGGAGGCTATATGTCGCAAAAACCTATACCGCGCAAACCGGAACCGCTGACTGCCTCGATTATCGCGTACATGCAGCCATGCGAGGAGCGCGCAGACGGGCAGTGTGCCGGATTGCGTGTGCGCTGCTTGGCCTCCGGGAAAAAAGTGTTCTTCTATCGCTACCGCGCCCGCGACGAAGCGTTGCGCGAGATCAAATTAGGGGAGGTCGGACCCCTGACGCTCGCCAAGGCTCGTCTTGCCGCTGCCAGGAAGCGGCTAGAGCGGGAACAAGGCAAAGATCCCCAGCCCGAGAAGCGCGAAGGAGTACCTGCAGGCCCGGCGTGACCGGGTGACGCAGCGCCAGACGGCCTACGCTGTCGAGGATCTGATTGAGGCATACATCAGGGAGGTACTTGCGAAGCAAAAGCGCGGAGCAGAGAGCGCGCGCCTGCTGCGCAGGGACTTCGTTCCCGGCTGCGGTGAGCTACCGCGAGATCATGCGTCGCCGCTTTACGCAATGGCGCGAAGTTATCCATCTGCGACCCGCGATCTGATCGGAAATACTGCTCATCGACGACCGGCTCGCCAATAAGTCGGCATCCTCCAAGCGTATCGGTGTTAAGTTGACAGAACCATCACGCCTCACCCGCACCGGGAAAAGGACGCCCCACATCTCCGCTTCGCAGCGCCGGATGCTCGTCGCGCCGGTGTGCCCACAGGTATAGCGCAGGCAGCACCAGCAGTGTCAGGAGGGTAGCGGATACCAGTCCGCCGATCACTACGATCGCCAGCGGCCGCTGGGTTTCCGAACCGATGGCATGAGAAAGTGCCATCGGCAAGAGGCCCAGCATTGCTAGCAGCGCAGTCATGATCACGGTCCGCAAGCGGTCCAGGGAGCCCTTGTACACCGCGTCGTACACATTTTCTCCCCGTTCTCGCAAGCGGCCGAAATGGGACAGCATGACAACGCCGTTCAGCACCGCCTGTCCGAACAACGCAATAAATCCAATTGCCGCCGACACCGACAGCGGAATGCCGCTCAACAGCAACGCGAATATGCCACCGATCATCGCGAACGGAATGTTCGCGATGATCAGCGTCGCATCTTTGAGCGACTTGAAGGCATCGAACAGCAGTACAAAGATGATGAAGATGGAGAGCGGCACCACCCACGCCAGCCTTTTCATCGCACGCTCTTGGTTCTCGAACTCTCCCGACCAGAAGATCTGGTAGCCTACCGGCAGTGTCACGGCCTTGGCTACGCGCTCCTGCATGTCATGCACGACGCTGCCCATATCGCGCCCGGCGATGAAGATGCCCACTGAAAGCATGCGGCGGCCGTTCTCCCGAGCGATATCCATGGCGCCGCTCTCGACGCGAAAATCCGCTACTTGCGAAAGCGGAATGAATGCACCGTCGGGGGTCGCTATCATGAGATGTTCGAGCCGCGCGGGCTCGCGCTCGTGCTCATCGAGACGAGCCATCACGGAAAAGCGCCGCTCTCCTTCCCAGATCGATGTCGCTTCCTTGCCGGCCAGCGCGGTTTCAATCACATCCTCGATGTCGCCGATATTGAGCCCGTAACGCGCAGAGCGTGCGCGGTCGATCTCGATGCGGTATTGCGGAAGCTGGCCCTCGCGGTCGATAAACGCTCTCGACACGCCGTTAACGCCCCGGACTTCGCTGACGATCGTGCGCCCGATGGCGTTGAGCTTGGCCAGGTCGTCGCCCACCACCTTGACGACAATTTGCCCGTCCACCTGTGAAATGCTCTCGAGCACGTTGTCCCGGATCGGCTGAGAAAAGCTCACTTCGAGGGCAGGAAGCTGGTCCACCGAGGCGTCAAGCTCCGCCAGAATGTCCTGCTTGGTCACGCCGGGCCGCCATTTTTCCTCAGGCTGCAGCACGACAAGTGCCTCGACCTGGCTTGCGAGCTTGGGATCGGTGCCGTCTTCGGGCCGTCCAAGCTTGGAGAAGACGTTTTGCACCTCGGGCGTCCTGCGCAGCAGGTCGCGAATATGCCGGACCTGCAATGCCGCTTCGGCGATGGACACGCTCGGTTCCAGCTGCACATTGACCCAGACGCTGCCTTCATTGAGCTCCGGTAGGAATTCCGTACCGATCCGTGAGGCGGCAAAGCCGCAAGCGACAAGCGCAACCGCGGCGGCGGCGAATAACGTCTCGCCATGAGCCAGCGCCCATGCGAGGGCAGGCGCATACACGGCCTTGCAGGCGCGCAGCAGGCGATTCTCTCCCGAAGGCAATTTGCGCCCGCCAAGCAGCCACAGCGACAGCAACGGCACCAGCGTGAGCGAGACGATCAGCGACGCGATCAAAGCCGACGTGACCGAGTAGGCCATCGGCGCAAAGATGCGGCCTTCCTGGCGCTGCAGCGTGAAGATCGGAATGTGCGCAGCGATGATGATCACCATCGAGAAGAACGTCGGCCGTCCTACCTCGGTGGCGGATTGCAGCACGGAATTCAGGCGCTCGTTGCGATCCGAATCGGGGGGCAATCGCGAAAGCTGCTGGAAAATATGCTCGACAACGATGACCGCTCCGTCAACGATGATGCCGAAATCCATCGCGCCGAGCGACAGCAGATTCGCGGGAATGCCAACGAAGTGCAAACCGAGAAAGGTACCCAGCAGTGCCAGGGGAATCACCGCCGCCACAATCGCCGCCGCGCGCGCGTTGGACAGAAACAGATAAAGCACCAAGCAGACCAGCAACGCGCCTTCCACAAGATTGGTGAACACTGTCTTCAGCGTTCTTTCGATCAGCCACGTGCGGTCGTAGAAAGGCACGACTTTCGCGCCTGGTGGCAGTTGCGAGCGGTTGATCTCCGCGACCTTCTGCTTCAGTGCATCGAGTACCAGCGACGGGTTTTCGCCCTTACGCATCAGCACGACACCGTAGACGATGTCGTCGTTGTCGTCCTGGCCGGCCTGTCCTTGCCGCTGCAACGCACCGATACTGACCCGCGCAATGTCCCGCACCAGCACCGGCACGCCCTTGTTTTGCGCCACCACGACGTTCTCGAGGTCTGCCGCGGAACGCAGCAAACCGATGCCGCGGATCAGGAACTGCTGGCGCCCGTGCTCGACATAGCCTCCTCCCGCATTGGCATTGGAACGGCCGAGTGCCGCGGCGAGTTGCTGCAGCGTAATTTTCAGGTGGCGCATGTGCGGCAAATCGGGCTGCACTTCGTAGGTCTTGACCAGGCCCCCAAAGCTCACGACATCGGCGACGCCGGGCACGGTCTTGAGTTGGCGCTCCATCACCCAGTCCTGCAGCGTGCGCAATTCGGTCGTCGAGAGATTGTCGGCCTGCACCCGGTAACGGTAGATCTCGCTGATCGCCGACGTCAGCGGCGCCATGTCCGGATGGACGCCATCCGGAAGATCGACGTTGCGTAGGCGTTCTGCGACCAACTGGCGGGAAAAGTAGTCGCCGGCATTATCGTTGAACGTGACCACCTGGTAGGACAGCCCGAACTGCGTATGCGAAAACAGGCGGACAGCGTTCGGAATGCCGGACAGCGCTACTTCCAAGGGTACGGTGACCTGCTTTTCCACCTCCTCGGCGGCGCGACCGGGGAAAAGCGTGATGACCGTGACCTGCGTATCGGTGACGTCGGGAAATGCTTCGACCGGCAGGTTCTTGAATGCAATCAGGCCGCCGCCGATGAAAACGAACAACCCCAGAATGACGAACAGCGGCTGGCCTAGCGCGAACCCGATGAGGCGCTTGATCATGCGTGACCCCGGTCAGCGTTTTGCCGAGAGGATCTGCTGCAACAGCAGCGCGCCCTCGCTGACCACTTTCTCGCCGGGAGCGAGACCCTTGGTCACGCGCAGCGTGCCGAAGCCGGCTTCCTCCACCTGCAGCGCGCGCCGCAGGTAGCGTCCACCGGACTCGTCTACGAAAGCATAGTAACGGTCGCCTATCAGCAGGGCGGCCGCGGCAGGAATGCGCAACGCACCCGATCTGGCGATCGTCGTTTCGGCAGTCACGTACATTTCCGGACGCAACCTGCGATCGCGGTTGTCGATTGTCGTGCGTACCTGTACCGCATGCGTCGAGGGATCGATGAAAGCCGCGACATGCTCGATCTTCGCGTCGAACACGGCATCCGGCCAGACCGGCGTGCGTACGCGTACCGTCATGCCGGGCCGAAACACCTCGGCGAGGTTTTCCGGCACATCGATCGCCACCCACAGCCGCGACGGATCGCTGATCACGAACAACGCCGGCGTGCCAGGTTGCGCCTGGTCCGGCCGCACCTCCTGTCCGGGATTGACATTGCTCTCCGTCACTATCCCGGAGACCGGAGTGGTGAGACGGAACTGCTGATCGACTTCCCGGCTGGCGCCAAACAGCTTCTCACGCGCCAGAGTCCGGTCACGTTCCGCTCGCGCTCGCTCGAGGTCGGCATCGGCCGCCTGCAATTCCTTCAGGGCAATCACACCAGCGTCGTACAATTCGTGCGCACGGGCCTGGTTTTTCCCGGCAAGCACGAAATCGGCTTCTGCTTTTCTGACCTCGGCTTGGGCCTGGCCGAAGTCAGGGGACGAAATAAGCGCAAGCGCCTGTCCCGCGCGAACCGTGTCCCCGGGTCGCACCTTGAGCGCGACGACACGACCCGCAACCGGAGAAAATACGCGCGAGGTCCGGGTTTCATCCCACACCACGCGGCCCGGTACCGTGACGGCGTGGCCGGCCTCGGGTTCGGCGGCAACGCTGGTCAGCGCGGACAATTGTTTGCTGTCTCGGGGAAATACGATCTGGTCACCCTCAGCCACCGGCTGCGCGGGCGGCTGCGGCTCAGCCGTGCTGTTGCAACCGCTGATTCCAAATGCGAGCGCGAAACATGCAAGCATCGTCCTCATCGTTCACCCGCCACGTCCCCGCCGGCTGCGCGCCACGCTGCCAGGGCCTTTGCATAGTCGGCATGTGCGGCCGCGGCGTCGAGTTGGGTTGCATTCAGCGAACGGCGCGCATCGAGCAGATCCATCACACCGAGCGCCCCGCGTTTGTAGGCAAACTCGGAGGCCTCGGCGGCTTTCCGCGCGGAAGCGAGCAGTTGCCCGTCGAATCGGTCGACCCGATCGCGGGCCGACGCGAGGTCTGTCAACGCACGCGCGATCTCCGTGCGAGCCAGCGCGCGCACGCGCTCGAGATTATCCTGCGCGGCATACCTATCCGATTCCGCGCGACGAATCTCTCCTTCGTACGAATAGTTCAGGAATAGCGGTACGCTGACCCCGAATCCAATGGTGTTGTTCTGTTGCTGCCCCGGAAATCTCTCGAATTGCGCAAACACGGTAACGTCACGAGAACGCTGCGCGGTAGCCAGTTGCGCGGCCTTGCTCGCCGCGTTCGCACGCTCGACGGCTGCACGTACATCCGGGCGTACATCCAGCACGTCATTGTCCGGCACATCGGGCATCGGTGCCAGCTCGGGCCAGGGATCGGTGGCCTCGATGTTGGCCACGCGCGTTTCCAGCCCAATCAAATAGGCCAGCGCCACTCGCGCGCGTTCGAGATCGGCGGTGTTCTGTCGCAGGTCGTTCTCGGCACGCAGCGCGTCCACCGAGATTCGCGATACATCCGCCGATGCGATGTCGCCGCTCTTGAGCCGCACATTGGCGGCATCGAGCGTTCTGCGGAACGCCATGACCGTTTCACGACTGATCGATACGCGCTCCTGGGCGAGACGCAGGTCGAAGTACGATTGCCGGAGCAAAAATCTCTGCTGTCGCCGTGTTTCGTCCACTCCGGCACTCGCCGCCAGCGCGTTGTGGTCGGCGGCTGCGCTACGCAGATCGCGCTTGCCGCCACGTTCGATCGGTTGTGAAATCTGTAACGCGGTATCCACGCTCTTTTCCCAAGGTGGTCCGGCTCCGATGCGACGCGAATCGATCGACAGCGTTGAAAGTGAGAGAGACGGGTTCGGTCGCTGACCCGCGGTCAGGCGGTCTGCCTGAGCACCCTCCAGCGCCCGCCGCGAGGCGATAAGATCGCGGTTCCGGGAAACAAGCAACGTTTCCGCTGCCGACAACGTTAGGGAAATCGGAGTTTGATCGTTATCATTGGACGCAGCACAGGGAATACTTGCGAGCACGGCAATCAGAACTAGAGATGACTTGTACATGAACAGAACTTGCAGGCGGCAATCGCTTCGACAGACACAGCCTAGTCTCGCAACCTTACTGGAACCTTACGCGCAACGATCATGCGCATACTCGTAGTCGAAGACGATCTTTATCTCGCGGACGGCGTATCGCGCAGCCTGTCCAAATCAGGTCACGCCGTCGATATAGTGACGGATGGATTGACCGGGGAAGCCGCACTTGGCGCGACGTCCTACGACCTCGCGATCCTCGATCTGCAATTGCCGTGGCGCAACGGTCTCGAAGTATTGCGGAATTACCGGGCTGGCGGCGGACTGGCTCCGGTGTTGATCCTCACCGCACGAAGCGCCGTCGCGGATCGCGTCAGTGGGCTGGATGCGGGCGCGGACGACTATCTTGCAAAGCCTTTCGATCTCGCGGAGTTGGAGGCGCGGGTACGTTCAATGCTGCGTAGAGCGAGCTCGGTGCCCGCGCCAGTCCTGCGGCATGGTGCACTAAGCCTCGACACGGTCGGCCGGCGCGTCGAAATCGATGGTGAACGCGTTGATCTTTCGGCGCGCGAGGTCGCGCTGCTGGAGCTGCTGCTGCTGCGTGCCGGACGTGTCGTCAGCAAAGAAGGATTACTCGAAAAACTGTACGGCGCCGAGGAGCACGCGGGAGAGAACGCAGTCGAAGTGTTCGTGCACCGCGTACGCCGGAAACTGGAGCCCGCCGGTGTTAGCATCCGCACCTTCCGCGGCCTAGGATACATGATTGACAAGATCCCAAATGCGTGAATCATCGATACGCCGGCGGCTGATCGCTTGGCTGATGCCCCCTCTGCTTGCGCTCTCGCTGATCGGTGCATTGCTCGCCTATTACTTCGTAGTGGACTTTGCCAATCGCATCTACGACAGATGGCTTCTAGATTCTGCGGTGTCCCTGTCAAAGGAGGTACATGTGCAATCGGGCAAGGTGAGTGCCGATCTGCCTGCTGTGGTCTTGCGCATCCTTGAATACGATGCAGTGGATCGCATCTACTACCGGGTCACCGGCAGCGACGGCAGCGTCTTCGCAGAACAAGGGCGGATTCCGGAACCGCCGTCGTCCGGACCACAGCCCGTGTTTTACGATGGACGAATAGACGGCGTTCCGGTACGCATCGCCGCCCTGCGCGTGGAAGGGGTAGGCGGGAGTGCCCTCGTGCAGGTTGCGGAAACGCTGGTCAAACGACGTACCCTTACCAGCGAAATACTCGCAGTGATGCTGCTGCCGCAGCTATTGCTGATCGGCATGGCCGGCATACTTATCTGGTATGGGGTCGGACGTGGACTCGGGCCGCTCGATCGTCTGCGCAGCGATATCCTGCAACGTTCCCACCGGGATCTCTCACCGCTCGAGGAGTCGCGCGTGCCGGCGGAAGTCGCACCGCTCGTCGACTCACTGAACGATTTGTTTGAGCGGCTCGGTCGGACGGTCGCGGCCCAGAACCGTTTCATCGCTGACGCGGCACATCAGCTTCGCACACCGCTCGCCGGCCTCAAGACCCAGGCCGAGCTTGTCATGCGCGAGGACGACCCGGTTGCAATGCGTGCCGCGCTGGGCCGCGTGCGCGCCGCGATCGATCGCAGCGTGCATCTGGTCAATCAATTGCTAGCGCTGGCGCGGGCGGACCACTCGCATGAGCATCCCTTGCCGACCGTGCCGCTGGAACTCAGCCGGCTTGCACGTGAAACCACCGCGGAATGGGTCGGAAAGGCGCTGGACGCACAATTGGATCTCGGTTTCGAAACGCTGGAAGACGAGGTAGGCATACGGGGCAACGCGGAATTGTTGCGCGAGCTGATGGACAACCTCATCGACAACGCGCTGCGCTATACGCCTGCGGGCGGAACCGTAACAGTGCGCGTCGCACGGCACGAGCAAGGCGCCCTGCTGGAGGTCGAGGACAACGGCCCGGGAATCGTCCCCGCGGAGCGCGAACAAGTGCTGGAACGCTTTCATCGCGTCGAAGGTACGCCGGGAGAAGGATGCGGCATCGGGCTTGCCATCGTACGCGAGATCGTCAATCTTCATGTCGCAACCATCGCGATAGGCGAAGGCGCGCACGGCCGTGGCACGCGCGTGAACATCGTGTTTCCCGCAATCGTGCTGACTGTTGAAAATCTGAAGTCGCAAACCGCTCCCGGCGCAACTCCCGCGTCGGCAACGTTTGGCTGACCGCCGCGTGCGGAACCGGCGCGATATAATTCCGCACACGCGCCTTCACAATCTCAGTTGTATGCTCAGCGATTTACGCCCTATGTGAAGCGGTTTTGTTGAGACGCTGTATGTAGAAGCGAAGCAGATAATAAAATGCAGTCCCCAGCAGGGAATAACGATTTGATATTGGTGGTACAAGCAGCTTCCTTGCAACCCCAAGTAAGCAGAGGCATATAGGATGCCAATGTAATTCTATTTACTGTCTTGAGCGAAATGCGTGCTCAAAGTGTAAGTTGAGAGTGGTGAGCAAGACGCCCTGTCGGGCACGCTGCGCTGCTCATTTGTAAGTATCGTCCATCGGTGAAACTCCTAATCGTGAACTGCCAAGCGCACGATTAGGAGTTTCACCGATGGACTCCTTCAAATGTCAAACTGCTACCGCCACCCCGGCAGCGGACGGGAGGTCTCCCTTGATAGGGTAGCTTCTATGCAACGCAAAGACATCTATTTGTTCTTTTCTACAATATGAATATGAATTCGCGATCCCAGATTACTAATGCAATTCCCTAACGATAGCCTGTCCGCAATCGGATAGATTTATGCGGACCAAGTCCCCGATCTTTAAGTCCGACGAATCAGGAATCTGCGCTGTTCTGTTTTGGTAACCGCGTCCTCTCGAATACCGTACCACCGCAAAACGGCTTCGCTTAATCTCCTCGGGCGGCAGCGCGGCAACACATTCGCGATCGTGAATATCCGTAATGTCTTTCCCCTCGACTATATTATGCACCCATCCCGTCTTCCGATGCTGCGCTTCCGTATTCTGAGCAGTAGGAGAATTTGCGCATCCGGCAACGCCAGCGCCGCTCAGCGCAAAAACAAACCATACTGCACTGTTATGATAGAATGACGCATTGATACGGGCCATGTTGTCGCTCCTTCCTCCAAAATACCGACGTTGATCCCGGGGTAGCGGGATTTTCGAGTTGCCGAATGCCGATTCATCGAATATCCTTCTGACGCTGACGCGAACGATAGCGCATCTTCGGCGTAGAAAAAACTGTGAGCCGGCGTTCTACACTCTCTAGTTCTCTTACTTAAGCATCCAACTTACTTCCCGCGGCTTCCTCCTGGAGTGCGTGACCATCGCTATGCCGTGGCGCCCGCGCCAACTTTAAACGCACCTTTTGCTTCCAATGCGTTACTGCCACTTGGCTTTATGTTGATTTTCACTGCCAGTTGACGCTGTTTTTCATTTCTGCCAGACCCACTTATGCATCTATATCCCGCTGCGTTGCCAAGCGATTGGAGCCCTCTAATGTAGGTCACTTGTCGACAAAAATGCGAGTAAGCCCAGCGCGGAATTCAACAGTCCAAGGCTCCGCAGGCACCAGGCTACGCCCAGACCCGCATGCGCCGGCGTCCTCGCTGCCGCATCGAAAGCGACGGGCCCGCGCAGCTTGAAGAAGCACAAAGTTGCTGTCGGTTATCGCGTACCAGTCGATGGGTTGGGGCTCGACCGACGGTGCGGCCAGCCGCGCCCGAACCCCGGCTTGGCGTACTGCAGCCGGCTACTTGACCGCGAACTCGACCGGGGGAGCGGTCCGGAGCTTGCGCGCGAGGCGGGCAAAATCACGATCGAAGGTCTCGACGCGCGCCGCCCTATGCGACGAAGCGGCAATCATCGCGTCGCCGAAATCCATTCCTGCCTTGTACCAGGACACCACCCGCTCGGTCACGGCACGGTCCTCGACTGTGACACGCTGGATGCTGAGCAAGGCGTCGAGGGCACGGCCGATGTCAGCACGCGAGCTACGATAGTAGCTCTCCAGCGTATAGACCACCTCGGTCAGTGCGGCGCGGCTCACGAAGCAGTCGTTCCCGGCGATAATTTCCAATGCCCGAGGGGACAGCGCCGGATCATCCTTCAGGAGATAGCGCAGCACGATGTTGGTGTCGATGCCGATCATCGCGATGTCCTGCGCTTGCGCTCCTTGCGCACGGCTGCCGCCCGCACTGCCCGCGCGATATCCGCTTCCGTCGCCGCCCGACGCCGTGTCTTGAGGATGCCGTAACCCTCTTCCGGCCCAATGCGCTTTCCCGCCCCGATCGGGCGCAGCAGTATCCCTTCCGCCGTGCGCTCGAAAGCCACCTCGCTACCGACTCGAATCTGCTCAGCGTCGCGCACATGGCGAGGGATCACGACTTGCCACTTGCTGGAAATCTTCGATCTGTCCATGATGGCGCTCCTGATCGTTCAACGATGGTAAGACGTATTTTGCCTGACCGCCGCAGCGCCCGCAACGTGCGGCGCCGCCACGCGGGGATTGGCATGCGCGCGTTGATTGCCACGTCGAATCGAGCCAATTCGTTAACGTTCTTCCAGGAAATTATCACCCACCAAAGGCGAGGAGATATCGAGCCCGGTCAACGCGAGCCTGACATAAATATCTGCAGGAGTTATTAATCTACAAAGGCGGCAATCAAACGCAGCCGGCGAGAAGGCGCGGAAAATGACGCACGATCGGAAAACGCGGCAATGCACCCGACCCGATGCCTTTTAGTAAGGCCTTAGCCCACTACGAATGACGTAGGTTTCGAAAACTGCACAAGCCCATGCGTGCGCTCAATCTCAAGGAGGCAGCCGTCTTCTTGAAGCTGCAGCGCGCCGCCGTGGGACGCATTCCTGCCGCCAAAATCGGCCGGCGCTGGGTGTTCCTAGAAGAAGACCTTGCCGCCTATGTGCGCAAGCAATATCCTGATCAGTGGCAGGCGTTGCAGGGTGAGCATGAGGAGTCCCACCATTTCACTCTACAAACGCAAGGGCTCGCCATTTTGGTGGGTCCGATTCACCCACAACAGACGCCGCGTACAGGAGAGCTCTGGGACTGTCGAACGAGCCCTTGCCGAGCAGTACGAGGCTCGACTGAAGCGGCAGTTGTGGGAGCAAGACCGGCTCGGCGTGAAGCCGCGCCGGAACTGGAAAGAGGCCGTTGTGCAGTACTTGCAGGAGACGCGGCATAAGGCGACGCATGCGGCAGACATCGCCAAGCTGGGCTACCTCGACCGTTACCTGGGCGAGCTGGCGCTCGACGAGATCCGGCGCGATGTCATCGACAAGATCGCTCGCACCAAGGCGAAGGAAGCAAGCGAGCCGACGGCGAACCGCTAACTCGCACTCATCCGGGCAGTGCTTAGGCGCGCTGCGTATGAGTGGGAGTGGATCGAGCGGCCACCGCGGGTGCGACTCTTTCCCGAGCGCAAGCGGCGGGTGCGCTATTTGACGCCTGACCAGGAAGGTGCGCTATTGCGCGCACTGCCCAGACACCAGGCGGACATGGCGCAGTTCGCTCTCGCCACGGGCCTGAGGCAGGCCAATGTGAAGGGCCTCGAATGGAGCCAGGTAGATATGCCGCGCCACATTGCTTGGGTTCATCCCGATCAAGCGAAAGGCAGCAAAGGCATCTGCGTTCCGCTCAACAAGGTCGCGTATCAGGTAGTCCAACGACAATTCAGAAAGCATCCTCGCTTCGTGTTCACGTACAACGGTAAACCAATCATAGCCGTCAACACCAAGGCCGGGAAGAAGGCTCTTCGGGCAGCCGACATTGAAGACTTCCGCTGGCATGACCTTCGACACGCGTGGGCCAGTCGTCACATCCAGGCCGGTACATCGACGGCTGAGCTGCAGGAACTCGGCGGCTGGCAATCGTCAGAGATGGTAAGACGCTACGCTCACTTCGCTGCCGAGCACCTGGCGAGGGCGGCCGCGCGGATCGATCCACCTGATATAAAAATGGCTACGGATGAAGAAGACGAGGAGCAGGTAGTAGCTAACCCCTTGTTCGAATAGTAGGCGGTGCGAGACTTGAACTCGCGACCAACGGATTAAAAGTCCATTTTAAGAAATTCAACTCACCAATTGGCGACGGGCGAGTGCTCTACTATTTCGGTGGAAAGGGCTTCGTCAAACAGTTCCAACTCCCAAGTATTCTGTCGATGTTGCAGCAAGCGCGTATTTCTAATGCTGCTCAAGAAAATCAGGTCTCGGAGGTTTTTTAGTCGTGAACCGCAAAGTGTTGATGTTGTTCAGCTGTACGCGCGCCAGGAGTTCGTTGGCCGTTCGCAGCCGGTGGATGATGACGCTCATGAACTGGCGTGCTGCGATCAGGCTGCGATTGGTGAGGGCGTCAATGCTGCTTGGCGGTATGCATATAAGACTGGTGTTCGCCGTCGCCCGGCATTGTCAAGATTAGCGGGCAATGCCGGGTTGGTTGGGCCGAAGCGGGGTAGCGATGTCCCCAAAATTCATCCCAGAGACTGCAAAACTTACCCGGCTATTTGTGTAGCCATCCCTTTCGGGCGAGAGTGGGAAATATTTCGGCCTACTTTGCCAACTGGACAATGCCTTCAGATTGCATACGCGTGACTTCTTATTACAACTCGCTTGAGCCGGACGCGCTAATTCAGAAGTTCCTTGCCCATCCGCCGCAGGGATTTGATGCGTTCGTGTCGCCGGAGGGTGCGCCAGCATTTCGGACGCGCTTTGACCTGCTGACCACTCTGGATAAGGGTGTCAGGCGGCGCTTGATGGGGCTTCCGCTTTACCGCCACTGGTGCGAGTTATTGCGACCGCGCACTTGCTTTGTGGGGACCACGGTTTCCGAATACGGCCTGTTTCCGCGGCATGTCTCGCCGGCTTCATTGGTGGCTGCGCTGAAGGAGCGATACGCCGATGAGTATCTGTTTCTCATCATCAAGGACGTGCCGCAATCCTCCCCGCTGCTGGATGCGTCAAGCAATGCCCATGCGCGAGATCTGCTCGCTGCGTGCAAGACTGCCGGGTTCGTGCTTCTGGAAGGCCAGGCGTTGGCCTACGTGACGATCGACTTCACTTCCGTGGATGCCTACATCGCGCGATTGTCGTCGGGTCGCCGTAAAGATATCCGGCGCAAGCTCCGCCTGCGGCAGGCCCTTCAGATCGAGTCCGTGCCGACGGGAAGCAACCGTTTCGAAATCCCAGAAGTCCTGGACGAATACTATGCGCTCTACCTCAATGTATTCCGGCAGAGCGAAATTCACTTCGATCTGCTGAGCGCAGACTTCTTCAGAGCGCTGCTGCAGGACGCTTCCAGCGGCGGTATCGTGTTCGAGTACCGCCATGGTGGACAACTGATCGGTTTCAACCTGTGCTTCAGGACAGACGGTAAACTCATCGATAAATACGTAGGTTTCCGCTACCCCGATGCGCGCGCGTTGAATCTTTACTTCATCAGCTGGTTCCATAATCTTGCGTATGCGCTGGAGCAGGGGCTGACGCATTACGTGGCAGGCTGGACCGATCCCGGGATCAAGGCCTACCTTGGGGCGAAATTTACTTTTACCCGGCACGCCGTGCATGTTCGCAACGGCCTGCTCCGGGCGACGCTGCAGCGATTTTCCCGCTGGTTCGAAAGCGACCGCGAATGGCACGAAGGCCACGCCGATGATGCCTCCAGTCGTTCTTGATATCGACGGTTCGGTGGGGGCGTTGCCCGATTCCCTGGTGCTGCCGCTGGGTGCATGGCAGGAGCGCATCCGCTTCGGTTGCGGCATGCGCACGTTCGGTGAATTTTCACAGGCGCTGGTCCGAATGCTGCCCGGCAATCACGGCACGGTCTTCGTTGGCAGCGGGGACTTTCATCATGTCACACATGCGTTGGTCGCTCGTCGCGACGCAGAGGGCATGTTCAAGGTCGTAGTGCTCGACAATCATCCGGATAACATGCGGTTTCCGTTTGGCATCCATTGCGGATCGTGGGTGCGGCACGTCGCGGCATTGCCATGGGTCAGCCATGTTCACGTGCTTGGCATTACATCGCGCGACGTCGGCGTAGCGCATGCCTGGGAGAACTACTTCACCCCGTTGCGTAGCGGCAAGCTAACCAATTGGTGCATTGGCGTTGATACCGGATGGGCAGCACATCTGGGTCTGGGCGACAGGTTTCTTTCGTTCGATTCCGCAGCGGGATTGCTCGACCGATTTACCGAATCTGTTCGCCACGATCCCATGCCGATCTACCTCACCATCGACAAGGATGTACTGAGCCCCGCGGCCGCTCATACCAATTGGGATCAGGGCTGCATGAGCGAAGAAGAAATGATGGAGGCGATCGCCCATTTCCAGGGTCGCCTGATCGGCAGCGACATCACGGGAGACGTCTCGAGTTACCGCTACCGGACCTGGTGGAAGCGTTGGCTTAGTGCGCTGGACCGGCAACCTGATGTGAGCGGTGGCGAGCTCGCCGGGTGGCAGCGTGAGCAGCATGTTATCAACCTGCGTTTGCTGGACGCCATCGCCGCGTGCTACTGAGGCGTCGTGCCTGCTGTGGCGATTCGGCCTATTCCCTGATTGATGTAAATGTGTCGTGACTCAAGAAGGTCTGTTCTTCAGGAAGACAACTGCGCGACGAGTACGGCATTCGTGCCGCCAAAGGCAAAGGCATTCGACATCGCCGCGCGCAATTCCGGCATCCGACGCGCTTCGTTTGCCACGAAATCCAGGCCCAGATCAGGATCCGGCTGGCGCAGAAACATGGTTGGCGGAACGGTGCGTCTGACGAGCGCCTGTACTGTGGCCACGAATTCAATAGCACCCGCGGCTCCCATAAGATGCCCGTGCATGGACTTCGTGGCGCTGATCGCAAGCCGATTGGCATGTTCTCCGAACACGGCACGCAGCGCTTCGGTCTCGACCCGGTCTCCGATCGGCGTGGCCGTGCCGTGTGCGTTGACGTGGCCGATGGCTGTTTCCTCCAGTCCCGCGTCTGTAAGCGCAGTACGCATCGCCCGGGCCTGGCCCGTGGTATCCGGCCTGCTCAAATGCTTCGCGTCGTTGCAACAGGCATAGCCGGCGAGCTCTGCAAGAATGCGTGTCCCGCGCTTTTTCGCTGTCTGCCAGTCCTCCAGGACCACGAACGCCGCGCCTTCCCCCAACACCAGTCCGGTTCGATCGGCCGAGAAAGGACGGCAGGACTCGGCAGGATTCTGTTCATCTTCCGTCGCCAGGACATGCAGCATTTCCCAGCTCTTCAGCACGCCGAAGGTCAGCAGAGCCTCTGTTCCGCCCGCCAGGGCCAGGTCAATCCCCCCCGTGCGTATCGAGCGCATCGCTTCACCTATTGCAACAGCCCCGGAAGCGCAGGCATTGGAATAGGTCAGGCAGGGTCCATATGCTTCGAACAACATCCCGACATGTGCGGCCGCCGCGTTGGACATTGCCAACATTACAGACAAGGGCCGCACGCGGTCCTGGCCGCGGACGAAAACTGCTTCATATCCATCCTCGACGGTCTGGGCACCGCCAAAGCCGCACCCGACAAAAACGCCTCGGCGCTCCGGGGGCGTTCCCGCGTGGGGGAGCCCGGCATTCAGCAAAGCTTCGCGCGCGGACAATATTGCCAGTTGCGATACCCGCTCGGTTTGTGCAATCAAAGTCGGAGGGAAACCAGATAGATCGAGCTTGCCGATGCTTGCACCGAGATGAACGCCAAGTCGGTCGGAGTAGGGGGTGTCCAGACGGCGAATGCCCGACTTGCCCGCCAATAGTGCATCAAAAAAAACGTCGGCCCCGGTGCCCACCGGGGATACGACTCCCAAGCCTGTTACCGCGACCCGGCGCGGGCTGCTCACTAGCTTATGCCTGCTGCCTTCTTTTGAAGCACGGCGTCAACCAGCTTGGCGATATCGCTCACGGTTTCTATCGCGCCGCGTTCGTCGGAAAGCCTTATGGAAAATTCATCTTCAAGCGTGAACATGAACTCAATCGTGGTCAGCGAATCGATGCCCAGATCCGCCAGGGGTTGGTCCGGCCCCAGGCGTTCGGGCGCAAGCTGATATTGCTCCGCCAGCATGGCTTGGATGCGCTTAAGCGTGTCGCTCATGTTATTGATTGGCCTCTTGCATTTGATTGATCTCGTCTCCGACCCCTGATTTTACATGCTGTTCTTGTACTTTATTGAATTGGCAAAACCAGCTACAGGCGCCAACCATAGCCGAGATAGAAGAGGTTGCCCACCCTACGTTCCATGATCGGACTGCTCGCGATCGGATCGCCAAGCCGTGTTACCTCGTAACCGAACAAAATGGTGCTTTTTTGGCCAAAATCGTAGTTGAAGTGCAGACCCGCATTCAGGTCCGTGGCGCTTCCCGGTTTGTAGAAGGGCCGCGAGGCGGTCGTCTCGTTATCTCCGACACCGTAGTAATAATTGGCAACCCGCGAATCCAAACGTTCAATTCCGACGAAAGCCTCCACCGCAAATCTATTGCTGATCTCGATCTGCCGGAAGCCCAGTAATCTGACGATACCCCCATCGCTCGCCCCGGTTACGTCGTGCAGATAGCCCAGACTGAAGCCGCCGACGTCGGACCCGTAGTCGAGGCTTAAACCGGTTTCGACACTCGACTTTCTTGTCATCATCCCGGAGAGTCGATCACCATCGCGTGCATTGAACCCCAGACGGGGTGTCGCGACGACAGCCAGTCCGAGGGTCTTCTCCTGATTGCCTAGTACATAGAGCCCTGCTTGCCAATAGTCTATGTATGCAAAATCACCGAATCGCAAAGAGGCAAGCGGGACGGGAAATGCTCCATAGCGTGCGCCTCCACTGTAACGGGGACTGACTATTCCACCAATCCCAAGCCGTCCGCTGACAAATTTGTCTTCCGCATCGGTGTCCGATGCCTCAGCATACAATTCACTGGCGGCAAACTCGCAAACAACAAAGAGCGCCCACATGATGAATCGCTTGACCGACGGCCAGCGGGAAGGCCTGCCGAGGCCTTGTATCAAGCCTTTGGCAGACGTTGGCGGCCCGTCGGTATCCTCACTTGAAGTCACGATTTGTCTCGCCCTGATTTCAACGGAGTTTTGCGTTATTTCGCATGGACAACCACCACAGATCGAAGCGTACCCTCGCGATCGGACTTGTGCTCGCGATAGTTTTTGACACCGCCGGCCAGCTACTCTGGAAGTTCACGGCGGAGACGTTGCCCAGCACGGCCTCTCTGTGGCCGACAGTCGACGCGATGCTTCGGCAGCCCCTCGTTCTTGTCCTGGTGGGCGTGTTCGTCTGCCAGTTGATAAATTGGTTGAAGGTGCTCGAACACGCCGATCTCAGCTATGCGCAACCCATAACCTCCCTTAGCTACGTCTCGGTGTGCGCATTCTCTGCGCATCTGTTCGGCGAGCACATCGGGCCTGCGAAGGCGGCCGGCATTCTGTGCATACTCTCCGGCGTGTGGCTGGTGAGCCAAAGCAAGCCGCTGGCCGGCTCGGGTCCCGAAAAATGAGCGCAACGCTGGCAGGAGTGCTCCTGATAATTTTGAGTTCCGCGATCGAGGGTTTCGCGCAAGTGTGCCTCAAGCGATCCGCAATCGTGTCGACCGCAAAATCCCGCTGGATAGTTTTGGGCGTTTTGCTCTTCATCTTCGAAGCGCTCTTCTACACCGGCGCGCTCCAGCGGCTGGACATCAGTACTGCTTATCCGTTGGGTGCTCTGAGCTTTGTGTCCGTGACCCTCTTCTCGCGCTGGATGCTGAACGAAACGGTCGATCTAAGACGCTGGATTGGCCTGACTCTGATTGTTTGCGGCGCCGCGCTCGTGGTGGCACAGTCCTAGGCAAATCGGGGCTGCGCGGTTAATTGGTTCCAGCTGAAGTGTGCGCGCTCAGACCGATCCATACGAGTAATTCGAAGCCAAAAGGCCAAAATGCTGCGAATTTTACGAAAGCTGGTGAGCGTCGGCAGCTAAAAGGTGAATTCGATCCGGTGCCAGGTTATTCGCGGCTTTGCGCCGCGCGGTGTCCACCAGGCAGCTACGAAAGAATTCTGCCGAGAGCCTGACGACCTCGTCACGCTGCTGGTCGATCGTGATCATGTGATAGCAATCGTGCAGCAACTCGACCCGAGTCGGACCGCCCAGATGACGCGCCAGGTATTCTGAATTTCTTGGACTGGTAACGTCGTCCTCCTTGGCCTGAAGGACGAGCGCTGGCGTGTGAACCGAGGAAAGTTCTGTCTTGACCAGACTGATGAACTGTCGCAACTCGCGCAGCGAGCGACCTGTCATCCCCAGATTGCCGGCTTCTTCGCTATTGCCGGATATCATGCTTGCATGAATGAATTCCCGCAGACGCTCATTCTTGATGCCGTACGGAAAATTCTCGATAAATCGGTAGCGCCCCCCAACCGGGGTGTGCAAAAACAGCGGCAGCAGAAAGGCAAGCTTGGGCACCGCCCACCCGTCATAAAACAGCGTCGTGGAATACAAGCCGAGCCCGCGAATCCTGCCCGGATGCTGTACCGACAAATGCATCGCCATAAGCGTGCCCATGGAGAGGCCCGCAACGAATACATTTTCGTGGCGTAGAGAAATCTCGCGCCACGCTTTTTCGACGCTACCGTACCAGTCCCGCCATCCCGTCCGCAGCAGATCGTCTTCGCTCCCGCAGTGACCGGCAAGCTGCATGCCGTATGCGCTGAAGCCCTCCTTTGCGAGACCCCGACCAACGGCTTGCATTTCCACGGGCGTGCCCGTAAGACCGTGAATCAGCAACACCGCTGCCTCGCCATTCCCGTAGCAAAAGCTCTTGTCCGCTATGGAAGACTTTGCGATGCTTGGAGCCAAATCGGCGGACGCGCCCGATAGGGGGGCTCTGCCGAGCCAGCCGTGGAGAAACTGCTGCCAACGGTTACCCCGTCCGTTGGGGTCGGGATACGGTTTTAGGCCATTCATTGTCGTATGTACCAGTGGGCCGCGGAAAGCGCCTAGTCGTCGATCGAGTGTAGAGTTGTTATATCAGTTGTCAGGCGGCCCGGCCTCGCGTCACCCGTTGAAACAACTGGTCGAGAAGCTGCATGGCCAGATCGATCTCCTCGTAAGTGATGTCCAGAGAAGGCGCGAGCGTAATGACATTCTTGTGATAGCCGCCTATGTCGAGCACGAGTCCGTAACGCTTGCCGCCGACGTCGAGATCGGCTTTCATCGCTTCGTCAACCATGCGATCGACGATCGCCTTGTCCGGTGTGAAGCCGTCGTCGGCGCAGATTTCTATCCGCAGAGCCATGCCCATCCCGTCGACGTCGCCGATGATCCGGTAGCGGCGTTTCAAATCGCGCAAATTTTCGAGCAGATATGCGCCTTTCTCTCGGGTTAGTGTTTCGTAGTCCGTCTCCGACATGAGCTTCAGGGTTTCGAGGGCCACGGCGGTGCCGAGCGGGTTAGACGAGAATGTCGAGTGCGTCGAACCCGGTGGAAACAGTTCTGGGTTGATGAGTTCCTCGCGTGCCCAAAGACCGGCGATCGGATTGAGGCCGTTTGTAAGCGCTTTGCCGAAAACAATTACATCCGGCTTTACGCCGAAGTTTTCAATCGCCCAGAATTTTCCGGCGCGATAGAAGCCCATTTGAATTTCGTCGTCGACGAGCAGTATCTTGCGCGCCTCCAGTATTTGCTTGAGCTTTTCAAAGTAACCCGGCGGCGGAACGACGTAACCACCCGTGCCCTGAATTGCTTCCACAAAAAAAGCAGCAAATTCCGCCGCACCCGCTTTCGCATCCCATACGCCGTAATACTCGGTGTCAAACAATCTGGCGAACTGGTCTACACAGTAAAGGCCGCAGTCTTCGCGCTTTTTCCCGTACGGGCAGCGAAAGCAGTATGGAAACGGCACAAACTGCGCGCGTTCGCCGAAATGTCCGTACCGTCTGCGGTAGCGATAAGACGAAGTAATCGCGGAAGCACCCAACGTGCGGCCGTGGTAGCCGCCTTCGAAGGCGAACATCAAGCTCTTCCCGGCGGAAGCGTTTCGAACCAACTTGAGTGCATCTTCGATCGACTGCGATCCGCCGACATTGAAGTGGACGCGGCCTTTCATGTCCCAGGTCTTTTCGACTTGCTGTGCGATCCTTTTTGCCAGATCCACCTTTTCCTTGTGGACGTACTGGCTGGCCAGTTGAGGAAGCGTATCGATTTGCTTCTTCAGGGCTGCGTTCAGTCTTGGATTCGCATAACCAAAATTGCAGGCCGAATACCACATCTGCAGATCGAGATAAGGACGATCCTCGGTGTCGTAGAGAAACGAACCCTCGCAACGCGCAAAGATCTTTGGGGGTTCCAGGTAGTGGACCGTATCGCCAAACGAGCAGTATTTGGCTTCGTCTTTTAGGACTTCCTCGTCAGGCGTCACTCGAAATCTCCGTGAAATCATTGTTAAAAACTAAGGTTGTATTTAGCGCGGCAAGTACCGGTAAGAGCTGACGCTTGACATCCAGAAACGAGGAAAAGGGCAAATAGGGAATCGCGTTCGTCGTACAGTATTCGAGCAACCGATCCTTTGCGAATACGAAGTCCGCGCGTGATGCAAGACAAACATCGGATAAACCGTCACCGATGAGAAGCGTGAAACTATCACGACGCGCTTTCTCGCCTCGAGTTGGCGCGATCGCACATTTGCAGGTACCGGCCTGGACATTGCAATCCGGCTTCGAATGCGGAAATTCCAGGCGATAGCGGTTGCCGGGGAGCGTCACCAGCGCGTTGGCCTTCACGCGCAGGTTGGAAAATTTGTTGTTCCCCAGAATGCGCTTGATGGCGTAGTCAATCCCGTCGCTCACGACATGCAAATTGATTTCATCGAATCCTTTGCACCAGTCGACAAAAGACGAGAACGACGGATCGATTTCGACCGTATCAAGATAATGATTGAGGCTCTCATAGTCCGCTTGGATAAGGGAGACTTGGCGCGCCATGCAATCGCGCGATCCTATCTGGCCGGCCAACCATTGCGCTTCAACGTCTTTCCACGACTCGTCCGCGAAGCGTTCAAGCAGGCTGTCTGTGACATCTTCTAACGCGATGGTGCCATCAAAGTCACAGATGATATTCACATCCATTTCGAGTCCGTTCGGTCCCACAACACGATGTCGAAGTCGTTCCTCCTGCCGCACGTAAAGCGACCTCTCACGGTGTGTCATCAGGTTTCTACGCTCATGGTGGTGTTACTTTTAGGATTGTAACGGACGGGCGCCTTATCGGGCCGCTATTGATGAACCAGATCGCGCTGCCTTTAATAACAAAGGCAGCGACACGCCCCCTTGGAAATCAAAAGCGAACTGCGGTAGACGCAATCGAATGAAGAATGCAGTTGCGCGGACATGCCGGTCGCACGATCGTTTTCTTATGTTTCGAATAAACTTCGTTGAACGCCGCGCTGCGTTCCACGTCTGACCAAACCAACATTTGGAGCGTTATTTTAATGGGTCCTGAGTAATATTATCTTGCTGACTGAATAGAATAATCGATATTGC
The DNA here is from genome assembly GCA_016194905.1 of Betaproteobacteria bacterium. NCBI lineage: Bacteria > Pseudomonadati > Pseudomonadota > Betaproteobacteria > Betaproteobacteria bacterium. The sequence goes on from JACQAP010000021.1 coordinate 251,603, forward strand.
TTAAGCGAAACTTAAATTCGGCAACAGGATGTTTGGCATCACCCCGGTATTCCGGACACTAACCTAAGCTCTGCCAAGCTTTCTCGAACGCGTCCGGGCTGACCAGGCCGAGCGTAGAGTGCCGACGCCGGGGATTGTAGAACCGTTCGATGTAGTCGAACACCTCGGCGCGTGCCTCATCCCGGCTGGCGTACTGCCGGCGGTTAAGCCGCTCACGCTTGAGCGTGGAGAAGAAGCTCTCGATCGCTGCGTTGTCCCAACAGTCGCCCTTTTTGCTCATGCTGCAGCTAATGCCCTGATGGGCCAGCAGGCGCTGAAAGTCTTCGCTCGTGTACTGGCTGCCCTGGTCGCAGTGATGCAGCAGCTCGGTCGGTCTTCCTCTTCGCCAAATCGCCATCATCAGTGCATCGATCACGAGTTGCGCACTCATGTTCGCATTCATCGACCAGCCCACCACCTTGCGACTGAACAGATCCAGTACCACGGCAACATAGAGCCACCCTTCTGCCATCCACAGGTAGGTAAAGTCCGCCACCCATTTGCGGTTCGGACCGACGGCCTCGAATTGCCGATCCAGGATATTGGGCGCAATGCTGTGCTCGGGCCGTAATCCTTCATCGGTGGGACGTCTGCGCCGCTTCGGGCGCGCACGCAGCAAGGCCAAGTGCATCAATCGGGCCGTCCTGCGCTTTCCGCAGTGCTCACCCCAGTCCTTCAGGTCTCGTGCCACCCGCACCGCCCCGTAGGTGCTATCGCTTGCCATGAAACTCGTGCGAATGATCCCCGTCAACCGGGCATCCTCCATTGAGCGCGCTGGGCGCCCGCACGTGCCAGTCGTAGAACCCTGCACGCGATACCTTGAGCATCCGGCACATCGTTCTCACCGGCCAGATCGGCTGATGCCCAGCGATGAAGCCATACTTCACGAGGGTTCCTTCGCGAAGTACGTCACCGCTTTTTTTAGGATGTCGCGCTCGGTGCTCACCCGCTTCAATTCCCGGCGTAACCGATCAATTTCCGCCTGCTGCTCCGTCTTGAGCCCCTTGCCCGGTGTCATCTCCCATTTGCCCGCACCAGCTTCCCGAACCCACTTGCCCAGCATTGCGGCATTGAGCCCCAGTTCCTGCGCCACTTGGGCACGCGACAATCCGGAACGCGTGGCTAGCCTTACCGCCTCACGCTTGAACTCCGCCGTGAATCTCCTTCTTTGCATTGCACACCTCACGTTATCATCTTCTCACTTATCAAAGTGTCCGATTTACCGGGGTGATGCCAATAAGAAAAACTAAATTGAGTCTGGCACGACAGACCGTTTTGCGTTGTTTCCAGAACTTGGCGTTCGGACACTGCGTGTCAGATCAAGTCGCGATACTGCAACATTCTTGGTGCGAATCCGTCGCATCTAGCTCACAAATCCGCACTTCTCTTCATTGTCCTGCGACAAATCCGGCATGGCCCATCACACAGGATGTACGCTCAACAGCCGGACTGAGACCTCTCATCGCAGTTCTTGAGCGTTCGAGACCACAGCCTGAACTCAATCGAGGTATAGGTCGCACTGTAGGTCAAGATAATTTCATCCGATTTTCACAGCGAACACGTACTGCTGCATCACGGGAGAGTAAGCAGAGAAGCGATCGCTTGGAATCATGGTGTCTTGTCGGCGGGCGAATTGCGGGAATTTATCAGTGATGGGGAGAACTGAAGCCATCGGTACGATTCTCGGGGCCGTACATCGCAGCGATCGCCGCACTTACGGTTGATCGAGCGGTGCATTCAGAATCTGGGCGCCCGCATCGTGTGCGGGTTCGGCGCGGTGAATCCGAGTTGGATGCGGTGTTTCTTACTGGGGTGGCCCGTGGAGACGATTTTTCCGACGGCGTTTGAAAAATCATAGAAGTCGCTTCAATCACTGGTTCTGGGGTCAACGGTGTTGATTTCCACGTCGAGCGGACCCGCATTTTTGTCGGCAAGAGACCCATGTCGACAACGAAGCTGGCGAGCGTACTCTGTGCTCCGAAGGTCAGACACCAAAGCCGGATGGCCTCGTGCGACACTTCCACGCCCCGCTGGAGCATCATCTCTTGGATATCGGGAAAGCTTAGGCAGAAGTCGGAAGTAAAGCCAAACCCAGCGGGCGATAGTCTCGCGCGGGACGCGGTAGCCGAGTTATATCGGAGCCCCCAAAGGGATCCATTCAGCCATTGCAGCATCTCCAACTGAAGTTGACAATACGTATCAAACGGCGATCTGAAGAAATTGCGCTCGAGAGGTCACGGCCGTGGCCGATTCAGTCGGAGTGGGCATTTTTTGTCTGTCAGGCAAGTCAGGGCTGAGAAATCTCGCGTATTCCTTGTTTCCAGTCCAGCGCGTCGAGGAGGTGGCTTGATCATGCGAACAATTGTCCTTGTCATTGCGGTCCTTGCCGCACTTTTTTGCCGGACCGCGTTCGGTGCCGCAATGGCGGTCGTCTCATCCTGTGCGCCCGGCAAGGAGCCGACCAAGCAGACGCTGGTGGGAATGCTTACCGTGCACGTGATCTGCGATCGCGTGATATTCGAGATCCCGCTCCGCGGACTCAACCGCGACATTCTCGTAAATACCGAGTTTGCGGCGCTTTCGACGGGCAGTGACTTTGTTGCGCCGGGCTCGGTTGTGGACAACCGCGTTGTCAGGCTTATCAGACTGGGCAACAAGATTTTTCTCGAGGACGTGCGCTATGAAATTCTGGCGCGGGAACAGCCCAACCTGCAGCGCGGCGTCGAGGCGGCCTCACTGCGCACCGTGATCAGGGTTTTCGACATCATCGGCGAGGGCTCTGGAGGTGAAGCACAGATCGACGTGACCAGTGTATTTACCAGCGAGGTCCCGGCAGGTTTCGCGCTCGATCTGATGCGCCACTTCCACATGCGCGCGGTCGATCCGAAACGCTCTTACGTCCAAGCGGTTACGGCTTTCCCCGGAAGCATCGACGTACGCTTCTATCAAACCTGGATGGCGGACCCGGCGGAACTGCGCGGGGCGACCGACAATGAAGATCGCCCGGCCACGCTCGGTTTCATTTTTCACGCGAGCATCCTGGCGCTGCCGCAGACGCCGATGCGCGGGCGCTATGCGGATGACCGGGTGGGTTATTTCACCGTGCCTTTTGACGACTATGGCACCGGGGAACACGGCAGGGTGCGCCGCGCGTACATCCAGCGCTACCGGCTGGAAAAAAAGGACCCATCGGCGGAAGTGTCCGAACCGGTGAAGCCGATCGTATTCTATTTGAGCCAGGAAGTTCCCGACCGGTGGCGCCCGTACATCAAGCGCGGAATCGAGGATTGGCAGAAAGTGTTCGAGAACGCGGGGTTCCGCAACGCCATCCTCGCACGGGACGCGCCGACTTCGCAGGAAGACCCGAATTGGGACCCGGAGGACGTGCGCTACAACGTGGTGCGATGGACACCGAGTGGCCGCCAGAACGCGATGGGACCGGCGGTGATCGACCCGCGCAGTGGCGAGGTGATTTCCTCGCACGCGATCTTCTGGCACGACGTGCTGCGCCTCGCCGAGACCTGGTATTTCACCCAGGTCGGGCCGCTGGACCCGCGCGCGCAGAAACTGCCATTGCCGGAAGAAATAACCGGCGAGATGCTGCGCTATATCGTTTCTCACGAAATCGGCCACGCGCTCGGCCTGCGTCACAACTTCAAGGGCCATTCGGCCTATACGGTTGCGCAACTGCGCAGCCGAGAGTGGACCGAGAAATGGGGCAACTCGGCTTCGATCATGGACTATTCGAGGCTCAACTATGTGGCCCAGCCGGAAGACAACGCCTACCTGTTGCCGAAAATCGGTCCTTACGACTATTTTGCAATCGAATGGGGATACAAGCCGTTCATGCAGATCGCGGTCGTCGATGGCAAGCGTGTCACCCAGTTCATGGGCAGCGACACCGAGTGGAGCCGGCTCGACCAATTGGCCGCGCGCCAGGTCACGGAGCCGATGCTGCGCTTCGGGGGTGAGGACGAATCGGCCGCGGTGGATCCGCAGGTCAATACCAACGTGGTAGGCAGCGATCCGATCGAGGCGGCCGACCTTGGGCTGAAGAACATCGACCGGGTGATGCCGATGCTCATTCCCGGCACGACGCAACTGGGCGGCAGCTACGCACGCATGGCCGAGATGTACGAAACGTTAATCACACAACGCCATCGAGAACTGCTGGCGGTAGCCAAACTTCCGGGCGGCGTGGAGGAGACGCGTTATCAGGCCGGGCGCGGCTCGCCGCCGCCGTTCCAAGCGGTTCCGGCGACGCGTCAGCGTGCTGCGGTGAAGTTCCTGCTCGATCGCGCCTTTCTCACGCCGGGCCCGTTGCTGGATCGTGACGTCTTGTATCGCATGGCGCCTTATGGAGGCGCCAATGCACTGCAGGGCTCCAACGTGCAGTTGCTGCGCAAACTCATCGATGCGGGGGTGTTCGAGCGCATGGCAGAAGCACGGGAGCTGGACCCCGCCACGAAGGGCTATACCGGCATCGACATGCTCTACGACCTGAATGACGGACTGTTCCGCGAACTGGGGGCGCCTGCCCCGGTCATCGAAATGTACCGCCGCAACCTGCAGCGCAATTACGTTCTGCTGTTGCTGGTGGCGGCTGGAGCCGAGAAGGATCCTCAGGCGGCCTCGAACGCGATCGACTCGCGCAACGTCGATTCCAGTCCGCTGAGCATGCAGGCACGCCATCTGTCGAGCCAGCGAGCCGCCTATTCGTCCCTTTCCGAGGTGGCGCAGCAATACCGGAAGGACGGTCATCCCAGCGAGTTTCGCGCCGCGTTGCGGCTCGGCGCGGTAGACCTGCACTCCAAGGTCGACGGGGCAATCGGCCGGGTGAAGCATCCGGCGACGCTGGCGCTGCTGCGCGAGCTCAAAGCGCAACTGGAACGCATGCCCTGAGTCGATCGCCTCGCGACAGGTGGGTCGGGCCGAGGTCCCGGCCTGCGCACGCGATCAGGTAGCCGGTCGGAAGTAAGGCTGCCGGACGAACCGCGCGGCGAGGTGCTCGTGCTTTTCACCACCGACCCTGCGCTGACCCGCGAGCGCCTGCAGCACGCCGCGCACGTGCCGGGTTCGTCGGAGATCTCCGTGCCCAGGGAAATTCTCAATGTGCGGGAGATCCCTCTTCCCGGGACGGCAAAGGTAAACTACGTCGGGCTGAAGGAAGACGCCTACCGCGCGCCAGCCGCTGCTTCCGGTGCTGGCCAGGCAGGAGAAAAACAAACCGGCCGATTTTCGCGGGCCGACCGGTACAGTATCCACGACGTGCCCTCGCGCCGAATGCACGATCATGCGGGCAATCATTCCTCGGCAACACTGCACCAACCAATCCCCGCCGAAACAGCTTCGCGGACTGGCGTGACTGCTTGTTAGAGGTGCGACAAACGCATTTGCCATGACCGACCAAGCGCCAGACTATTCCAAACTGCTCGAATGCCTTGCGGGCCGGCTGCCGGCGTTCCGGCAGGCATTGCTCGAACTGGGCAGGGCCGACCTCGAGCGAGTGGAACTGGCGGCAGGCGAGGTGCTCCTGCGCAAGGGTGAAAAGGCGAATGCGCTATACGTGCTTGTTGCCGGATCGCTTCGGGCCACGACCGTGCAGAACGATGGCCGCGAACTTACCCTGTCCGAATTCGGACCCGGCGAGATGGCTGGCGAGATGGCGATCCTGGCAGGCGGCGGCGTTTACAGCGCGACGGTCTCCGCGGCTGAACACGCCGTGCTCGTCAGGGTGCCGCGGGAGGCTTTCGAACGGATTGCCAAGTCAGCCCCGAACGCCGTCCGCGAAATGGCCGGGGGCATACGCAGACGCCTCGCCCGCGATCAGCTCGCGATCGGCCTGCCGCGGCTGTTCGGACCGCTCGACGAAACCATGCTCAAGTTTGTCGAGGAGCAGGTGGACTGGGTAAGGCTGCACGCCGGCGAAACTCTGTTCGCCGCGGGGGACAAGGGCGAGGAGCTTTATTTCGTGCTCGGCGGGCGCCTGCGGGCTGTGGCCGGCGACGGCCGGGTGCTCAGCGAAATGACCCGCGGTGAGAGCATCGGCGAGATCGCGTTACTGACCGGAGAGTCGCGCACGGCGAGTGTGGTTGCCGTGCGCGACAGCGACCTGGTGCGTGTGTCGCGGCGGGCATTCGACGAAATCGTCGCGAAGTATCCAGCGGTGATGCAGACCATCGCCCGCATCGTGGTGCAGCGCCTAAGGGCGAAGGAACAGGGAGGCGCCGCCGCAAGAACGGGAAAGTGCATCGCGGTGCTCGCGGCGGGCGCCGGGAATGCGACCGTGGACTTTACCGAGCGACTGGCGAGGGCGCTCGAACGCATCGGCCCCACGCTGCATTTGTCGGCGCAGCGGCTCGACGCGCTGCTGAATCGGCCCGGAATCGCCGCAGCCGAAGATGAAGATGCGGCCGGCATCCGCCTGACGGCATGGCTCGACGAACAAGAATCGCATAACCGGTTTCTCATTTACGAAACCGATGGCACCCTCTCTCTCTGGACACGGCGTTGCCTCCGCCAGGCGGATGAAATTCTGCTGGTGGCGGACGCCGGTTCGGATCCTGTGCCCGGCACTGTAGAGAAGACCCTTCTGGCTGCCAAGGACGGCATCTCGAAAGCCCGGCAAAGCCTGGTTCTGTTGCATCCCGACGGCAGCCGTTTGCCGTCGGGGACTTCGCGTTGGTTCGCGAACCGCAATGTCCAGCGCAATTTCCACGTCCGTCTCGACACGGAAAACGATTTCAGGCGCGTGGCGCGCTGCCTGGGGGATGCCGCAATCGGACTCGTTCTCGGCGGCGGCGGCGCGCGCGGCTTGGCGCATATCGGCGTGGTTCGCGCGCTGCGCGAAGCAGGAGTGCCGATCGACATGATCGGCGGCACCAGCGTGGGGGCGGTCATGGCTTCGCTGGTGGCGATGGACCAGGACTGGGATCAGATGCTGGAGACCAACCGGGAGGCGTGGCTACGCAATAAACCGCACAAGGAATACTCGCTGCCGTTCATCTCGCTAATCCGCAGCCGGCGGCTCGACAGCATGGCGAGAAAAATCTGGGGCGAGATCGAGATCGAAGACCTGTGGATCAGCTTTTTCTGTGTCTCCTGCAACCTCTCCACCGCCGCCACGGTAATCCACGAGCGTGGACCCTTGTGGAAGGCCATCCGCGCCAGTGCCTCCTTGCCCGGCGTCTTCGTGCCGGTCCTGAGCGACGGCAATATCCTGGTGGATGGAGGGCTGGTCAACAACCTGCCCGGGGACGTCATGCGCGAGCGAGCCTGCAGGACGCTGATCGTGGTCGATGTCGGATCGGAGCACGAATTCACCTTCAAACTGCCTGAGTTTCCTTCGCCCTGGCAGTTTCTTCGCAGCCGTATTCTGCCGTTCGCAGCGCGAATCGAAGTCCCGAACATCGTCGACGTGCTCATCCGTACGACCGATGTCAGCAGCAGCCAGAAGACGCGCGACGTCAAGAGAAACGCCGACGTCTGCCTCCGACCCCCGATCGACGCCTACGGCGTCCTACAGTTCGAGTTGCTCGACGAGATTGCCGAGGTGGGCTATCGCTACGCTAAAGCGAAGATGGAAGAATTGCGGGGAGAGAAATCGCTGGCGGGAATGTTCCAGGCGGTGTAAGGACCTGTGGTCCGCAATAACTCGATCCGGCCGCTCCTGACAATGCCGCGCTAGGGAGGACTAATTCCTTTGCAGCGATTCCGCCGTTCGATTCGCTAGACAGCGTCTGGCGAATCGTAGCGACCGTACTCGAACAGCCGCGCACGGAGTGCCCCGCGTTTTTTTTGCGCCCCGATTCACGGTGTAGGCCACCGTATAGGTCGGGACGATTCCTGTCGATTTTCATAGCGAAAACGTACTGCTGTATCATCGGCGTATGGGCGGGACCGCTGGGCACTTCAGGTTTCATGTCGTCGCCATTATACGTATCGTCTCTTGGTCGAACCCCGGAATTCGGGATCCGGCCGTTGAATTCACATCGGAGGCGTAAGGCCGTTGCGTCCGATCAACAGACGCCTGACTGTAAACTGGTCGTCGCTTACATCGGCAACGATGAACACTTTGGCGCCCGGCACGATCAGGGCGCGATCGCCGGGCCGGAAGGTGACGATCGGCACACCATCGGGAACGATTACCGTTTTTTCGCCTTCCTTGTAACGTAATGTCAGCGTGCGGCCATTCGGTGAACGCGCAAGGTCAGCTACCGTGGCATTGGTCATGGAACTTTCCGGCTTGAGATCCCATGGGTAATGGCCTTCGCCGGTACCGCGTGCAGCTTCCGGGAATACGACGACTTCGAGCGACTCGAGCTTGCCGTCAGCGCGTGGCAGCGCCGCCGTGCCAATAAATGAGCCGGGCTGGATCGACGTGATGTCGGTCGGTATGACTTCCACCACGCCGGTTTCGTCGGGCACCGTCAGGGAAATGACCTTGCCGCTGCGTTCCTTGATGACGAGTGTCGGTGCGGCGTAACTTTCCACCGTGGCGCGCAGGCGCACGGGTGGAGAACCTTGCGCCGCGGCTACGCCGCAGGCGAGCGCAAGCAACACAATCAGACAGCGTTTCATTAATCGATTAGCCTTTCATTTTCGCAGTGACATGCGACTGGATGACTTGCAGAAGTTGCGCAAAGACCTTCGGGCTGCCTGCAACGATATGACCGCGTTCCATGAATTTGTCGTTGCCTTCGAAATCGGTGACCAGTCCGCCGGCCTCGGTAACCAAGAGCACGCCGGCTGCCATATCCCACGGAGACAGCCCGATTTCCCAAAAGCCGTCGTAGCGTCCGGCTGCAACCGCGGCGAGGTCGAGCGCGGCCGCACCCGGGCGACGCACGCCTGCGCACTTGGTCATGATCTCCTTGAGCATCGCGTTGTACGCGTCCAAGTGCTCGAACATCCGGAACGGAAAGCCGGTGCCGATCAGTCCATCTATCAGTTTGTTGCGCTTCGAAACGCGCAGCCGCTTGTCGTTCAGGAAAGCGCCGCGGCCGCGAGAGGCGGTGTACAGATCGTTGCGGGTTGGATCGAAAATGACGCCGTGCGTCGGTATGCCTTTGTGGAACAGTCCGATGGATACGCAGTATTGGGGAAAGCCGTGCAGAAAATTGGTGGTGCCGTCGAGAGGATCGATGATCCAGACATATTCCGATTCGCCGGAAGCACCGCTTTCCTCTGCTAGAATCGCGTGCTCCGGGTAGGCGCTTTTGATTACGTCGATGATCGCGTCTTCCGCTGTGCGGTCGACTTCGGAGACCAGATCGTTGAGGCTCTTGTGCTTAATAGTCAGTACGTCGAGGTTCTCCGAGGCGCGGCTGATGATGCTGCCGGCACGGCGAGCGGCTTTCACCGCGATGTTGAGCATCGGATGCATGAGGATGGAGTGGTGATAAAGAACGAAGGCGCCATTCTAAAGATTCCGTCGATTCTGTTCCAATGAATAAACCTTCCGCGCTCGGGCGGATTCGAATTATCCTGTCCCACACTACGCACCCAGGCAATATTGGCGCAGCAGCGCGCGCGATGAAGACCATGGGTCTTTCGCGACTGGTTCTGGTCAAGCCGGAGCATTTCCCCCATCCGGATGCCGAAACTTTTGCCACCGGCGCAACAGATTTGCTCGAGAACGCATTCGTCTGCGACAGCCTGAATGAAGCGCTCGCGGGAACGGTGCTGGCGGTAGCCGCGACCGCTCGTCATCGCGACCTCGCTCATGAGGTTGTGGATTGCCGCGAAGCCTGTCGCCGTCTGGTGGAAGAGGCCGCCAGCGGCGAGGTGGCTCTGGTATTCGGTACCGAGCGCTCTGGACTCACTGCCAGCGAAGTCAGTCGATGCCAGTCGATCGCCATGATTCCCACCAACTGGGAATATTCCTCACTTAATCTCGCGCAAGCGGTTCAGGTGTTTGCCTATGAATTGCGCATGAGCGCGGTCGGCGAGCAGATGTATTCGCAACACCCTTCCGAACTGGCCACTCACGACGAAGCCGAAGGTTTCTACCGGCAACTTGAAGACACCTTCTATTCAACCGGTTTTCTCGATCCCAAAGAGCCCAAGCGCCTGATGCAGCGTATGCGCAGGATGTTCGCCCGCGCTCGCATCGAGAAAAAGGAAGTGAACATCCTTCGCGGCTTTCTCAGCGCCATCAAGTCCAAAGTTGAGTAAAATAGTCATATTCCAACCCACAGTAATAAAAGGGTTTTTATGTTCGACAGAGTCAGGGAAGAGATACGCGTTGTTTTCGATCGGGATCCGGCTGCGCGCTCGACCTGGGAGGTTATCACCTGTTATCCCGGTTTTCACGCGATGCTGTTTCACCGGCTCTCGCACCGCTTGTGGGGCTGGGACCTGAAATGGCTGGCGCGCTTCGTGTCCCACATCGGTCGCTGGCTGACAGGTATAGAGATTCATCCCGGTGCCATGATCGGCCGGCGCTTTTTCATCGACCATGGCATGGGCGTCGTGATCGGCGAAACCGCTCTGATCGGTGACGATTGCACGCTGTATCACGGCGTCACCTTGGGCGGAACCTCATGGAACAAGGGTAAGCGTCATCCAACGCTGGGCGACGGTGTGGTAGTCGGAGCGGGCGCCAAGATTCTGGGCCCGATTACCATTGGTCGAGGGGCCAAAATTGGCTCCAACGCAGTCGTCGTGAAGGATGTACCGGAATGCGCCACTGCAGTGGGCATCCCGGCACGTATTCTCGATGATGAGACGAAGAATGCCCGCGAGGAAAGTGCAGCAAAAATGGGCTTCTCGGCTTATGGCATTGGTGCGGATGCAAATGACCCCATGGTGAAGGCGATACACGGCCTTATCGACCATACCGTCTTGGCCGACCTGCGCATCGAATACATCCTCGAACAACTCTCCCGCATGGGCGTCAAAGTTGAAGATGCCCGCGCCACCGCCGACAAGTTCGATCCGACCTACCTCAATCGTATAGTTGACTAATATACTCAGGTTTTGCTAAACTTGAGCGCATTAGTAGGATTTCTACTCCATTGTAATTATTAATTTTTTAGCAGAGGCGACCATGAGATTGACGACGAAGGGACGCTTTGCGGTGACGGCCATGATCGATTTGGCATTGAACAACGCATCAGGCCCGGTAACGCTCGCGGATATCAGCGAGCGCCAGAAAATATCGCTGTCGTATCTTGAGCAGTTGTTCGGAAAACTGCGTCGCAGGTCGCTGGTGACCAGTGTTCGTGGTCCCGGTGGCGGTTACAACCTGGCCAATCCAACGGACCAGGTATCGGTTGCCGACATCATCATTGCGGTGGATGAACCGATCGATGCGACGCAGTGCGGCGGCAAGGAAAACTGTAAGGACGACAAGAAATGCATCACTCACGACCTGTGGACGGACTTGAACAAGCACATCTTTGAATATTTGCGTGCGGTCAAGCTCTCCGAACTGGTTGCGAAACAACTAAAAATATCCAGCGACGTGGCGGTAATGCAAATACACGACAATCGGCCGAACGCTGCAAAGGCGAAGGAGCCGGCGGCTGCGTGAGGAACGGCGCGATGCAGGCCTACTTCGACCATAACGCGACGACGCCGCTCGACGAGGGTGTGTTGGCGGCGATGCTGCCTTACCTCAAGCAGGAGTATGGCAATGCATCCAGCCGCCACGATTTCGGCACGCGTGCGCGCCGGGCGGTAAACAAGGCACGCGAGCAAGTCGCCGGCATCGTAAATGTACAGCCCGTGCAAGTGGTATTCGTTTCAGGTGGTACCGAGGCGAACAACTTGTTTATTCGCGGCGCGGCGGCCTATTTGAAACCCGGTCAGGTTGTCGTCAGTGCAATCGAGCATCCCTGTGTAGCCAAGCCGGCGCAGGATCTTGTGCGCCAGGGCTGGAAGTTGCGAAAGCTTGCGGTTGACAGCCAAGGTCGGGTCGATATCGCGGATGCAGAGGTTGCCTTGCACGAGCCGATTGCGCTGGTTTCAGTCATGTTGGCGAACAACGAAACCGGCGTCATCCAGCCCGTTTCGGAAATCGCCGCAATGGTCCGGGAAAAACGCGCCTGGATGCATACCGATGCGGTACAGGCGTTGGGCAAAATCGCAGTGGATTTCGAGGCGCTCGGCGTACACGCCATGACCCTTTCGGCGCACAAGATTTACGGACCGAAAGGCATCGGTGCCCTGATCGTGGACAAGCGGCTGGAGTTGAAACCGATCATTCATGGTGGCGGTCACGAGGGCGGAATGCGTTCCGGCACTGAAAACGTGCCGGCGATCGTGGGCTTCGGTACTGCCTGCGAACTGGCGGCCCAGCGCATGGAAGCCGTTGCGCAACGTACGCGCAATCTCAGAGACCGCGCTGAAAAAGGTGCAGCGGCGCTGGGTGCGGAAATTTTCGGACCTGGCGCAGAGCGCATCTCGAACACCACGTACTTTGCTTTTCCGGACATCGACGGCGAGACGCTGGTGATCGAACTGGACAAAGCGGGATTCGCGGTCGCGAGCGGCGCAGCCTGTTCCAGTACCAGTACGGAACCGAGCGCGACGCTGCTGGCAATGGGTGTCAGGCCGGAACTTGCGCGCGGCGCGGTGCGGGTCAGTTTCGGGGCGCAGAACACTGCAAGTGAAGTCGAGGATTTTTTACAGGCACTGGGCGCGACGGTGTCCAGACTGCGGCGTTTGACGGCAATCGCCGTTTGACGCGATTGAGAATGACAGTCAGGAGCTTAGGAGCAAACGCAGATGGCGATTACGGTAACTGAAAGCGCGGCAAAACACATTCGCAGCGCACTCGCGAAGAGAGGCGGCGTCGCTCTTCGTTTTGGCATCAAGACAGTCGGCTGCTCTGGTCTGGCGTACACCTTCGATTTCGCTCAGGAGGTCGGCGCCAATGACCAGTCGTTTGAAACCCGCAATGTCACGGTAGTAGTGGACAGGAAAAGCCTGGAGTTCGTGGACGGATCGGTGCTCGACTACGCACGAGAAGGATTGAACGAATCCTTCAAAGTCGAAAATCCGAAGGCTACGGCGATGTGCGGCTGCGGCGAAAGTTTTACCGTCGCCAAAGGCTGATTCGCATCAGGAGCAGCAAGTGAGCGCAGTCATCCAGAATCTGGTCAATCAACCCTATAAGCACGGGTTCGTCACTGACATCGAATCAGACGTCGTTGCCAAAGGATTGGGCGAGGATGTCATCCGGCTGATTTCCGCCAAGAAAGACGAGCCCGAGTGGCTGCTCGAGTTCAGGTTGAAGGCCTATCGGCACTGGCTGACGATGACCGAACCGGCCTGGCCGAACGTCAAGTATCCGAAGATCGACTTCCAGGACATCAGTTATTTCTCGGCCCCGAAGCCGAAAAAGAAGCTCGCCTCCATGGACGAAGTGGATCCGGAGCTGTTGCGCACCTTCGAGAAGCTGGGTGTGCCGATGAACGAACGGCACGCACTGGCCGGCGTGGCGGTAGACGTGATTTTCGACAGCGTCTCGGTTGCCACGACTTACAAGAAGAAACTCGCCGAAGTCGGCGTCATCTTCTGCTCGTTCTCGGAGGCGGTGAAAGATCATCCCGAGCTGGTGCGCCAGTATCTTGGCAGCGTAGTTCCGGCCGGCGACAACTTCTATGCTGCCCTCAACTCCGCAGTGTTTACCGACGGCTCGTTCTGTTTTATCCCCAAGGGCGTGCGCTGCCCGATGGAGTTGTCGACTTATTTCCGCATCAACACCCAGGAATCGGGTCAGTTCGAGCGCACGCTGATCGTCGCCGAGGAAGGGGCCCACGTGTCCTACCTGGAGGGCTGTACGGCGCCAAAGTTCGATACAAACCAGCTGCATGCGGCAGTGGTGGAACTGGTGACGCTGGATAACGCCGAGATCAAGTACTCGACAGTGCAGAACTGGTACGCCGGCGACGAGAATGGCAGGGGCGGCATTTACAATTTCGTCACAAAGCGCGGTTTGTGCAAAGGCGTCAATTCGAAAATTTCCTGGACCCAGGTCGAAACCGGATCAGCGATCACCTGGAAGTATCCGTCCTGTATTTTGCAGGGCGACAACTCGGTCGGCGAGTTCTACTCGGTCGCACTGACCAATCATCATCAGCAGGCGGATACCGGTACCAAGATGATCCATATCGGCAGGAATACGCGCAGCAAGATCATTTCCAAGGGCATCTCCGCCGGTGTCTCGAACAACAGCTACCGCGGCCTGGTGAAGATCGGCGCGAAAGCGGAAGGTGCCCGCAACTTCTCGCAATGCGATTCCATGCTGATCGGCGACAAGTGCGGCGCGAATACTTTTCCCTACATTCAGGTCAACAACAATACCGCGAAGGTCGAGCATGAAGCATCGACGTCGAAGATCGGGGAGGATCAGTTGTTTTATTTCGCCAGCCGTGGCATTGGCGCCGAGGATGCGGTCTCGATGATCATCAACGGCTTCGTGCAGGACGTGTTCGTGCAGTTGCCGATGGAATTCGCGGTCGAGGCGACCAAGCTGCTCGGTCTCAAACTGGAAGGAAGCGTCGGATGATCAGGAAAAACGCCCCGGTCCTGCTGGAGGTTCGCGATCTCACTGCGAAGATCGAAGAGCGGACCATCCTCAAGGGTATCAATTTCACGGTGCGCGCGGGTGAAGTGCACGCGATCATGGGGCCGAACGGCTCGGGAAAAAGCACATTCGCCAAGGTGTTGTCCGGCCATCCGTCTTATCACGTCACCGGGGGCGAGGTGCTGTTCGAAGGAAGGAACCTGCTCGAACTCACGCCGGAAGATCGCGCCCGCGCGGGTGTGTTTCTCGGTTTCCAGTATCCGGTCGAAGTGCCGGGTGTGACCAATAGTTCGTTTCTGCGGCTGGCGTACAACACCGTTCAGGGCGCCCGTGGAGCAGAAGAACTCGATCCGCTGGAGTTCGACGATCTCGTCCGCGGGAAGATGAAGTTGCTTGAAATGGACGCTGCCTTCCTCGACCGTAGTGTCAATGCCGGTTTTTCCGGCGGCGAGAAGAAGCGCAACGAGATCCTGCAAATGGCGCTGCTGACACCAAAGCTCGCCATTCTCGACGAAACCGATTCCGGACTGGACATCGACGCGCTACGCGTCGTGGCGAACGGGATGAACAAGTTGCATACGCCGGATATCGGCCTCGTGCTGGTAACCCACTACCAGCGGCTGCTCAATTACATCGCACCCGATTACGTCCACGTCATGGAAGGTGGCCGCATCATCAAAACCGGCGACAAGTCCCTGGCGCTGGAACTGGAAACCCGCGGCTACGACTGGGTGGCCGCCGAGTTCAAAGGCAAGGCTGCGGCGCAATGCGTGTAGAGAATCGCAACGATTATCTGGACAACCTGCTGCACGGCCGCGCAGCGGTTGCAGACGCGGGAAGTGCCTGGTTGCGGACGTTGCGCATGCGCGCGGTCGAGCGCGCCAACGAATTGACCGTTCCGACCATTCGCGATGAGGAGTGGCGCTTTACCGACCTGTCGCCGCTCTACCGAATTTCCTTCCGACCCGCTGCGATCGCGGGGAGTATCGCGAAGACGCAAATCGAACTCTTCTCGATTCCCGAAGCTGAATCGCGGCTGGTCTTCGTGGATGGGCGCTATTCGGCTGAACTGTCACAGGTAAATTCGGCTGACGGCGTAACCGTTGCCAATCTTGCCGATGTCTCCAGGTCTGCCGAAGCCGTGGCGGAAACGCATCTGGCGAAGTTGGCCGCGATCGAGGGCGATGCTTTTGCCGCCGTCAATACCGCTTTCCTGCACGATGGCGCCCTGATTCATGTTGCGCGGGACCGTGTCGTGGACGCGCCGATCCACTTGCTATTTGTCGCCATTCGCAAGGACAGTGCGGCCTATCCTCGCGTGCTCGTTGTCGCCGAAACCGGCGCGCAGTGCACTGTCGTGGAGGATTTCGTCGGCGTGGCCGATGGGGCTTACCTGACTGATGCGGTGAGCGAGTTTTACGTAGCTGAGAATGCCCGGGTTTCCCACGTCAAGCTGCAGCGCGAGACGCCAACGGCGTTCCACATCGCCAACACTTCGGTCAGGGTGGCGCACAGTGGGCACTATGCCACCTGGACAGTTGCGCTTGGTGCGCGTATTTCCCGGCACAATCTGTCTATCACGCAGGCAGGCGAAGGAACGGAATTTTCGATTGACGGACTCGCGTTGATCAGTGGACGGCAACTGGCGGACATGCACAGCAGCATCGACCATGCGCATGCGCACGGGCGCAGCCGGCAATTGCACAAGACTGTGGTCGGTGGCGGTGCGCATGCCGTGTTCAACGGCAAGATTCTGGTGCGCGAAGGCGCGCAGCAGACGGACTCCGGGCAGCAATCGCGCAACCTGCTGGTTTCCGACAAGGCGCACGTCGATACCAAGCCGCAGTTGGAGATCTTCGCCGACGACGTCAAATGTGCGCATGGCGCCACAGTCGGCCAGATAGAAGCCGATGAGTTGTTCTATCTCAAGAGCCGCGGCCTGTCCGATACGGCGGCCCGCAACCTGCTGACTTATGCGTTTGCCGCGCAGGTCATCGAACGCATCCCGGTGAAGTCCCTGGTAGACCAGTTGGAAAAGACCGTCCTTGAACAGACGCAGACGAGAGAGCCAGCATGACCTCCAGCAGTTCCGTTCTTCAGGCAGTCCAGCCGACCGGTGCACTCGATGTCGAGCGCATACGTGCCGATTTTCCGATACTGAATCTCAAGGTGAACGGCAAGCCGCTGGTGTACCTGGACAACGCGGCCAGCAGCCAGATGCCCCAGCAGGTGATAGACCGCCTGGTGCGCTACCAGACTGCGGAACATGCCAACATCCATCGCGGCGTGCACTATCTGTCGGAAACCGCGACAGCGGCCTACGAGGGGGCGCGCGGCAAGATCCAGCGCTTCATCAATGCCAAGGAAGCCCGCGAAGTCATCTATACGCGCGGTACCACCGACTCGCTGAATCTGGTGATGCACGGATACGGGCGGGCGTTCATCGGGGCGGGCGACGAAATCATCGTTTCCCAGCTCGAACACCATTCCAATATCGTGCCGTGGCAGATGCTGTGCGAGGAGAAGGGCGCGAAACTGCGGGTGATTCTTTGCAACGACGCAGGCGAACTGTTGCTCGACGACTATCGGAAGCTCTTCAACAGCCATACCAAGCTCGTTGCCATTGCTCACGTGTCCAATGCCCTAGGCACGATCAATCCGGTCAAGGAGATGATCGCAACCGCGCATCAGCACGGCGTGCCTGTTTTGGTCGATGGCGCCCAGGGAGTTCCGCATATGAAGGTGGATGTGCAGGATCTCGATTGCGACTTTTATGCTTTTTCCGCTCACAAGATGTGCGGGCCGACCGGTATCGGCGTCCTTTACGGGAAAGCAGGCCTGCTCGAGAAAATGAGGCCGTTCGAAGGTGGTGGCGACATGATCCTGTCGGTCACTTTCGAAAAGACGACCTATAACGTGATCCCGCACAAGTTCGAGGCCGGAACGCCACCGATCGCCGCCGGGATCGGCTTGGGCGCGACGATCGACTACCTGGAAAGCGTGGGCATGGATCGGATCGCGGCGCATGAGCATGATCTGATCACCTACGCGACGGACGCATTCAGGAAACTGAAGGATGTGCGTATCGTCGGTACGGCCCAGGACAAAGCGGGCGTCCTGTCATTCACCGTGAAAGGCGTGCATCCGCATGACGTCGGCACCATCCTCAATGAGGAAGGCGTCGCGGTCCGCACCGGACATCATTGCGCGCAGCCGGTCATGCAACGCTTCGGTATCCCGGCAACCGCGCGTGCATCCTTCTATCTTTACAACACCTTGTCGGAAGTGGATGCACTGGTGGCGAGCATCCACAAGGTGCAGAAAATATTCGGCTGATCCACATCCGATCGAACCGGCCATGGATTCCAAGCATCTCTATCAGGAAGTGATCCTCGATCACAACAAGAAGCCGCGCAACTGGGGCAAACTCGCCGATGCGAGCCATCAGGCTGAAGGCCTAAATCCCCTGTGCGGCGACCATATCTGGCTGTCGCTGAAGATGGATGGCGACAAGGTCGGGAGCATCGCGTTCGAAGGCGAGAGCTGTGCGATCTGCAAAGCGTCGTCGTCGATGATGACCACGAACGTCAAAGGCAAAAGCGTGGAAGAGGCTGAGCAACTGATCCGGGAGTTCCGCGACATGGCGACCGGGCAGCTTGACACAGGCACCCAGCCGAACCATCTCGGACGCCTCAGCGTATTCGCCGGGGTTCGCGATCTGCCGTCGCGTGTGAAATGCGCGATCCTGCCTTGGCACACGCTGCACGCCGCACTCAATTCCGAAGCAACCATATCCACCGAAGGCGACCGGGATCCGGTCGCTACCGAACGCTGATGCCCAAGATCGCCGACCTCGAGTACACGCCGAATCCGAATGCGCGCAAATTCGTCCTCAAGGAGCCGCTGACCAACGGTCTCGCGCGTTCGTTCGAGAACGCGGAGCAGGCGCAGCGCGATGAGCTTGCCGCGAAGCTGTTTGCCATTCCGCATGTGACGAACGTGTTTTACATCGACAACTGGATCACGGTGACCCAGGACGGCGAAGCCGACTGGCAGAACCTGCTGCGCGATGTGGCGACACCGATTCGCGAAGCCCCGGCTGCGGAGAAGGCCTCGGAGGAATTCGCCAAAGCTGCTGCCTGGCTGGCGAAGGATGAAGGCGGTGGCGCGACGCTGTCCGAAAGCGACAAACTCAAGCTCGATCAGATCAACGAGTTGCTGGACGAGGAAGTGCGGCCCTTCCTGCAAGGCGACGGCGGTGATCTCTACGTTGTCGGTTTGGAAGGCAGCACGCTGAAAGTCCACTACCAGGGCGCTTGCGGCACTTGCCCGAGCTCGATTTCCGGCACGCTGGCCGGCATCGAAGGACTGGTCAAGCGCATCGATCCCGAGATGGAAGTAGTTTCCGTATAACGGCGGTAACTGGTGATCGGTAACTGGTGACTGGTAAAAGCAGCGGCTTGGCCGCGTCCGATCCAATCACTACTCACCAATCACCAATCACGGTCTTCCATGTCTGACTGGATTTTTGTCGCCGAGGCCGCAAGCCTCCAGCCCGGCCACTATGAGACCGTCGATCTCGATGGCACGCTGGCGGCGGTGTTTAACGTCAACGGCGAGTTTTACGCGATCGAGGACGTCTGCACCCACGACGGCACGGTGCTGACCAGCGGTACGCCGATCGAAGGCGACGAGATCGTGTGTCCGCGACACGGTGCGCGCTTCTGTGTCAGAACAGGCGAAGCGCTTTCTCCTCCCGCGTACGAACCCACTGCCACGTTTCCGGTGAAGGTCGAAGATGGGAAAGTCTACGTCCGCGACAATCGCTGGGACTGAGAAGTCGAGTCGCTACACAAGTCGCGCCGGTTGCGTAAGGCGGTAACCAAAGCCTTTTCTGACTCATCGAACGCGATTGCTTGCCGCTTGCCAGCAAGTTCGACAGACTATTGGCCTTGTCCCAGCGAAGACTGCCTCAGTGATTTTGTGCAGCGGTTGACATATTTAAGCCGCATCGCTGCGCTCAGCGAAGACACCTGAGCACGGATTCCGATTCCGCAGGCAGACGTTGGAATGCCCAACGACACTTTTGTTGTCAGCCTCTGTCCTACAGGTCCTGCATTATTTCCTGCGCTATTGGTACTTCTCATCAGGACTTGTTACGAACTCCTGGTCGCACCAAAACCGATTTGAACGCCTCAAAACATTCGATCTGCAAGATCTTTTTTCCTCGGTTTTTCGGGCTAGGAGATTGGGCCGGCACTTCGTCCAGAAAGTCTTAAGAAATGACAAGGCGTTACGGGGGAAATCTTAAGCCGGCTAAAGTTATCAAAGTGTGAGATTTGCTCTTGTAATCAATTTGTACGATAAATGGAGCAAAGATGAGTCAAAGCACTGCGTCATAACGGAGCGGCTCACGACTGTCTCCAACTCGCAGTTGCCGTTCTCGTGAAACCCATAATCGTCGGAAGTGGGGGAGAGATGGAAGACTTCAGCAAGCTCAATCTCATCGGGCAATCGCCCGCGTTTCTCGGCGCGGTAGCTTTGATCGGAAAGTATGCGACCTGCGACGCGACAGCCCTCATCGAAGGCGAAACGGGAACCGGAAAAGAGGTGGCGGCCCGCGCGATCCACTACTTGAGCCAACGGCGCGGATTTCCCTTTATTCCGGTTAACTGCGCAGCGCTTCCGGATACTCTGATCGAGAACGAGTTGTTCGGCCATCGGCGCGGCGCGTACACAGACGCTCGCACCGACCAGCCGGGCCTCGTTGCACTGGCGCGTGGCGGCACGCTTTTTCTGGACGAAGTCGACGCACTATCGAAAAAAGGGCAAGTTACGCTGCTGCGCTTTCTTCAGGACCGTCAATTTCGCCCGCTCGGCGCAACGCGCGAGGAGCAGGCCGATGTGCGGGTCGTCGCGGCCAGCAATCGCGACCTCGAAAGAGAGGTAACTGCGGGCGAGTTTCGTCTTGATTTATTCTATCGCCTGAAGCTGCTGCATATTGTACTGCCGCCATTGCGCGAGCGATGCGGAGATCCCAAGTTGCTGGCAGAGCATTTTGTTGGAAGCGCGGCTGGACGCTATGGGAAGCCGCGGCTTCCTGTAGATCGCGCGACGCTCGACTGGTTCGAGCGCTACGCCTGGCCAGGGAATATCCGCGAGTTGGAGAACCTTGTTCATCGCTCCTTCCTACTTGTAGAAGGCCCGCAAATATCGATTGCGGCGCCAGACAACCTTCGCAATGCGTCGCAGGTTCGTTCGGGGCTCAATTATCGCCAAGCGAAGAGCCGGGCGATCGCCGAGTTCGAGTCGCAATTCCTTTCCAACCTGCTCAGCCGGGCGCAGGGTAACGTAAGCGCTGCAGCACGTATCAGCGGTACTGAGCGTCGTCAACTCGGGCGACTGCTGAAGAAGTACGGCATATCCAAGCAGACTCTGCAGGCCTGATTCCTTCGCAAATCTAGCAGCTCGCGATATCTCGTCGGGCCTGCATAGGCGCGCGCGGGTGAATGTTGGCCCGGCGCGGGTCATTTCTGCCCGCGCCTGCAAATCTCAACAGACTTCAGCGCTTACGGAATTTCGCCGCGTTTGTTGGGTCGTGGTCCACCCGACGGCGCGCTGGCTTACATAGAGTCTTATCTTTACAAAACAAATACGTACTGTGTCCAAGTGGATCGGCATGCGGCTTGCATACTCGACAGGCGTATGCGTGGATGCAAGAGACCACTTTGTGGCGGACGTCTCCAATTCATTGAAAGTCAGATTGAGGGACGTGATCGTTCGACACTTCCAGAGGTATCCATCGGCTCGCGACACAGAGCACGGAATAATTTCGTCCTGGCTAACACGCAGAGATTTCGAGAGAACGCCACCGCATCTCATATCGGAAGTGCTAAGCGAATTGGTCGAGGCCGGAATGGTGGAAGTCGACAGAGCAAGAGGGGTTGATCCTTTATACAGCCGTGGCCGGAACTTTATCGATGTGTCCCCGCGGCGCGGGCGCTGAAGAGTCGGATACCGCGTGCCCGAATTTAGTTAATTAGTATGCAAGCGAATTTAAATCATACAACGAGGTGCAATCCATGCCAGTAGCTCTTTCCTACCCAGGCGTCTACATCGAAGAGGTGCCCAGCGGTGTGCGCACAATTAGTGGTGTGTCCACGTCGATTGCGCTATTCCTCGGCTGGGCTGCTCGTGGTGCGACTAACCGCGCAGTGCGACTGACGAGCTTTGCCGACTATGAGCGCGAATACGGCGGGCTCGACACGCGCACGCTACTCGGCTATGCGGTTAAGCAGTTCTATGACAATGGCGGCTCCGACTCCTATGTACTACGCATCGCGGAAAACGATGCGGCGAGCGCAACTTGTTCAATTGGCGATCTCAATATCACGGCCAGTTCACCTGGCGCCTGGGCGGTAGACTATCGGGTACGCCTGGTGCGCCGCCCCGACGATGCTACGCGGTTCCGGCTCGATGTGCTTCACATACCAAGCAACGGAGCCGTAGTCGAGACATTTGAAAACCTGTCGATGAGCGACAGCGACGCGCGCTTCGTCGAAGCCATGGTGAACGAACGATCAGCCTACATGATTGTCACTGCGGCGACGGCCAACACGCCAGCCGAAGCGACGGTTGATCTAGATGCGACTACGCCCGGTGATGATGGAACGGTGATCGGGCCCGCCGCCGCCAGCTTCCGCGCCGCCGTGCTCGCGCGCTTCGGCCTCGGAACCATCACCGACCGCATCGACATTTTCAACATCGTCTGCGTGCCCGGCCTCACCGAAGCCGCGACGATCTCGACCCTTCAGCAGCACTGCCACGACCGTCGCGCCTTTCTTATCGTCGACAGTGCCGAGAACGACACCGTGGCCGGCGTGGTCGCCACGCTGGCGAACAAGACTGGCGCCGACGCGCTGAACTCGGCCCTGTTCTTCCCGTGGGTGCGCTCACCCGATCCACTGCAACAGGGAGCCTTGCGCAACTTCCCGCCCTGCGGGTTCATGGCCGGCATCTTTGCCCGCACGGACGGATCGCGCGGTGTCTGGAAGGCACCGGCCGGGAGTGACGCCAGCCTCACCGGCGCCACCGGGCTCGCGATCACGATGAGTGACGCGGAGAACGGCCAGCTCAATCCGCACGCGGTCAACTGCCTGCGCTCCCTGCCGGTCTATGGCACGGTGGCCTGGGGCTCGCGCACCTTGCACGGCGACAGCGACCGCGGCTCAGAATGGAAGTACGTGCCGGTGCGGCGCACGGCGTTGTTCCTGGAAGAGAGCTTGTACCGCGGCACGCAGTGGGTCGTCTTCGAGCCCAACGACGAGCCATTGTGGGCGCAGATCCGCCTGAACGTCGGAGCCTTCATGCAGACTCTGTTCCGCCAGGGCGCGTTTCAGGGCAAGTCGCCGCGCGAGGCCTACTTCGTCCGCTGCGACAGCACAACCACCACGCAGGCCGACATCAACCTCGGCATCGTGAACATCCTGGTCGGCTTCGCGCCGCTGAAGCCCGCCGAGTTCGTGGTGATCAAGATCCAGCAGATCGCGGGTGACATCCCGACCTAATTGACGGTCGCTTTGCACGTCCTCAAGGAGAAAACGAATGGCACAGTTTTCCGTCAACGCCCAGCGCTTCGATCCGTACAAGAACTTCAAATTTCGTGTCAAGTGGGACGGGCGCTACGTGGCCGGCATCAGCAAGGTGTCGGCGCTGAAGCGCTCCACCGAGGTGGTTGAGCACCGAGAAGGTGGGGATCCTTCCACCTCGCGCAAGTCGCCGGGGCGCAGCAAGTACGAGGCGATCACCCTCGAGCGCGGCGTGACGCACGACACCGAGTTCGAGAAGTGGGCCAACAAAGTCTGGAATTTCGGTTCCGGCCTGGGTGCCGAGGTGTCGCTGAAGGACTTCCGCAAGGATGTACTCATCGAGGTCTACAACGAGGCCGGTCAATTGGCACTGACCTACAAGGTGTTCCGCGCCTGGGTCTCGGAGTTCCAGTCACTACCTGATCTCGACGCCAACGCCAATGCGGTTGCCATTCAGAGCATCAAGCTCGAAAACGAGGGTTGGGAGCGCGACTACGACGTGGTTGAGCCGAGCGAGCCGAGATTTACCGAACCGGCCTGATGCGGGAAACGTGCATGGCCTGCCGACTCGAAGCCGATGCGCTGCTCGCGTTGTGGGAACGAGCGCTGGGGCAGGGCGCGTCGGCGCGCGAAGACGCGCTGCTGGGGGCTCTGCCCGATGCGGCCGCCGCACCCCGCACGCTCGGCGAGCGCAACGCGCGGCTGCTGGCCTTGCATGCGCACCTGTTCGGCAGCGAGCTTGCGCTGTTGAGCCACTGCCCGACATGCGGCAACGCGGCGCAGTTCAGCGTTGACTGCGAGGCGCTGGCGGCACAAACGCCGGCGACTCACGCCGCGTCGCCGCCGCATCGCCTCGACACACAAGGCCACTCGATCGAGTTCCGCCTGCCCGGCAGTGCCGACATCGCCGCCGCGTCCAGCGCGCCAAACGACGATGAGTTCGCGAGTGAACTGCTGGCGCGTTGCGTGCTCGCCTGCACGCGCGACGGCGCGAGCGTGCCGCTACGCGATTTACCTGCGACAGTGCTCGATGCGCTGTCCCAGCGCATGGAATTGCTCGACCCCGCGGCCAGCGTTTCGTTCGAACTTGAATGCCCGCAGTGCGCGGAGCATTGGGACGCGCGTTTCGACGTCGGTCAACTGGTGTTTCAAAAGCTGCAGGCAGCAGCCGAGCGCGTGTTGCTCGACGTCGATGTGCTGGCCCGCGCCTACGGCTGGACCGAACCGGAGGTGCTGTGCTTGAGCCCGGCGCGACGCGCGGCCTACCTCCAGTTGGTCACTGCATGATGGACTTCCTGCGACGCCTGGCTCCGCCACGCGAGGGCGACCGCGCGCGTGCGGTCGCCGTGTTGCCGTCGCGCTTCGCGGGCGACGCGCCGCTGCGTTCGGCCTCGACGCCGAGTGATGTCCTTGTGACGTTCGATGATGCGCCAGCGCCGTCGAGCGCACAGACTCCCTCGCCCGAAATGTACACAGCGGCGCCCGAGCGCTTCATCGCACGAACAGCACAGCGCGCGCCGGTCGGTCCCGAGGCGGTCGACGGCGCGCAGCCGGTGGCGAGCGCGCCCCTCGATACGCCGCACGTGCCGCCACGCGAATCGACATCACTCATGCGCCCGACGCTGCGAGCGGCGAACGCTGACGCAGCAGTCCCCACTTGGCGCCACGACGCCGTCGCGCACGATGAACACGCCGCGATGCATGCGAAGGCCATTGCCGCCGCGCCCGCGCAAGCGAGGCCAGACAGCGAGCCCCCCGTCGTCGCGCCACACATCGTGAGCCCGCTGTCGCATGGCGCCGTGGCCGCGCGCGCGCACCCCGCCGCGGTGCCGCGCCCAGTGATCCACGTCACGATTGATCGCATCGATGTGCGCGCACCTGCCGTGCCGTCGCACGCGGCACCGGCCAAGCGGGCGAGCGCCGCGCCCAGCGTGTCGCTCGCCGACTACCTGCGTGGCAGCGGGCCCATGCGACGCGGAGGCACAGCGTGAGTTCCCCGCTGGCGATAGGCGCCGTCAGCGCCGTCCTGCGCAATTTGCTCGACAACGGTATCGTCGAGCAGGTGGCGCTGGGCACCACGGTGACCGTTACTGCGACCGCGCCCGACATTGTCAAGCTCGATGCGATCGAGGATCCACCGCAGCTCAACATCTTTCTGTACCAGGCCACGCCCAACGCGGCGCTGCGCAACGACGACCTGCCGTCGCGCTCGTCGCGCGGTGATCGCCTCACCAACCCGCCGCTGGCGCTGGACCTGCACTACCTCGTCACCGCCTACGGCAAGAGCGACTTCCAGGCCGAGATCCTGCTCGGCTACGCGATGCACTTGCTGCACGAGCGGCCCATGCTGGACCGGGCGGCCATCCGCCTCGCGCTGGATCCGAGCCCGCTCGATGTGTCGATGCTGCCGCCCGCCTTCCAGGCGCTCGCCGCGTCTGACCTGGCGGATCAGGTGGAGTCGATCCGCATTACGCCGATGGTGATGTCCATAGAAGAAATGTCGAAACTTTGGTCGGCCATCCAATCGCACTATCGGCCGTCGGCGGCCTACCAGGTGTCGGTGGTGCTGATCGATGCGCAACGCCCGGGGCGCAACCCGCTGCCGGTGCTGTCGCGCGGTCTCGTCGACCCGGTGACCTTGCGCGACCGCGGCGTCGTCGTCAGTCCAGACCTGTTGCCGCCGGTGCCCACGTTGTTCGGCGTCGAGCCGCCGGCCAAGCAGGTCGTCGCGCGGCTGGGCGAGTCGGTCGCGGTCACCGGCATCCGGCTGGCCGGCGGCGGCCCCACCGCGCTATTGACGCACCGCTTGGTCACGACGCCGATCGAGATTCCGGTGGTGCCGAACGCGGCCGGCACCGGCTTCTCGCTGGCGCTGCCCAACGATGCGGCGGCGCAGACCAACTTCGTGCCCGGACTATGGCAGTTGAGCCTGCGCGTGATTCCCCCGGGCGAACTGAATCCGCGCGAGACCAACGGCATCGCGCTGCCGATCGCGCCCGACCCGGTTATCGCAGCCGACGCCGGCCTGGGATTGCCCGCCGCCTCCGCGGTGCGCGGCGGTGTGCCGCCGCAGGTAATGGTCACGCTACACTCGCGTCCCCAAGTGAGATTGGGACAGAGGGCCAGCCTCGCGCTCGATGGCACCACGGCCGAGGCGGTAGCCCGTGCAGCGCCGAGTGACCCGCTCGTGTTTAATTTTCCGAACACTGTATCCGCCGGCAACCGTTGGTTGCGTCTGCGCGTGGACGGCGTCGATAGCCCTCTGGTGCTTCGAAGCGTCCCTGCGCCGGTGTTTGACCCGACGCAACAGGTCGCGGTGCCGGCATGAATCGCCGAGCCGACTCCTTGCTACAGGAAGCGGCCTCGCTGGCCTGGCCCGAGCGCAACCAGCGGTGGTTGTCGCAGCGCCTGGCGTTTTGGCGCGAACGCATTGAGCGGCGCGTTGAAAACACGAACGCGGCGATGTTGTCCGAGTCGATCGCGCAGGCAGACGCCGCCGCCGATTTCGAGCCGGCTGCGCTGCAGCTTGGCGCGCTGTTCGGCCTGTCGATGTTTGAACGCGAGCTCCTCGTCCTCGCGGCCGGTACCGAGATCGACGCCGCGTTGCGCGATACCGTCGCGCAGGCGCAAGGCGCGGCGCCGGGTCAACCGGTGCGTCTGAGTTTCGCACTCGCACTGGCCCTTTTGCCCCAGCCGCACTGGGACGCGCTGTCGCCATTGGGCCCGTTGCGACATTGGCTCCTGCTGGAGGTGGACACCCGCCCCGGGTTTACACAAAGCCTGCTGCGCATCGACGAACGCGTGCTGCACTATCTGACCGGTGTGGCGGCATTCGACGAGCGGTTGATGGGCACGGCGAAATTCGAAGATGCTTTGCCCGACGCGTCTGCGATAGACGTCGCGGCTCGCATCGCCGATGCAATGGGTGCGTTGCGCGAACCGCTGGTGATGCTTTCCGATGCGACGCAGGACGCCGCGCGTCGCCGCGCCGGCCGCCTGCTGACCCATCACGCTTTCCAGCGAATGAGCTTACGGACACTGTGGATAGACGTACCCGCTATCGCCGGTGATGCGCGCGAAATCGTCGATATCGCTCGTCGTATCGACCGCGAAGCCGCGCTCGCCTCGGCAGGCGTTGCGCTCGTCATGGACGCCGAGGCTGGCGATGGTGCCAGAACCTTGCGGCTCGTTGCAGCGCTGCGAAGCCCGCTCGTCGTTCTGGGTCTCTTCAGTCCGCTGCAATTGGCCGAACTGCCGGGACGACAGGTGTTGCGCTTCAGCGTGCCGCTGGTAAAGGCCGTGTCGCAAGGCTCGCTGTCTCCGGCGATTCAGCGAGCGGCGGAGCGCGCATTGCAGCAGTTCCGCGTCGATCAAGCGTTGCTTGACCAGGCGCTTGCATCGCTGGCTGACGTTAACGACGAAGCAGCGGTGGAGTCCGAGTTGTGGGACGCGTTGCGGGAATCGGCCCGCGGCGGTCTCGACGCTCTGGCGCAGCGCATCGAAAGCCGCGCGAGCTTCGACGACCTGGTCGTGCCGCCATTCGTCGCCGCGCAGCTGCGCGAGATCGCGAGCCAATTGCGGCATCGCCAGCGCGTCTACGACGACTGGGGTTTCGGCGAACGCCACGGCCGGGGCCTGGGCATCGCCGCGCTGTTCGCCGGCGAAAGCGGCACCGGCAAGACGCTCGCCGCCGAAGCGATCGCCAACGAGGCGCGGCTGGATTTGTACCGCATTGACCTCGCGAGAGTGGTCAGCAAATACATCGGGGAGACTGAGAAAAACCTCTCGAAGTTGTTCGACGCCGCCGAACGGAGCGGCGCAGTGCTGCTATTCGACGAAGCCGACGCGCTCTTCGGCAAGCGCAGCGAGGTCAAGGACAGCCACGACCGCTACGCCAACATCGAGGTGGCGTATCTCCTGCAGCGCATCGAGAGTTATCGTGGTCTTGCGATCCTGACGACCAACCTGAAAAGCGCTCTCGACCGAGCCTTCCTGCGGCGCATTCGCTTCGTCGTGCAGTTCCCGTTTCCCGACCTGGCCGCCAGGGCCGAAATCTGGTGCAAGGTATTTCCGGCGCAGGCGCCGGCCCGGCAGCTGCAATCCCGGCAACTCGCGACCCTTGCACTCTCGGGTGGCAGCATTCGCAATGTTGCGCTGAACGCCGCGTTCATCGCGGCCGCGGGCGCCGGCAAGATCGACGTAGCGGCGATCCAGGCCGCCGTTCGCGCTGAATTCGCCAAGCTCGACCGGCCGCTAGGTGAACTGCGGTTGGAGACTTGAACATGGACCGCGAGATCACATCAAGCCGGGCTAGCGACGGCGCACGGGCGGCCGGCGTTGTATATGTGCAGGTGCGCCGCGTTCAAATAGATCCCGCAGCAGCAGCGGACCCTGCCGCGCTGGAGTTCGCTGTGGCCGTGGCACTCGGCCGTCAGCTGGGCATGGATAGCCCGCTGCCCTTGCAAGCACTTGCGGCAGGACTGTCACTGAGTCTGGCCGCAAACCTGCCGCCGGCGTGGGCCGCAACGAGCGCGCGCGCCAAGCAGTGAGGAGAATGCAGCATGTTCCAATCCCGCAGTCCCTTTTCCCCGACACCGACGGCGAGCATGGTTCGGCCATCGGCTGCCTCGCGCAATGATGCAATATCGCCGGCATCCTTCGGTGCGGTCGATGCGCTCGGAGCAGATGTGCCGGGCTACGGCGACGTCCCGCTGTCGAGCCGGCGTCCGGGCGGTTCGGGCTGGCACGCGAGAGGCCTGCGTGGGAACGCGTCCAGCTTCGACATACCCGCAAAGGCGATATCTGCTGGCGGCTCCGGTACCATCGCCAACAGGTACACGCCCGAGGCCTCGGACAAGAGCACCAAGATCGTCTTCATCCAGGTCATGCGTGAGTCGCTTGACGGTGCCGCCGCCAAGCCTTCGGCCTCCGACCCGAGCTTCGCCTACCAGGATTCGGACACTACCAGCGACATGTACCACGTCGACTACGTCAGCGGCGAGAAGGACCCCTACTACAACGGCGACGATGCGAACGACTTCGGTGCGCAGGGCAATGCAGCGGCCAAGCCGCCGGTGGCGGCGTCGACAACTGACACCCCGAGGTACCCCGACGCCACGTTCCCCGTTGGCACCTCTACACTTCTGTACGAGTTCCGTACCGCAGCCTTTAGTGCCGCCGGCTCCGATGCCGGCACCTATTACGGCTATGCCGACTGGACTTATGCCAAGCCCAAAGGCAGCCCTGACGCCACGGCAATTGTGGGGACCAAGGCCGGTGATCCCGGCAGCAATTTCAAAGATGCCGTCGCATTGTTCTGCTCGAACCATGGCTTCACTCTGCCGCCCGGCGGCGGGCTCGGTAGGGGTACGTCAGCACTGATCGGCGCAGGAATTGGCGGCGCAGTGGGCGCAGCGCTCGGCGCATTCGGTGGTCCGGTCGGTGCGCTCGTCGGCGGGCTGATCGGTGCGGGCGTAGGTGCCATCGCGGGTGCGATCGCAGGCTGACCTTCGACGCAGGCAACGCACCATGAGCCTTATTACAGCCCCCAAACTGGTCAAAGGCGGCCTTGTTGTTCTCAACGCGAGCGGCGGTGTGAAACGCACAATTGCCCTCCAATACAACCCCGACTCGCTAACACGCAGTTATCAGGTGCAGGGCGTGGGCGGCGACGGTGGAGCTGAACGAGCGCAGCCGTTCCGCCTGAAGGGGCCGGCCATCGAGACCATTAAAGTCGATGCCGAGATCGATGCGACCGACGCGCTCGAACATCCCGACCAGAACGCCAACGCCGTGCAGTTCGGCATCGCCCCGCAGCTTGCAGTGCTGGAAAGCCTGGTCAATCCGACCAGCGCGGAGCTGCTGGCGCACAACGCGTTGTTGCAATCCGGCACGCTTGAAATCCTGCCGCCCGAAGCGCCATTGGTGCTGTTCGTGTGGAGCGCGAGCCGCATCGTGCCGGTGCGCGTCACCGAGTTTTCCATCACCGAAGAGGCCTTCGATCCGGCGCTTAACCCGATGCGCGCCAAAGTGAGCCTGGGCCTGCGCGTGATGAGCACTGACGACCTGGGCTTCGATCACCGCGGCGGCAGCATTTTCATCAACCACCTGCGCGGGCGCGAGGCGCTGGCCGGCAAGACCGGTGCGGCGTCGCTTCAGTCGCTCGGTTTGAACAATCTTCCGTGAGTGAACGCCATGACCGACCCTGTCCAACTTCTCATCGATGCCGGCGCGATTCCGAGTGCGCCGTTCGTGCCGCAAAGCCGCTACAACGGTGTGCCCTTGAGCGTGCTGCAACTTCGCCCCGACACACCTAGGCAGGTCTATGTGCTCCGGCGCTTCATTCCCACGCCGAGCACGCTGGCAATCGCGGAGCGGCATGCGGTGTCGGCGCTCGATCGGCCCGACCTGCTCGGTGCCAAACACTTCGGCGATCCGCTGCTGTACTGGCGCATCGCCGATGCCAACGCCGTCGTCGATCCGAACGAACTCACCGACACGTTGGGCCGGCGCGTCGACATTCCGCTACCGCCGGGGATGTGAAATGCAAGGTGGCATCAAGCTCCAACTGCTGATCGGCCCAGTGCCGATTCCTGCGCCGCGGGAGGTGGTGGAGGCGCTGACGTCGGCGAAGGTCGAGGCCGGCGCCGGCGAAACGCAGGCTGGCTTCGAGTTGACCTTCGATCTGCCGGCGCGGTCTCCGCTGCGCACGCTGTTTTTGCTCACAGGCGGCGGCAGCCTGCCGCTGATGCGCGTGGTGCTGGTGGTGCAGATCGGCGGCCACGCCGAGTCAGTGATCGACGGCGTGACCACCAACGTGGAAACGCAGCCGGGCGAGGGCGGCGTAAGCAAGCTCGTCGTCAAGGGCAAGGACTTGAGCGCGCTCATGGACATCATCGAACTCACCGGCCTGCCGTACCCCGCGATGCCGCCGGCCGTGCGCGTGCTACTTGTGCTCGCCAAATACGCGGCCTTTGGCGTAATTCCGATGGTGATCCCGAGCATCGTCGAGGACTTGCCGATTCCGGTGCAGCGTATTCCACAGCAGCGCGGATCCGACTATGAGTACGTGAAGACGCTCGCACAACAGTGCGGGTACGTGTTCTACCTGGAACCGGGGCCCGCGCCGGCCACGTCGAAAGCCTACTGGGGGCCGGAGATCCGCATCGGCGAGCCGCAGCCGGCGCTGTCAACCAACATGGACGCGCTGACCAATGTCGAGCAATTGAATTTCAACTTCGACAAGGAGCGCAAGACGATGCCGATCGTGTTCTTCCAGGAACCGATCAGCAAGGCGCCGATCGGCATTCCGATTCCCGACATTTCTCCGTTGAACCCGCCGCTCGGCTTGGTGCCGCCGCTGCCGCCCAAGCTGGTGAGCTTGGACAACACGGCGCAGATGTCGCCGCTGTCGGCACTGATGACCGGCCTAGCCTATGCGGGGCAGCACAGCGACTCAGTGTTCGGCAATGGCCGGCTCGATGTGACGCGCTACGGACGCCTGCTCAGGTCGCGCCAGCTGGTCGGCGTGCGCGGTGCGGGGCTGCCGTTCGACGGCCTGTATTTCGTCAAGAGCGTCACGCATGACATCAAGCGCGGCGAGTACAAGCAGAGCTTCACGCTGGCTCGCAACGGCTTGGTCTCCACGTTTCCCACGGTGCCCGTATGAGCGCAGGCCCCTTCTTCGGCAAGTACCGCGGCACGGTGATCAACAACATCGACCCGATGCAGATCGGCCGCATCCAGGCGATGGTGCCCGACGTCGCCGGCTTCATTCCGTCGAGCTGGGCCATGCCCTGCGTGCCGGTGGCGGGCATCAACATGGGCATGTTCACCGTGCCCCCGATCGGGGCCGGCGTATGGATGGAGTTCGAGCGCGGCGACCCCGATTATCCGATCTGGGTCGGCGGCTACTGGGGCAGCGCGACCGAGACGCCGGTACTCGCGCACGCCGTGACGCCGGGCTTGGCGGGCATCACGCTGCAGACGACGCTGAAGAACGGCATTGTAATCAGCGACACGCCGGGTCCCACCGGCGGCATCCTGATCCAGACCACCACCGGCGCGATGGTGTCGGTCAGCGACGTCGGCATCATCATTTCCAACGGCAAGGGGGCGGCAATCAACATGACCGGCCCGACGACCGACGTCAATCTCGGCGCGCTGACCATCATCTAGCGAGGACGATGCGATGCCCGCCCCCATCCTCCACCTCGGCGCCACCGTGCTGTGCACCCATGCCGGCCAAGCCACGCCGGCCGCGCCCTTTCCGCGGGTGATGGTGTCGGCGCAGCCGGTCGTCACGCTCGCCACGCCCTACGTGATTGCCGGTTGCGGGCTCACCGGCACGCCCACGCCGCCTTGCGTCAGCGGCCAGTTCATCGTCGGCGCAGGGCGGGTGCTGGCCGGCGGCACGCCTGTGGCCACGCTGATGAGCCAGTCGGTCTGCGTTCCCACCGGTACGCCGATGATGCCCGTGGTCGCGCAGAGCCGCGTCCTCGCCACATGAAAGATCTGCGATGAATACGCTCGACCATCCCTACCACTTCGACGGCCGCGGCCGCACGGCCACGACCGGCAAGCTGGACCACATCCGCGACCTGATCGAGCAGGTGCTGTTCACCGCGCCCGGCGAGCGTGTGATGCGGCCCGACTTCGGCGCCGGCCTGTTGGCGCTGGTGTTCGAACCGAACAGCGGTACGCTCGCCGCGACCACGCAGTTTCTCGTGCAAAGCGGTCTGCAGCGGCACCTGTCCGACCTGATCGCGGTCAACACGGTGACGGTGGAGAACGACGACGCGGCGCTGCGGGTGACGGTGGCGTACACGGTGCTGGAGGACGGCAGCGCGCAGCAGGCGACGTTCGCTCTGCCGGGTAGTGGGGGCGCCGTATGAAGTACTTCTGCTGCGAGAAGCAACGGCTTGAGATCATCAAGCTTTCCGGCAGCGCGAACGCGATCGAATTCCTCGAGGTGCGCGACCACCTCGAACCCGACCTCACGCTGCGCCAGCGCACGCTGTTCGTACGGCTGTTGCGGCCAGGCTTCACGCTGACGCCCGACAACGTGCTGATCGACGGCGGCGAGCGCCTCGCCACCATTCCCATCGAGTGGGTCGCCGTGGGCAACAACCTGCCGGCGGGCACTGATCCCGCGCTGGTCGACGGCATCGACGACCTCCCGCGCACGCTCGTCGTGCGCACGACGGTGTTCGGCGATTTCTCCACCTACACGCTGCACCTGCGTGCGAACTCCGGTAGCGCCCAGCCGCCGGGCGGCTTCGACCCGAAGCTGTCGGACATCGAGTTTTCGTTCAAGGTCGAATGTCCGTCGGACTTCGACTGCGCACAGAAGACACCGTGCCCGCCGGAGGCGCCAGCCAAGCCGGACATCGACTACCTCGCGAAGGACTACAGCGGTTTTCGCCGGCTGATGCTGGATCGGCTCAACCTGCTCGCTCCTGGCTGGCGCGAACGCTCCGCCGCCGATGTCGGCGTGATGCTTGTTGAGTTGATGGCCTATATCGCCGACAACCTGTCGTACCGGCAGGACGCCATCGCCAACGAGGCCTACCTGGCCACCGCGCACAAGCGCGTGTCAATGCGCCGGCATGTCCGCCTAGTCGACTACGCGCTGCACGACGGCTGCAATGCGCGCGCCTTCGTCCACATCAAGGTATCGTTCGACATACCGCTGCCGCAAGGCACGCAGCTGCTGACCCGCCCGAGCACGCCGATGCCCCCGCTGCCGCAGGTGGTGCCCGGCAGCAAGACTTGGCACGGCGCGCTGGCGGCCGGCTCCATCGTCTTCGAGACGGCGCACCCCAAAGGCTTGTTCACTGACCTCAACGAGCTGTTGCTCTACGCCTGGGGCGACCGCGGCTGCTGCCTGCCGCGCGGCGCCACGAGTGCGACCCTGCGCGGCCTGCATCCCGACCTGCAGCCTGGCGACGTGCTGGTGTTCCAGGAGGTCGTGAGCCCGACGACCTTCCTGCCGGAAGACGCCGACCCGGCCAAGCGCTGGGCGGTGCGGCTGACCGAGGTGAAGGCCGGTGTCGATCCGTCCGGCCAGCTGTTCGACGAGCCGCCGGTGGATGGCCCG
Organism: Betaproteobacteria bacterium; assembly: GCA_016194905.1. Lineage (NCBI taxonomy): Bacteria > Pseudomonadati > Pseudomonadota > Betaproteobacteria > Betaproteobacteria bacterium. The sequence goes on from JACQAP010000021.1 coordinate 285,864, forward strand.
GTGGACATCACCGAGATCGCATGGGACGCGGCCGATGCGCTACTCTTCCCGCTGTGCCTGTCGGTCAATGAGCGGCCGGGGCTCGAAGTCAGCGTCGCGCTCGGCAACGTCGTGCTCGTCGACCACGGGCAGACGGTGACCGACAATTCGATGGACCCGGTGCCCGTGCCCCGGCTCAAGCGTGTCGCCGTGGCGGCCAACGCGCAGTCGTGCGGACATCCGGAGCCCGAGCCGATTCCGCTGCGCTTCCGCCCGGCGCTCGTGCAGTTCCCGGTGACCCAGGGCTTCGACCTCGCGGCCGATTTGCGTGTGCCGCTCACGCAGGTTGAAGACTGGTTCCCGGCCACGTCGCTGATCCAGCGCGACCCCCACGACGCGCTGCCGCGGATCCCCGACCTGCAGAGCAAGCTCGACACGGTGATCAGTCACTGGATGCCGCGCCGCGACCTGCTGGCGAGCGATGGCGACGCCACCGACTTCGTCGTCGAGACCGAGAACGATGGCCTCGCGCTGCTGCGCTTCGGCGACGACAGGCACGGGCGCCGGCCCGACGAGGGTACGGTGTTCACCGCGACCTACCGCGTCGGCAACGGGATGGCCGGCAACGTCGGGGCCGATGCCATCGCGCACATCGTCACCAACGTGGCCGGCGTGTTCACAGAGGTTACCAACCCGCTGCCAGCCGTCGGCGGCATCGACCCAGAGAACATCGAGGCCGCGCGGCGCGATGCGCCGCAGGCGTTTCGCACGCAAGAGCGGGCTGTGACCGTAGCCGACTACGCCGCCGCGGCGGAGCGCCGCGCCGACGTGCAGCGCGCCGCCGCCACCTTTCGCTGGACCGGCAGCTGGCACACGGTTTTCGTCACCGCTGACCGCTTCGGCGGCGCGGCCATCGACGCACGCTTCAAAGTCCGGCTGCGCCGCCACTTGGAACGCTTCCGCATGGCCGGTTACGACCTCGATCTCGACGGACCAAGCTATGTGGCGCTGGACATCACACTGCACATCTGCGTGCTGTCCGACTACTTTCGCAGCGAGGTGCTGCGCGCGGTGCAGGTGGAACTCGGCACCGGCGTGCTGCCGGACGGCCGGCTCGCGGTGTTCCACCCCGACAACTTCTCTTTCGGCGAAGCGATGTACCTGAGCCGCATCGTCGCCGCCGCGCAGGCGGTGGAAGGCGTGGAGGCGGTGTGGGTGCAGAAGTTCGAGCGCCTCGGCCAACCCGACAGCCTGCCGATGGAAACCGGCGTGCTGCCCATGGGCCGGCTGGAGATCGCGCAACTGGCCAACGACCCGAATTTCCGCGAACGTGGGCGCTTGACGCTGGAAGCAGGAGGCGGCAAATGAGCGACACTGCAAGCAAGGCCCAGCGACCGCCGGGCACCGAGACCTGCGGTTGCTGCGACGGCATCATGGCCAGCACGCCGTCGAGCATCCTCAACCGCGCGGGCCTGAGCGCGATCAGCTACCGCATTGGCGACTACGCGCGCTTCAAGGAAAGCCTGCATGCCGGGCTGTCGTCGTCGCAATGGCCGCAGCTCGCGGGCTTGCGCACGCGCGATGCCGACGACTTCACGCTGGGCTTGATCGACGCGGTGTCCTGCGCGGCAGACGTGCTCACCTTCTACCAGGAGCGGCTGGCCAATGAGTCCTACGTGCGCACGGCGACCGAACGTGTGTCGCTGCAGGAGATGGCCAAGCTGATCGGTTACCGACTGCGACCCGGCGTGGCGGCGGAGACGCGCCTGGCCTTTGCGCTGGAGCCGCCCAAGGCACCGCCGCCGAACCTGCCGCCCGATCCTGGCGCTTTCGTCACCGGAATCCCGACCATGCTGACGCTCGTCGCAGGCCTGAAGGTACAGAGCGTGCCAGGCCAGAACGAAAAGCCGCAGACCTTCGAGACGGTGGAGCAGATTGACGCGCGGCCCGAATGGAATGTGCTGCGGCCGTGGATGTCCGAGCTGCGCAATCCCGGCTTCGGCGCGAAGGAGGCCTATCTCCAGGGCGTGCGCAACAACCTGAAGGCGGGCGATGCGCTGGTACTGGTCGACCACGCCTTCCTCGACCATCCGACGAAGAACAACAACTGGGACTTCCGGCTGATCGACACCGTCGATCTCGATCCGGCGAACGACCGCACCCATGTGCAGTGGCAGCGCCCGCTCGGTTCGGTCTCGCCACTGTCGAACCCTCCGGCCGCGCCGCAAGCGCACGTGCTGCGCCGGCGCGTCGCGGTGTTCGGCCACAACGCGCCGATGTGGCTTTCCATGAACTCACAGCTCCGTGGCGACTACCCGGGCGGCTCGGCCGACAAGGCGACAGTCACGGAATGGCCGGGCTTCACCATCAGCCCCGCCGACCATGCGGCGAACGCGAATGGCGGTTACGTCGACACCGACGTCGTGCTGAGCGAGGTCAGGGGCGGCAGCCTGCTGGTGCTGGCCAAGGGCGAGTTCAATCGGCCCGACGAGAGCTTCCCGTCGGGCACCTATGTCGAGCTGTACAAAGTGACTGGCACGGCCGAGGTATCGCGCGGCGAGTTCGCGATCTCCGGCAAGGTGTCGCGCTTCGCGCTGTCGGGGCAGAACCTGGACACGCAGTTCTTCAAGTTCGTGCGCGAAACCAGCATCTTCGCGCAGTCCGAAGAAATCAAGCTTGCGCCGTTCCCGGTCGTGGATGACGTGATCGGTGACCAGTTGCCGCTAGCGATTCCCGCCGATGGTCTGGTGGCGGGTCGTCGGCTCATTATTCACGGCGATCGGGCCGACGGCAGCGGGCATCTGGTGCACGAGGCAACGATCTCCAGTCTTGCCGCCAACGCCAACGGCGTGATGCTGACCATCGCGCCGCCCCTGTTGGCGGCGTTTAAGCGCGACACAGTGATCGTGCACGCCAACGTCGCGCTGGCCACGCACGGCGAAACGGTGTCGCAGGTGCTGGGTGCCGGCGACGCGAGCAAGAGTTTCCAGCGCTTCGAGTTGAAACGCACGCCGATCACCTACCGTAGCGCCACCAACGAGACCGGCGCCGACAGCGAGCTGACGGTGCGCATCGGCGATATCGAATGGACCGAGAAGTCCACGCTGTTCGGCAGCGGCGCGACCGAACGTGCCTACGCGCTGACCACTGACGAGCAGGGCAAGACCTGGGTCATGTTCAGCGACGGTGTGCATGGCGCGCGGCTGCCCAGCGGTGTGAACAACGTGCGCACCAACTACCGGCAGGGCCTAGGCAAGGAAGGCAACGTCGCGGCCGACAAGCTCACCCAGCTGATGACGCGCCCGCTGGGCCTGAAGAGCGTCAGCAACCCGGTGGCGGCCGAAAGCGGCACCGACCCCGAGCCGGCCGACCAGGCACGGCGCACGATGCCGCTGGGCACGCGCACGCTGGGCCGTGCGGTGTCGCTGCTCGACTACGAGGACTTCGCGATGGCCTTCACCGGCATCGCCAAGGCGCAGGCGCGGGTGCTGCAGCTGGCCGGCGGGCCGACCATCGCGATCACCGTGGCCGGGCAGGACGGCACGGTGCTGTCCACGACAAACCCGGTGTGGACCAACCTGCTGCTCGCGCTGAAGAACAGCGGCGATCCGTATGTGTGGGTCGCGCTGCTGCCGCACCAGGCCAGCACCTTCCGCCTCGGGCTCAAGGTCAAGCGCGATCCGGCCTACGAGCTGAAGCCGCTGCTTGCCGCGGTGGAGGCCGCGCTGCACGCGCACTTCTCGTTCGACGCGCGTTCGCTCGCCCAGCCGGTGCTGCAGTCAGACGTCATCGCTGCGGCGCACACGGTGCCCGGCGTCGTTGCCGTCGACCTGGACTTCCTGTACGGCGGCACCGTGCCCTATGCACAGACGCTGCCGTCGCGGCAGACGCGGCTGCTGGCGTCGCGCATGCAGGTGAGCGGCGGCGTGGCCCTGCCCGCCGAGCTTCTGACCCTCGATCCGGCGCCGTTCGATCGCTTGGAGGAAATGACATGAGCACGCTCAATGCCGAGCGGCTGTACGCGCTGCTGCCCGCCGTCTACCGCATCCGCGACGAGCAGCAAGGCCATCCGCTGCGCGCGCTGGTGGCGTTGATCGCGCAGGAGTTCGAGGCGCTGGAGGAGAACGTCGACCAGCTCTACGACGACCAGTTCATCGAGACCTGCGACGAATGGGTGGCGCCCTACATCGGCGACCTCATCGGCTACCGGCCGCTGCACGGCGTGGCGGCGGCGATCTCGTCGCCGCGCGCCGAGGTGGCGAACACCATCGGCTACCGCCGCCGCAAGGGCACGGCGGCGATGCTCGAGCAACTGGCGCGCGACGTGACCGACTGGCCGGCGCGTGCGGTCGAGTTCTTCGAGCAGCTCGCGACCACGCAGTTCATGAACCACATCCGCCTGCACGCGCAGGTGACGGCCGACCTGCGTTCCACCACCAAGATGCTGCAGCAAGGCGGCGCCTTCAATGCGGTGGCGCACACGGCCGAGATGCGCCGGCCCGAGGCAGGCTCGGGGCGCTACAACATCCCGAACGTCGGCATCTTCCTGTGGCGACTGCAGCCCTTCTCGCTGAGCGATGTGCCACTGATCCCGGACGCGACCGACCCGACGCGCAAGTTCCGCTTCAATCCGCTGGGCGCGGACCAGCCGCTGTTTCGCCTGCCGATCACCGAGACGCAGATCACCCACATCGCGGAACCGGCCAACGTGCCCGACCCGATCAACCTACGGTTGATGGTGCGCGCGGTCGAAGCCGCCGCCGACCCGACCGTGCCGGACGACTACGGCCCCGACGAGAGCGTCGTGCTGCTGCGGCCGAATGCGAATCCCGCTCTGCCGCCAGTGCCCATTCCGACCAGCGACATCTGCGTCTGCGACCTGCGCGACGTGCCCGGCGGCTGGGCACACGAGGTGACGCTGGACGCGAACAAGATCTCGATCGACCCGCGGCTGGGCCGCGTGCTGTTCGGCAGCAACATGACCGGACCGGTACTCGCCACCTTCCACAGCGGTTTCTCGCGACCCATCGGCGGCGGCGAGTACGAACGCAGCCCGTCGGACGTGACGCAAGGCGTGCAGCGCAGCGCGAGCGGGTCCGAAGCGCTGCAGGCGCACCTCGATGCGATCTCGGGCGGCGGGCGGCTCGTCATCGAAGACAGTCTGACCTATGCGCAGACGCCGGTGTTCAAGGTCGATCCGGTGGTGGCGCCGGGCACGCCCGGCTTGGAGGTGGTGGTGACCGCACGCAACGGTGCGCGACCGCTGATCGTGGCCGGCGGTAAGGTGCAGCTGCAGATCGGCGCACGCGGCAAGCTGGTGCTCGACGGCATCGTGATCAGCGGCGCCGAACTGCAGTTCGGCAGCGCGGCCGGTGACAACGAACCGCGCGAGCTGGTGCTACGCCACTGCACGCTGATACCGGGCCTCGCCCTGAACGCCGACGGCAGCGCCGTGGCGCCGGGGGCGCCAAGCCTCGTCGTCGATCATGCGTTCACCCGGGTTACGCTGGAGCAGTGCATCGTAGGCCCGCTGCGCATTGACGAAGACACGACGATCTCGCTGACCGACTGCATCGTCGACGCTGGCTTGCCCGAGGCCATCGCCTACGAAGGCACGGTGGCCGACGGGCCCGGGGCCGAGATGAACATCCAGGACAGCACGTTCATCGGCAAGCTGCATGTGCGGCTGATGCGGCTGGCTTCCGACACGATCTTCTTCGCGCAGTTCGCGGCCGCCGACACCTGGGCCGCGCCGCTGTGGGTTGAGCGCAAGCAGGAAGGCTGCGTGCGCTTTTGCTTCACGCCCAACGGCTCGCTGCTGCCACGCCACTTCCACTGCGTGCCCGACGACCAGCACCCCGACGTGTTGCCGCATTTCACGTCGCTGCGCTACGGCGACCCCGGCTATGCGCAACTGCGCAGCGCCACCGACCGGGCGATACGCGAAGGCGCGAGCGACGGCGGCGAGATCGGCGTGATGCATCCGCTGCACCAGCCGCAGCGCGAGACCAACCTGCGCATCCGCCTCGACGAATACCTGCGCTTCGGCCTGCACGCGGGCATCTTCTACGTGACCTGAACCGAAACGTACCGAACGACTGACTGACGGGAGAACGCCATGGGTGCCGACCTTTCGAGAATCCGCAGCAACCCACTGCTCGACTTCGCCGGCGTGGAGCTCAAACAGGGCGGCGTCGTCCTCGATGCCGACTTCAACGAGATGGTCGCCATCGTCGACCGGCGCCTGCGCGCCGCCGCCAGCGACATCCTCGGCCGCAGCACGGTGTCGTCGACCACGCCCGACGCCTTCAAGATCACCGCGGTGGCCGGCGGCCTGTCGATAGGCAAAGGCCGGCTGTACGTCGATGGCCTGCTGGCCGAGAACCACGGCGTGCCGTCCACCGACCCGGCGAAAAAGCTCTTCGACGGCCAGATGGCCGAGGTCAGCTTCGCCGATCTCTACATCTACGCGACGCAGCCCTACCTGCCCAGCCCGCCGACGCTTCCCGAGGCAGGCCGCCACCTGGTCTACCTCGACGTATGGGACCGCGAGGTTACACACATCGAACGCCCGTCGCTGGTGGAGGTGGCGGTAGGTGTGGAAACCAGTTCGCGCCGCCAGACGGTGTGGCAGGTGCGTGTGCTCGACGGCGACACCGGCAACGCCACCTGCGGCTCGCCCGACGAGGACGTGCCCGGCTGGTCGGCGCTGATCGCACCGTCGACCGGCCGCCTTACCACCGGCACCTTCGACGTTCCGCCGTCGGACGACCCTTGCGAGCTGCCGCCCACCGGCGGCTACCGGGGGATCGAGAACCAGACCTACCGCGTCGAGATCCACGATCCCGGCCAGCCCGGTGCCGGGGCCAACTTCAAGTGGTCCCGCGAGAACGCGAGCGTGGGCAGCCGCGTGGCGAGCATGGTGTCGGCCACGGAGCTGGAGCTCGATTCACTAGGCCGCGACGACGTGCTGCGCTTTAACAGCGACGACTGGGTCGAGATCACTGGCGATCCGCGCGAGTTCTCGCAGCGCTGCGGCGAGATCCGCAAGATCACCGTCAACGAGGCGGCACGCCGCATCACCTTCACGCCGGCCCTGCCGGCCGACATGCTGCCCGCGGCCTTCCCGAGTTCGGACTTCCCGCGGGACTGCAACCTGCGCGTGCGGCGCTGGGACCAGAAGCACGAGGTGCTGCAGACGGGCGCAGGCGGCACGACCTCGGTGTTCCAGGACCTGGATACGGGGACGAGCGGTGTCATCAATGTGCCGGCAGCGGGCAGCATACTGATCCTCGAAAACGGCGTCACCGTGAGCTTCGGCTCGACCGGTGCCAAGGGCTTCAAGGCCGGCGACTACTGGGTCTTCGCTGCCCGCAGCGCCGACGCCTCGGTGGAGATCCTGAGCAACGAGCCGCCGCGCGGCATCTATCACCACTATGAGCGGCTGGGAATCTGGGACGTGGGCGCGGACACGGTGACCGACTGCCGCCACCCCTGGCCGCCGCGCGGCGAAGGACATGATTGCAGCTGCATCGAATGCGTCACGCGCGAGTCGCACAACAGCGGCCAGTTCACGATCCAGGACGCGGTGGACCGGCTGCGCGACACCGGCGGCACCGTGTGCCTCACCGCGGGCCAGTACCAGCTCAAGGTGCCGGTGCAGCTTAACGGCGCGAGGGCGGTGCGCATCCGCGGGCAGGGCGCGGCGACGCTGATCGTCACGCCCGGCGGCGCCTTCAGCATCGCCAACTGCATCGCGCTCGCCATCGAGGACATGGCTATCCTCTCGCTGGGCCGCACCTCGGCGATCAGCGTGCGCACGGCCTTGGGCCTGTCGCTACAGCGCCTCGTCGTCGCGGTGCTGGGCAGCAACGACGCGCGCGGCGCGGGCATTGCGCTGTCGGGCGCGGTGGCGGCGGCGGTGATCCGCGACAACGTCATCGTCGCGCCGGTGGCGGTGCAGGCGATGGACCCGGCGGCGCCGCCCGAGCCCAAGCCGCTGACCTTCCTGCTCAGCGCACTGCTGCGTATCGACGACAACCTCTTGTGGTGCGACCGACAGGCGGTGGCGCTCGCGGGCAACGTGCTGCATCTGATGGGCACGCGCATCAACGGCAATGAGATTATCGGCTGCCGTCAAGGCGCGATTACCGCGCTGGGTTTCTGCGGTCCGGGCGCGTCGATGAAGATCTGCAACAATAGCATCAACGTCAGCGGCACGGGTATCACCGCCGGCGTGGACGGTCTGTGGATCGAGGGCAACAAGCTGACCGCCTCGGTGCAGTCCACGAGCCGCGTGGTCAACGGCTCGGGCATCAGCTTGCGCACCGGGCTGGACCCGGACGGCGCCAACGAATGCCAGATCCTGGCCAACCAGATCAGCGGTTTCGAGGAGGCGGGCATTGCCGTCACCTCGCCGACTCGCGCGCTGATCATCAAGCTCAACATCATCCAGCAGTGCGGCAACGGCATCGTCTCGCTGGACGAGGCGCGGGCCAACGAGGTGTCGATCGAGAACAACCACATTGCCGACATCGGCAGCGCTCGAGCCGACGCGGCGGCCGAGATCGTCGGCGTGGGCGTGCTGCGGGCTGAGGCGGCCACGGTGGCCGGCAACACGATCCGGCGTGTCGGCCTGACAGCCTTGACGTCGCCGCTGCGCGCGGGCGTGGCCAGTACCGGCGTGCAGCGGCTTCGCGTCAGCGGCAACGACGTCACCGACATCGCGCCGCCGGGCAGCTTCGAGACCGGCATCGGCGCGGGCGTGCTGCTGCGCCCGCCCTTCGTGCAGGCCGAGGTCAGCCACAACCAGGTAGACCGCGAATCGCAGACGCTGACCCAGGGCGGCGGCCGCTTCATCACGCTGCAGATCGACGACCCGCGGAGCGACCAGGCAGTGTCGAAGATCGGCGTCTACACGACGGTGCGCGTCGATGCGAATACCACGCTGATCTTGGGCGCGAAGCGGCCCTTCATCAACCGCGCCACCATGGTGGGCGACGCGACCGGTACCCCGGCAGCGTCAGCGGGCGCCGCCAGCGTCAGCGTGCTCGGCAACACGCTGGGCTCGCGCGGAACGGAACCGACCGTGCGCGTGGTCGCCTCCGGCGACTGCCTGTTCGGCGACAACCGCTGCGAACTGCGCGGCGTCGGTAACGCCGCGGTGCAACTCGCCGCCGGCGCGACCATCGTCAATGCCAACCGGGTGCGCGGCGGCGAGCACTCCATCGTGATACGCGGCAACACGAAGAACGCGACGGTGCTGGGCAACATCACCACCGGCAACATCGACCTGATCAACGGCGGCCTGCCCGCGCCGTGGGATGTGCTCAACCTGCGCGGCTGACGCGCGCCGACCAAAGGATCAACACCATGCGCATGATCATCATCAAGCAAGGCACCGACCTGCAGACCCTGGGCACGCGGCTGCTCGGCAACGCCGACGGCAAGGAGGTCACCTTGCAACATCTGCAGCAGCTGAACCCGCACGTGGACTTCCAACGCATCGAGCCCGGCACCGTGCTGCTGGTGCCCGACCAGCCCGGGCTCAAGAAAGACGAAAGCATCTCGGTCAGTGGCCAAGCCTTCGACGCGTTTCGCGACCAGGTGAGTGCCTCGGTGGAAGCTGCTACCACCCGCGTCCGCCACGGCTACGAGGCGCTGGCCAGCCAGCGCTCGGACGTCAACGCGGTGCTCAAGACCGCGGCCGTGAAGCGCCTGCTGGAGTCCGACCCGGAATTGAAGGCTCAGTTGGAGGAGGCCGCCAAGACCTTCAAGCAGGACCAAGCGGCAGCCAAGGCCAGCGAGAGCACGCTCAAGTCGCTGCAGGACGACGCGGCCGCCGAACTGGCGGCACTGGCCAAGCTGCTCGATTAGGTGCGTCGGGCGGTAGTCCGGTCGGGAATTGCGGGATTGCTTGAGGCTGCAGAAATTTCCTTGAGAGGTCACTGGAGCTAATTCAAGGACATTCCACATTTCGAATAGCTGATGTGGGACAAAACGGAGCACACAAGCGTTGCTGCGAGGTCGGCCGACAAAGAGTCGGTGCTTGCGCAACACGCCCTCAAGGCGGCACCATGCATCCTGCTTGCAGGCATCGTGTAGTCGCGGCGTCAAGCGCAACGAGAAGGCAGAGCTTGCTAGACATGGACCGATACGTAAAACTGGCGAGGCGGTGGAAGGGAGAGCGATCATGCACACCGGGAAAATGAGGTATGCGATTGGCGCGCCTTCAAGACGCGACGGCTCTTCCCGTCGCGACAGTCGTGCCAGCGGGCGTTTAGCTTAGCTCGCGCATGACCGATCGCAACTGTGCCGTGCGCACCGTGATATCGGGCATGCTCGCTTCGATGCGCAAGCGATCCGGGCCACTCAGTTTGTAGTTCTTGCGTGACTGCACCAGTTTAATGATCCGGGCCGGGTCGATCGGCGGGTTGGGGATGAATTGCAGCATCAGTGTCTCGGGCCCGGCGTCGATGCGCATGATGCCTAAAGCTTTCGACGCAATGCGCAGCCGGTGAGTTTCCAGCAGGCACTTGGCCGGTCCGGGCGGCAGGCCGAAGCGGTCGATCAGTTCTTCGTGCATCGCTTCCAGTTCTTCGAGCATCTCGCAATTGGCGAGGCGCTTGTACAACACCAGGCGTTCGTGGATGTCGGCGCAATAGGCTTCCGGCAGCAGCGCAGGCGTATGCAGGTTGATCTCCGTGCCGAGATTGAAATTGCCCGAGAGCTCCGGCTCCTTGCCGGCTTTCAGCGACTTCACCGCCGCATTCAGCATTTCGGCGTAAAGCGCGAAACCGACTTCCTGCATTTCGCCGCTCTGCGATTCACCGAGCACTTCGCCGGCTCCGCGGATCTCCAGGTCATGCATCGCCAGATAGAATCCGGACCCCAGTTCTTCCATCATCTGGATCGCATCGAGTCGCTTCTTCGCTTGGGAGCCGACCGCATCTTCGTCCGGCGTCAGGAGGTAGGCGTAGGCCTGGTGGTGCGAGCGGCCGACGCGGCCGCGCAGCTGATGCAGTTGCGCCAGGCCGAACTTGTCGGCGCGATTCATGATGATGGTGTTGGCGGTCGGAACGTCGATGCCGGTTTCAATGATGGTCGTGCACAACAGGACATTGAAGCGCGCCTGGTAGAAGTCCCGCATCACCAGTTCCAGTTCACGCTCCGGCATCTGGCCGTGCGCGATACGGATGCGCGCTTCCGGTAGCAACCTCGTCAGGCGTTCCTCCATGTGACGGATGGAATCGATCTCGTTGTGCAGGAAGTACACCTGGCCGCCGCGTTTCAGCTCCCGCAGCATGGCTTCGCGGATGAGTCCGTCGCCGATCGGGGAAACGAAAGTCTTGATCGCCAGCCGCCGCTGGGGCGCGGTGGCGATGACTGAAAAATCGCGCAGGCCTTCCAGCGACATCGCCAAGGTGCGGGGAATCGGCGTCGCAGTCAGCGTCAGAACGTCCACCTCCGCACGCAAGGCCTTGAGCTGTTCCTTCTGGCGCACGCCGAAACGGTGTTCCTCGTCGATGATGGTCAGTCCCAGGTTCTTGAATTTCACGCCGCGCGATAGAAGCTTGTGCGTGCCGATGGCGATATCGACCAGTCCTTCAGCCAACCCTGCGAGCGCAGTAGAGGACTCTTTGGTCGAGCGAAAGCGGGAAAGCTCAGCGATCCTGACCGGCCAGTCGGCAAAGCGGTCCGAGAAAGTCTGGAAATGTTGTTCGGCGAGCAAGGTGGTCGGCACCAGCACCGCGACCTGTTTGCCATCGGCAACGGCGACGAACGCGGCGCGCAACGCCACCTCGGTCTTGCCGAAGCCGACATCGCCGCAAATCAGCCGGTCCATCGGCCGGCCGCTCTGCATGTCTCCCAGCACGGCGTCAATCGCCGCCGCCTGGTCCGCGGTCTCCTCGAAGGGAAAGCCTTCGCGGAAGCCCTCGTAATCGTGCGGTTTCAGCTTGAAGGCGTAGCCCTGGCGCAAGGCGCGTTGCGCGTAGAGATTCAGCAGCTCCGCCGCGGTGTCGCGAACCTGCGCGGCGGCTCGGCGGCGGGCCTTTTCCCATTGCCCGCTGCCCAGCTTGTGCAGCGGTGCCGCTTCTTCCGATGCGCCGCTGTAACGGCTGATCACGGCAAGCTGCGATACCGGCACATAAAGTTTGTCGCCGGCTTCGTATTCGAGGGTCAGGAATTCCGTTTCTCCTTCGCCAAGGTCCATCGTGGCGAGCCCGAGGTAGCGGCCGATGCCATGCTGTAAATGCACGACAGGGTCGCCGACCTTGACCTCGGAAAGATCGCGCAGCATGCCTTCGGCGACGACGCGGCGCTCGCGCGTCGTGCGCGTACGCACCTGGGATGGATAGAGTTCGTTCTCGGTGACGATGGCAATGCGGTTGTCGGGATCGACGAACCCCGCATGCAGCGGGCCGACCGTCAACATCAGCGGTTGCGTCGATTGCTCGAACGCCGACCAGGATTCGCAGACCACCGGCCGCAGTTGATATTCGTGCAGCAGCCCGAGCATGGTTTCGCGGCGCCCCAGACTTTCCGAGATCAGTAGCACGCGACCCTCGAAGCCTTCGCAGAACGAAGTCAACAGCGACAGCGGATTGTTCGCACGGCGATCGACCGCCACCGGGGGCAAAGCGTTCGTCGATGACGGCAATCCGGGATCTGTCGTCGTGGCGGCACTGGTCAGTTCGATGCGGGAAAAAGGTTTCAGGCCGCCGAAGAATTCATCTTCCCGCAGGAACAGATCGGCCGGCGGCAGCAGCGGCCGGTCCGGGTCGCCGCGCAACAGGTTGTAGCGCGACTGCGTGTCGGTCCAGAATTGCCGCACGGCCTCGGCCACGGCGTGATGCAAGCAGATGTGCGTACCTGGCGGCAGGTAATCGAACAGCGTCGCGGTCTGATCGAAAAACAGCGGCAGGTAGTACTCGATACCTGCCGGCAGGAAACCCTGGCTGACATCCTTGTAGAGCCGGCTCTTGGACGGGTCGCCTTCGAATTTTTCGCGAAAACGGACACGGAACGCGGTGCGTGCGGCATCGTCGGAGGGAAATTCGCGCGCCGGCAGCAGCCGAACGTCGTTGACTTTGTAAATGCTGCGCTGGGTGTCGACGTCGAATGTGCGGATGCTGTCCACTTCGTCGTCGAACAGGTCGATGCGGTAGGGCAGGGCGCTGCCCATCGGAAACAGATCGATAACGCCGCCGCGAAAGCAGAATTCGCCCGGAGAGACGACCTGGGTGACGTGCGTATAGCCTGCGAGGCTCAACTGCTTGCGCAAGGTTTCCGCCGGCAGCTTTGCCCCCTGCCTGAGGAAGAAAGTGTGTCCGGCAATGAAACTGGCGGGGGGCAGCCGGTAAAGAGCCGTAGTGACCGGCACCACGGCAACGTCGAAGGCTTCGTGCGTGATCTGATAAAGGGTGGCGAGACGCTCCGAAATCAGATCCTGATGCGGCGAAAACCTGTCATAAGGCAGCGTTTCCCAGTCCGGCAACAGGAATATCCGCAGTTCGGGCGCAAAGAACGCCAGTTCCATGCGCAGGCGTTCGGCATCCTGCGCGGTCTCGGTCAGGATCAGCAGCGGTCTGGCACTGCGCAAAAGCGTGGCTAGCGCCAGTGCGTCGGCGGAATCGTGCAGTAATGGAAGTCTCGTGCGCGCTCCCGAGGCGGGGGCGAGGTGGGGCAGTTGCATCGTTGCGGCCTGGAAATGAGCCGCAATTATAGTGGAAGCCGGCGCTTCACCGGCCCGACAGAACTGCGCTCAGGAAGTTCGGGCAGAAGCAGAAGAGGTCTGGCCGATGCTATTCGTATTCATTTGGGCGTCAAGTTGGATTAAGATCGTGGGCATTTATTGGGCGGCGGTTGCCGGGGTTCGACCGACAGCCGATAATGTGAGCTTTTCGCCGACTCAATGTCCCGCTATCTTGCCGTCATTCCCGCAGCCGGCACCGGCAGTCGCATGGGTGGAACACTGCCCAAGCAATATCTTGCGGTCGGCGACCGGCCGCTGCTGTATTACGCCATCGCCCGCTTTTGCACTCACCCCGCCATCGATCGCATCTGCGTGATCCTCGCGCCGGACGATCGCCGTTTCGAGACCTATGACTGGAAGCCGTTCGCTGCCAAACTGGAGCCGCTCTACATGGGCGGAGAC